>NZ_CP016545.1:0-302500 GCF_001687545.1 Paraurantiacibacter namhicola | reverse complement strand
GGGACTGGTCGGTGTAGCGCAGCGCCAGCCCCGCTTCGTCCTCCTCGCGCGCGACGCCCAGCAGGGCCGCGCCCATGTCCATGGCGCGCGCACGGCGCATGGCGAACTTGGGCGTCACACCGAAATCGCGCTTGATGATCCGTTCCAGCGTCCGCCTGCCCACACCTGCGCGGCGGCAGAAGTCCTCGACGGGCAGGTGCGGATTGACCAGCGCCTGCCGCTCGAACGCCAGCGAAAGGGGGTCCGGCTCGGCCGCATCGATCTGGTCGATGTAACTGCCCAGCACCTTCTCGAGCGCGATGATCCAGTTCTCATAGGGCTCGTCCAGCGGGGCATGGCGATGAACCGCCTTCGTCACCTCCGCAATGCTGTCGAATTCCACGATGCGGTCCAGCATCTCGCTCTGCGGCGGGCCGCCAAGGACGCTGGGCGCGCCAGCCGTGAAGTGCAGGGTGATGGCGATGTAGCGGCCTTCGATGGCCAGCGGCATGCAGCGGCTCTGCGGTCCGAAATACAGCGCCTTGCCCTCCGCGCCCGGGTCCCAGACCTGCTGGCCGTCCAGTGTGTCCGCCGTCCAGGGATCGCGGTAGATGATCCGCAGGCATGAATGGTCGACGAACATCCCGCATTTGACGCGCACGCCGGGCGGCAGCTCGCCTTCCGAAACGCTCCACCAATAGAACCACGGTCGCAGCCGCTCTGCCGGCGCGCGCGACCAGGCGAGCGGCGCGCCGCCGCGCGTGCGCCCCGTCTGCGATTCGACCTGTGCCTGACTTTGCGCCCCCATGGACGAGAGGTCTGCGACAGAAATGCGCCGCTTGCAACGCGTTAGGTCTGCGCTAACAGCGTCCGCCAGGGCAGGTGCCCGCTTCCGGAGGTTTCGATGACGCCCGACGATATCCAGTTTGCAGAGCGGCTGGCCGACGCCGCGCGAGAGGCGATCCGCCCGCATTTCCGGCAGGGCGTGCAGCCCGATCGCAAGGCCGATGCCTCGCCCGTCACCATTGCCGACCGGGCAGCGGAAGAGGCCATGCGGGCCCTGCTGAGAGCAGAGCGACCGGACGACGGCGTGCATGGCGAGGAGTTTGGCGTCACCGAAGGGACATCGGGTCGCCAGTGGGTGCTCGACCCGATCGACGGCACCACGGCCTTCCTCGCCGGGCGGGCGACCTTCGGGACGCTGATCGCGCTGCTGGAAGGCGGCTTCCCGGTGCTTGGCATCATCGACCAGCCGATCCTGTCCGAACGTTGGCTGGGCGTGGCTGGGCGCGAGACGACTTTCAATGGCGCGCCGGTCTCCACCCGCCGCTGCCGCGAACTGTCGGATGCCGCGCTGGCGACCACGGGCGCGCATTATTTCAGCGAGGACGAGGGCCATCACTTCATGGCGCTTGCCTCGAAGACCGATCACAAACGCATGATCATGGGCGGCGATTGCTATAATTATGCCATGGTCGCGCATGGCCAGCTGGACGTGGTGTGCGAGGCGGGCCTGAAACTGCATGACTTCGCCGCGCTCGTCCCGGTGGTGGAGGGCGCTGGCGGCACGATGTGCGACTGGCAGGGCGATCCGCTGCATGCGGGAAGCGACGGGCGCGTGCTGGCGATGGGCGATCCGGCGCGGCTGGAAGACGTGCTGGAAGCTCTGGCCGGCTGAACGCCCGCAAGGCTTGCAATCCGCGCGCCATCCGCTATTTGCGCGCACTTCACCGACACGTGATTCATCTGCCGGTCTGGCCGTTAGGGCTGCCAGGGCTGGTTGGACGTGTTTCTGAACTAGGAGACGAAAATGCCCAAACTGAAGACCAAGAGCGGCGTCAAGAAGCGCTTCAAGCTCACCGCCACCGGCAAGGTCAAGCATGGCGTGGCCGGCAAGCGCCACCGCCTGATCAGCCATAACGCGAAGTATATCCGCCAGCAGCGCGGCACCAAGGTCCTGGCGAAAGCCGATTGGGCTGCCGTGAAGAGCTGGGCCCCCTACGGGCTCAAGTAAGCAGGAGGATATAGACAATGCCCCGCATCAAACGTGGTACGACCACCCGCACCAAGCACAAGCGTCTGCTGGACCAGGCCAAGGGCTATCGCGGCCGCCGCAAGAACACCATCCGCGTCGCGCGCCAGGCCGTCGAAAAGGCCGGCCAGTACGCTTACCGCGACCGCAAGGTTAAGAAGCGCAACTTCCGCGCCCTGTGGATCCAGCGCATCAACGCGGCTGTCCGCGTCGAAGGCCTCACCTATTCTCAGTTCATGCACGGCGTGAAGCTGGCCGGTATCGAGCTGGACCGCAAGGTCATGGCCGATCTCGCGATGAACGAATCCGCGGCGTTTACCGCCATCATCAAGCAGGCGAAGGAAGCGCTTCCCGCCTGATTGTTGACGCGATACGAAAACCAGGAAGCGCCATCCGAAAGGGTGGCGCTTTTTGTTTGTCCGGTTAAGAGGCACGCACGATGAGCCAGGAACAGGAAAAACAGGTCGCCGACACGCTCGAGCGACTGCATGGAGCGGACAGCGTCGACGCGGTCGAGGCAATCCGGGTCGAGGCGCTGGGCAAGCAGGGCTGGCTGAGCGGCCTGATGAAGACGCTCGGCAAGATGACCCCCGAAGAGCGCCAGGTGGAAGGCCCTCGCATTCAGGGCCTGCGTGCCCGCGTGGCCGACGCCATTGCGGACCGCAAGGCCGTGCTGGAGGCCGCTGCGCTGGAAGCCAGGCTGGCGAGCGAGGGGATCGATCTCACCCTGCCCGCCCCGGCCATGCCGCAGGGCAGCGTCCACCCGGTCAGCCAGGTGATGGACGAGCTGGCGGAGATTTTCGCCGACCTTGGCTTCGCCGTCGCCACCGGTCCCGAGATCGAGGACGACTGGCACAATTTCACCGCGCTCAACATGGCCGAAACGCACCCCGCGCGCGCCATGCACGACACCTTCTATTTCCCTGACGTGGATGCCGAAGGCCGCCGCATGCTGCTGCGTACGCACACCAGTCCGGTGCAGATCCGCAGCATGATGAAGCAGGGCGCGCCGATCCGTATCATCGCACCCGGCCGCGTCTATCGCTCCGACAGCGATGCGACCCACACGCCCATGTTCCACCAGGTCGAAGGCCTAGTGATCGACAAGGACATCCACCTCGGCCATCTGAAATGGACGCTGGAGACTTTCCTCAAGGCCTTTTTCGAGCGCGAGGATATCGTCCTGCGCCTGCGCCCGAGCTACTTCCCCTTCACCGAGCCAAGCGTCGAAGTCGATGTCGGCTGGAAGGATGAGAACGGCAGGCGCGTGCTGGGCGGCGACGGCGATGCGCCGGGCCATGGCTGGATGGAGCTGCTGGGCAGCGGCATGGTCAACCGCCGTGTCATCGAATTTGCCGGGCTTGACCCGGACGAGTGGCAGGGCTTCGCCTTTGGCGTGGGTGTCGATCGCCTCGCCATGCTGAAATACGGGATGGACGATTTGCGCGCCTTCTTCGACGGCGACCACCGCTGGCTGGCGCATTACGGCTTCTCCGCTTTCGACCAGCCGACACTTTCCGCCGGTGTAGGAGCGCGCTCATGAAGTTCTCGCTCGAATGGCTGAAATACTTCCTCGAAACCGATGCCTCGGTTGCTCAGATCGCGGCTGCGCTCAACCGCATCGGGCACGAGGTGGACGAGATCGAGGACCCGGCCGAGAAACTCGCGGGCTTCCGTATCGCGCATGTCCTGACGGCTGCGAAGCATCCCGATGCCGACAAGCTGCAGGTCCTCTCCGTCGACACGGGCGAGGGCGAACCGCTGCAGGTCGTATGCGGCGCGCCCAACGCGCGGGCCGGGATGAAGGGCGTGCTGGGCCTGCCCGGCGCGGTCGTGCCGGCCAACGGCATGGAACTTCGCAAGAGCGCCATTCGCGGCGTCGAATCGAACGGCATGATGTGCTCCGTGCGAGAGCTGGAGCTGGGCGAGGAGCATGACGGCATAATCGAGCTGCCCGGCGATGCGCCCGTGGGCCAAGGCTTTGCCGAGTACCAGGGCGCCAGCCCGGTCTTCGACGTGGCCATCACGCCCAACCGTCCGGATTGCATGGGCGTTTATGGGATTGCCCGCGATCTCGCGGCGGCCGGCGTGGGACAGCTGAAGGACTTCGCGGTGCGGCAAACGGACGGCGAGGGTGCTTGCCCGGTCGAAATCCGCACCGACGATCCGGACGGCTGCCCGGCCTTCCACGGCCGCGTCATTCGCGGCGTCACGAATGGCACAAGCCCCGAGTGGATGCAGCGCCGCCTTATCGCGGCGGGCCAGCGGCCGATAAGCGCGCTGGTCGATGCGACCAATTACCTGATGCTCGCCTTCGGGCGGCCGGCGCATGTCTACGACCTCGCGAAGCTCTCCGGCCCCGTCGTGGCGCGGCGAGCGAAGGACGGCGAGACCATCGAGGCGCTGAACGAGAAGACTTACACGCTGGACGACACCATAACCGTGATCGCGGACGATAATGGCGTTCACGATATCGGCGGCATCATGGGCGGCGAGCATTCCGGCGCGACCGAGGCGACGACCGACGTCCTGCTGGAAATCGCCTATTTCGATCCCGCGCGGATTGGCGTGACCGGCCGCAAGCTGGGCATTGCGACTGATGCGCGTACGCGATTCGAGCGCGGCGTGGACCCGGCTTTCCTTGAGGATGGGCTTGCCATCCTGACAGACCTAATCGTGCGCACATGCGGCGGCACGCCTACCGAAGCGGTCCGCGCAGGCTCCGCGCCGGATGGGGCAAAGGTCATCGCTTTCGATCCCGCCCTGACGCAGCGCCTTGGCGGTGTGGACGTGGATGAGGCGGAGCAGCGCCGGATCCTGGAAGCACTCGATTTCAAGGTCGGCCCGGACTGGCAGGTCACCTGTCCGCCGCGGCGCCACGATATCGAAGGCCCGGCCGATCTCGTCGAAGAAGTCGTCCGCATCCACGGACTGGACGCCGTGGAAAGCGTGGCCCTGCCGCGCGCGGAGGGCGTCGCGCGCCCCACCGCCACGCCGCAGCAGGCAATGGAGCGCCGGCTGCGCCGCGCCGCTGCTGCCGGCGGTCTAAAGGAAGCGATCACCTGGTCCTTCCTGCCCGTGCCGGAGGCGGAGCATTTCGCCGACGGCCACCAGCTGTGGGTGCTCGACAATCCGATCAGCGAGGACATGAAGGCCATGCGCCCGTCCCTGCTGCCGGGCCTGCTGTCTGCCACCAAGCGCAACATGGACCGCGGCGCCGACAGCCTGCGCCTGTTCGAGATCGGCCGACGCTATTTCCGCAGGTCAGACGGCGCGAGCGACGAGAAGGCCGCGCTGGGCGTGCTGCTGGCTGGCGAGAAGACGTCCCGAGGCTGGGCAAGCGGCAAGGCCAGCGCCTTCGACGCATATGATGCCAAGGCTGCCGCCGAGCGGCTGCTGGCCGAGGCTGGCGCGCCGGTCGAAAAGCTGATGGTGATGGAGGATGCGGGGGAGCAGTTTCACCCCGGCCAGTCCGGCACACTGCGACTTGGCCCCAAGAACGTGCTGGCCCGCTTCGGCGCGCTGCACCCGCGCACTCTGGAGGCCTTCGACGTCGATGGCCCGGTGATGGCGGCGGAAATCTTCCTCGACGCCATCCCGCAGAAGAAGGGCGCCAGTTTCGCCCGCTCCGCCTATGCGCCGCCCGCTCTGCAGGCGATCACGCGCGATTTCGCCTTCCTGGTGGACGCCAGCCTGCCCGCCAGCGACCTGCTGCGCGCGGTGAAAGGCGCGGACAAACAGGCCATCGTGGATGCCCGCGTGTTCGACGTCTTCGCCGGACAGGGCGTGGCGGAAGGCAGGAAATCCGTCGCGCTGGAAGTCACCCTCCAGCCGGGCGAGAAGACCTTCACCGACGAGCAGATCAAGGCAATCAGCGACGCCATCGTCGCCGCCGCCGCCAAGCAGGGCGCGGAGCTGAGGGGGTGAAAACAGCCTTCGTCTCAGGCGCCACCTCCGGCATCGGCGAGGCCACTGTCCGCACGCTTGTGGCGAGCGGCTGGCGCTGTGTTGCGACCGGGCGGCGCGGTGAGCGGCTGGATGCGCTGGTGGAAGAGCTGGGCGCGGACAAGGTTCACCCGGCCGTGTTCGACGTGCGCGACGAAGCGGCGATGGATGCCGCCATCGAAGCGCTTCCGGGCGATTTCGCCAAGGTCGACCTGCTGGTGAACAATGCCGGGCTCGCCAAGGGGCTGTCCGCTGCGCAGGATGCTGACCTTGCCGACTGGCAGACCATGATCGACACCAATGTCACGGCCATGGTGAAGCTGACGCGCAAGCTTCTGCCGGGCCTGATCGAGCGGCGCGGGGCGATCATCGCCATCGGCTCTGTCGCTGGCAGCTACATTTACCCCGGCGGCAATGTCTATGCGGGCAGCAAGGCCTTTGCGAACCACTTCACGCTTGCCCTGCGCGCGGACCTGCACGGCACCGGCGTGCGCGTGACGAGCATCGAGCCGGGCATGGTCGAAACTGAATTCACCAAGGTGCGCACCGGCAGCCAGCAGGCATCGGACGATCTCTATCGCGGGTCGGACCCGATGACGGGGCAGGACATCGCCGATACCATCCGCTGGATTGCCGAACTGCCGCCGCATCTCAATATCAACCGGCTGGAACTGATGCCGGTGAACCAGGACTTCGCCGGCTTCCGCGTGCACCGGGAGGATTAGCACCGATACAAGCCACGCTCGTGCTGAGCCTGTCGAAGCACGCCCGCGCCACGCCAGCATCCTTCGACAAGCTCAGGATGAGCGGATGAAGGTTAGAGAACTTATGACCAACCAGCGCCGCACCTTTGCCATTATCTCCCACCCCGACGCGGGTAAGACCACGCTGACCGAGAAGCTGCTGCTTCGCGGCGGCGCGATCCACCTTGCGGGCGAGGTCAAGGCGCGCGGCGCAGCGCGGCGGGCGCGCAGCGATTGGATGAAGATCGAGCAGCAGCGCGGCATCTCCGTCACCAGTTCCGTGATGACCTTCGAGCGAGACGGCATCACCTTCAACCTGCTCGATACGCCGGGGCACGAGGACTTCAGTGAAGACACTTACCGCACGCTGACGGCGGTCGATTCGGCCATCATGGTGCTGGACGCCGCCGCCGGTATCGAACCGCAGACGCTTAAGCTGTTCGAGGTATGCCGCCTGCGCAGCGTGCCGATCATCACCTTCATCAACAAGATCGACCGCGAAGGCCGCGATGCGTTCGAGCTGCTGGACGAGATTGCGGAAAAGCTGGCGCTCGACACCAGCCCGATGAGCTGGCCGGTCGGCATGGGCGGCCTGTTCGAAGGCGTCTTCAATTTCGAGACGAAGCAGCTCCACCTGCCCGAAGGCGATGGCAAGGAATTCCTCGGCAAGACGATCCAGACCGATGGCCCGGAAGACCCGGCGCTGGCCAATCACCTTTCCGCCGATGGTGTGGAGCGCGTAGCGGAAGAGGGCCTGCTGGCGCGCGAGGGCTATCCCGAGTTCGATTTCGAGGCCTATCGCAATGGCGATCTGACGCCGGTCTATTTCGGCAGCGCGCTGAAGGAATTCGGCGTGGAGGCGATCATCGATGCGATTGCCAAGTATGCGCCCGCCCCGCGGCCCCAACCGGCGGGCGATGGCGAGATCAGCCCGGACCATGACGAGGTCACCGGCTTCATCTTCAAGGTGCAGGCCAATATGGATCCGAACCACCGCGACCGCATCGCCTTCATGCGGCAGGTCAGCGGCACCTTCAAACGCGGCATGAAGCTGACGCCGAGCGGGCTGGGCAAGCCGATCGCCGTGCATTCGCCGATCATGTTCTTCGCGCAGGACCGCGAGATTGCCGACACCGCCGAGCCGGGGGATATCATCGGCATTCCCAACCATGGCACGCTGCGCGTTGGCGATACGCTGAGCGAAAAGGACGAGGTGCGCTTCACCGGCCTGCCCAATTTCGCACCGGAAATCCTGCGCCGCGTCCAGCTGAAGGATCCGACCAAGACCAAGCAACTGCGCAAAGCGCTGGACGATCTTTCCGAAGAAGGCGTGATCCAGGTGTTCTACCCGGAACTGGGCGCGCAATATATCGTGGGCGTGGTCGGCCAGCTGCAGCTGGAAGTGCTGATCAGCCGCATGGCCGCCGAATACAAGGTGGATGCCGCGCTGGAGGCATCGCCCTTCGCGACCGCACGCTGGCTCAAGGGACCGGATGCGGCCCTGTCGGAATTCGAAGGCTTCAACCGTCCGAACCTGGCGCGGGACCGCGACGGCGACCTCGTCTTCATGGCGAAAAGCCCCTGGGACGTGAATTACCAGCAGGAAAAGAATCCGGAGCTGACCTTCTCCGCTACCAAGGAGCGGTGACATCCGGCGCGCGCCTGCGTAGCGTAGCGCAATGGCCGACTTCACCGATACGCTCTCGCCAGACCACATCGCCATGATCGAGGCGCAGCCCGTCTTCTTCGTGGCGACGGCGGCGACGGGTGCGCGGATCAACCTCAGCCCCAAGGGTCTGGACGATACGCTGCGGGTCCTTGCGCCTGACCGAGTTGCCTATCTGGACCTGGCGGGATCGGGGAACGAGACGCAGGCGCACCTGAAGGCGGACGGGCGGATCACCCTGATGGTGTGCAATTTCCGCCAGCCGGCGCTGATCCTGCGGATCTACGGCACCGGCGTGCCGGTGATGCCGGGCGATGCTGGCTGGGAAGATCTGGCCGCGCACTTCAAGCTGCTGCCGGGCACGCGGCAAATCTTCGATATTGCGGTGGAAAGCGTGCAGACCAGCTGCGGCTGGGGCGTCCCGCTAATGGAATACGAAACGGACCGCGCGACGCTGGTGAAATACCACGCGCAGGCCGAGCCGGAAAAGTGGGAAGCCAAGCACGCCGCGCGCGATACCAGCATCGACGGCCTGCCCGTACGGCCGCCCGAACGCTACATCGCTGGCGATTGAGCGGCACGGCAATGCGGCTCCGGATCGCCAGCTACAACATTCACAAGGCGGTGGGCACGGACCGCGTGCGCGATCCCGAACGTATCCTGACGGTGCTTGGCGAGCTCGATGCCGATATTATTGCGTTGCAGGAAGTGGACCGCCGCTTCGGGCGCAGGATCTCTGTCCTGCCGAGACAGGCGGTGGAGGAGCACGGCTGGCACGTCGCGCGGCTCCGGACGCGGCCGGCGAGCATGGGTTGGCATGGCAATGCCGTGCTGGTGCGCCGGCACATCGCCATCGACCGGACGGAAGCGATCGCGCTCCCACGGCTGGAGCCGCGCGGCGCGGTCTGCGCGCACCTCTCTGTCGGCGGATCGGCCTTGCGCGTGGTTGCCACCCATCTCGACCTGTCCGGCATCAGGCGGCGCCACCAGGTCGCCTCGATTGCCGATCACATCCTGGGCGAGGGTGGTCCCGCAGTCGTGCTGGGCGATTGCAACGAATGGACGCCGGGAAGCCAGATGCTGCGTCCTTTTCCGGAAGGATGGCAGCTCGCCGATCCGGGCCGCTCCTTCCCCAGCCGCAGGCCGGTGGCAAAGCTCGACCGCATCCTAGTAAGCCCGGAGATGCGGCTGCTGGACAGCGGCGTGCACCATAGCCCCCTGTCTGCCCGCGCGTCCGACCACTTGCCCGTATGGGCGGACCTCGACCTGCCTGAAATATAGGCAGCTGCCGATTATCTAGGCGGTCGGGCAGGCCCGCTCGCGCAACATAATTTCACGATTACCCCAAAAGGCGCGCTCCGGCGAACTGGCACGCTTGTTGCAGCGCACAATGCGACCGGACGCGATCCGGTGAGCAAGAGGGGTTCGTGATGAAATTCATCGTTGCCATCATCAAGCCGTTCAAGCTGGACGAAGTGCGCGAGGCGCTGAGCGCCATTGGCGTCGCCGGCATGACGGTTTCCGAAGTGAAGGGATTTGGCCGCCAGAAGGGCCAGACCGAGATTTACCGCGGTGCGGAATATTCCACCAACATGCTGCCCAAGGTGAAGCTGGAAATTGCCGCTGCGGATTCGCTCGCTGCGCAGGTCGTGGAGACCATCCAGCAGACCGCCAGCACCGAAAGCATCGGGGACGGGAAGATCTTCGTCCTCGATCTCGCATCCACAACCCGCATCCGCACCGGCGAAACCGGCGACGCGGCGCTTTGACGAAGGGGGTCAAGACAATGATTCGCAAGGTATTCGCAGGCGCAGCGGCGCTTGCATCGACGGTGGCCTTCCCGGCCGCCGCATTCGCACAGGAAGCGGCAGAAGCCGCAGCGGCCGTGCCCAATCCCGGCAACAATGCGTGGATGATGACGGCAACCGTCCTGGTCATGCTGATGATACTGCCGGGCCTGGCCCTGTTCTACGGCGGCCTCACCCGCTCAAAGAACATGCTGTCCACCATGACACAGGTCGGCGGCGCGGCTGCGCTGGCGATGCTGGTCTGGGTGATGTGGGGCTATTCCACGGCCTTCGGTCCCGAAGGCAATGCCATCTTCAGCTGGGGCGTGCCCTTCCTTGCCGGGATCGACGCGTCCAGCACGGCGGCCACCTTCACCGACGAGGTGATCAGCGAGTACGTCTTCATCAGCTTCCAGATGACCTTCGCAGCAATCACCGCCGCGCTGATCCTGGGCGCGACGGCGGAGCGGCTGAAGTTCAACGCCGTCATGCTGTTCGTGCCGATCTGGCTGACCATCGTCTATTTCCCGATCGCGCATATGGTGTGGGCCGGGGGCGGCTTCCTGTTCGAGAAGGGCGCGCTGGACTTCGCGGGCGGCACCGTTGTGCACATCAATGCCGGTGTATCAGGCCTCGTGCTGGCCTTCCTGCTTGGCAAGCGCCGCGGCTATCCGGCAGAACCCATGCCGCCGCACTCCATGACGCTGACCATGGTCGGTACGGGCCTGCTGTGGGTCGGCTGGTTTGGCTTCAACGCTGGTTCGGCGCTGGAAGCGGATGCCTCGGCCGGTCTTGCCATGATCAACACCTTCGTCGCCACGGCGGCCGGTGCGCTTACCTGGATGGTGATCGAGCGGATGGCGGGCCACAAGGGCAGCGCGCTGGGCTTCTGCTCTGGCGTTATCGCCGGCCTTGTCGCTGTGACCCCGGCTGCTGGCAACAGCGGACCGTTTGGCGCGATCCTGCTCGGCATCCTCTCCTCCATGGTCTGCTACTTCGCAGTGGCGAAGGCGAAGGCAAAGTTCGGCTATGACGACAGCCTCGACGCTTTTGGCATCCACGGTGTGGGCGGCATCGTCGGCGCGATCGGTACGGCCGTGGTTTACCAGCCGTTTCTCGGCGGACCTGGCGACGGATCGACCGCGCTGGGCGCGCAGCTCTGGATCCAGACCGAAGGCGTGCTCGTCACCATCGCCTGGGCTGCCATCGGCACCTTGGTCGCAGGCTTCATCGTAAAGGCCCTGATCGGCCTGCGGGTCGATGCCGAGGCCGAAAGCGATGGCCTCGATATCTCCGAGCACGGCGAACGCGCTTACAACTGATCACGAACTTGCCGGGGCGGGCACTCCTCTCCCGCCCGTCCCGGCAATACCCACGTTCCTCCTGCGAACGTTAGACTTTCCGGGCTGGCAGGTGTACGCACCGCCAGCCCTTTCTTTAAGTTCCGAAAAATCGTCTGGCAGGCCGGATTCAAGGGAACGGATGTCGTCCTCGCGATTAGTACAAGCGTTGCCGATGGGACACACGGGGTCACTTGAAAGAGACAATTCAAGCAATTGGCCATGGACAGGCGGGGCGCATGCGCCTATTCGCCTACTGGGCAATTGTGACGGTGTTGGCGACGTAGGCTTCGTCGTCCCATTGTGCGATTGACGATCATATGGCGGGCATCGGCCCGCTTCATGAGGGAGTTTTTATGATGAACCGCAATTTCCGTCAGCTTCTGGCGGTCAGTGTTGCGGCGAGTGCGCTTTACAGCGTCCCCGCAGCAGCACAGAACCCGATTATCACGCGGCCCGATGGCAACATCACCGCTACGCTGAATGATCCAGTCTTCGTTTTCGACCGGAACCAGGATGCTCTCGCCAGCGCTCTGCAGAACGAACGTCCGCGCACGCCGCGCACGACCGACTTCCAGAACCTGCTGAACCAGCTGAACGGCCAGAATGCGCAGCAGTATTACGATGCTCTGTCGCAGCTCAGCGGTTCGGCTTACGCCACGTACATGCAGTCGCTCGGCACGTTCGGCCAGCGCACGGCCGGCTTCCTGGCCGACCAGGGTGCATGTCGTGACCTCGACCTGACGAATGGCATTTCGTGCGACACGAATGCTGGCGCGCTGTGGATCTCGGGCAATTACGCTCAGGAACACATCGACTCCGGTGTCGTCGTTGACACGCCGCGTCTGGATTCCGACCAGTACCTTCTGATGCTTGGCGGTGACCTGCCCATCGGTGAGCACGGCAAGATCGGTGTGGCCATCGGCTACATGGAAAACGACGCCGAGTTCGTTGGTCGCACCAACAACCAGAACAGCATGATCAATGGCGATGGCTATATGATCGGTCTGTACGCTGCGAATGACAGCGGCCCGTTCTACGTTCGCCTGTCGGGCAGCTATGCTGACCTGGACGTGGAAAGCGCCCGTTCGATCAACATCGCTGGCCCGAACGGCCTCGCCGGTACGGCTCGCGGTGTCACGAACGCCGAAATCTGGAGCGCAAGTGGCCAGGCCGGTTTCCGCCTGCCGCTCGGTTCCTCCGTGTGGCTTTCGCCCTACGCAGGTGTTGACTTCGTCAACGCCGAACTGGACGAATTCACGGAATCCGGTTTCGCCGACGCCAACCTCATCGTCACCGGTACGGACGAAGATTACCTGACCTCCGAACTGGGCCTCGAGCTCGGCGGCGTTCTGGGTAACATTCGCCCGAGCCTGAAGGTGGCATGGCGTCACGTGTTCGAGAACAACCCGGGCTTCTTCACCGCGCAGTTCGCCGGTGCACCGGGCACGCGTTTCCTCGTAACGGGTGACGATCGCGTCGACGATTTCATCGTTGGCGGCGTTGGCTTCGCAGCCGGCCTGACCGACAACACCTACCTCGAAGCTGGCTTCGAAGGCTGGTTCTCGGACAAGCACCAGGTGAACTCGGGCTTCGTGACCCTGCGTCACGAGTTCGGCGCTCCGGAAGTTGTGGCTCCGCCGCCGCCTCCGCCCCCGCCGCCGCCCCCGCCGCCTCCGCCCCCGCCGCCTCCGCCGCCGCCGGTCGTTCAGACCGTCTGCAACAAGGGTCCGTACATCGTGTTCTTCGACTGGGATAAGTCGAACATCACGCCGGCAGCTGCCACGGTCCTGGACAACGCGGTCGCAGCCTACGCCGATTGCGGTACGGTTCCGATCATGCTGGCCGGTCACACCGACCGTTCCGGTACGGTTACCTACAACGAAGGCCTGGCCGAGCGTCGCAATGCGAGCGTTCGTAGCTACCTCACTGGCGCAGGCGTCCCGAACGCCCGCATCTCCAGCGAAGGCTTCGGCGAATCCATGCCGCGCGTCCCGACTGCGGACGGCGTGCGTGAGCCTCAGAACCGCCGGGTGGAAATCACCTACGGTCCGGGTTCCGGCATGTAATTTCGCACATAGCGAAACAAGAAGGGGCCGGGGGTATCACCTCCGGCCCTTTTCTTTTGTGCGATTGATTTCAGGAAGGCAGCGCCGGATCAGGCTGACGAATGTCAAAGCGTTCGGGTCAGCCGGTCGCGCCGACAAGCCCGCCGCAATGTGCCCGCGCGTTATGGCCGCGAATGGTTGGCTGACGTACGAAGTGGCCGGAAGTACGCAGTTGCCTGATCAGGTCAAAGCCAGCGCCACGCCCGACCGGGCCTCTTGTGCGGCTGCGTCTACCGAAGCCAATGACTGGTACACGGGTACTTAGCCACAGTCGTCAGCGTAACGACCGCGCCCTTATCTGGTCGGACGTCTCGCGTGAGCCATCGTGGCTCCAACCCGGCGGCTTCCAGAGATACTTCGCCTTGCTGCCCCAAGGGGCGTGCCAGACGTCCCTGGCGATACCTTTCCACTCATGGAACGCCACATGCAGCAGGTTGAAGGTGCCGAGCTGGTGCACGATGCCGTACCGAATTTCTTCGTCATCCCGCTCGGGCTCATAAGTGCCGAATATCCGGTCCCAGATAATCAGCGTGCCCGCGAAATTGCGGTCCAGATATTGCGGATTGACCGCATGATGGACCCGGTGGTGGGAGGGCGTGTTCATCACGCTTTCGAACCACCGAGGCATCCTTCCGATGGCCTCGGTATGTATCCAGAACTGGTAGATCAGGTTGAGCCCGCCGCATGCCAGGATCATCGCCGGTTCGAAGCCCACCGCCGCCAGCGGCAGCCGGAAGATAAAGGACAGGGCCAGAAACCCTGTCCAGCTCTGCCGCAGAGCCGTGGTCAGATTATAGTGCTGGCTCGAGTGGTGATTGACATGCGCCGCCCAGAACCAGCGCACGCGGTGCGCCGTGCGGTGGAACCAGTAATAGGCCAGGTCATCCAGCACGAAGCAGAGAATCCAGGCCCACCAAGCCCAGCCGATATCGAACAGGACGAGGCCATGCATAGCGACCAGCATCGCAAGCACCGCACTGGCCGACAGGGCGCCGGCGACCGTGCTCCCAAGCCCCATGAATAGCGATACGGCGGTATCGCGCGGCTCATAGGCGGAGCGCGCCTTGCGTACAGCCCAGACGGCCTCCGCCAGGATCAGCGCGAGGAAGAGCGGGATTGCGTAAGTGACAGGATCGAACCTCTCCATGCCTCAGCTCCTATCCGCCAGATGCTGTACCCAGCCTTGCGCCGCAGAAGGCAGCCTGACCAGTTGCTGCGCGCTGCGGCCAGACAGGCTCAGTGCCACTTCGCCGTCACTCCCTTGCGCCGCGCGCGTGACCAGTCCCGCGGCGAACTTCGAACCGTGCCGATAGACAAGCACACAGCGGCCCGATTCGCCGCGAACCAGCGCGCCATCCTTTGCGTCCAGCACGGCAACATCTGCCGTATCGAAGCCGGGAAAGGCATGCTGCGCCAATCGCAAGGCTTCCTCCTCGCCAATCGGTTCGGCCTCCCGGCCAAGCTTCAGAAGCACCACCAAGCCGATCATCGCGCAGATCGCGACCAATGATAGGCCAAACTTCAGCAGCTCTCCGGACATAACGCCTCAGCCGGCAGCTTCGGCCTCCTCCTGCCTGATCCGCTGCCGCCGATTACGCTGCACCATGTTGAGCAGCTCGACGCTCACGGAGAAGGCCATGGCCGCATAGATGTAACCCTTGGGCACATGGAAGCCGAAGCCGTCTGCGATCAGCACCAGGCCGATCATGACCAGGAATGCCAGCGCCAGCATCACGAGCGTAGGGTTCTTTTCGATAAAGCGCGCCAGCGGATCGGCTGCCACCATCATTACGCCGACGGTGATGACGACTGCGGTCACCATGATCGGAATATGATCCGTCATACCCACGGCAGTCAGGATCGAATCGACCGAGAAGACGATGTCGATCGCCACGATCTGCACGATCACTGCGCCGAATGTCGCCTTCACCACTGCGGCGCCCGGGCTCTTGTCGAGCAGATCGCCGCTGTCGTCCTCCGGCTCCATCGAATGGTGGATTTCCTTCGTGGCCTTCCACAGCAGGAACAGCCCGCCCACCAGAAGGATGAGGTCGCGGCCTGAGAAGGCGGTCTCGAAGCTCGCCTTGTTTGTGCCCTCGACCGGCGGGCCGGTAATGCCCAGGTCGAACAGGGGCGTCTGCAGCGTCACGATCCAGCCGATCAGCATCAGCAGGCCGATCCGCATGATCAGTGCGAGCGCAAGCCCGATGCGGCGTGCCTTCTGCTGCTGGTGTTCCGGCAGCTTGTTCGAAAGAATCGCGATGAAAATCAGATTGTCGATCCCCAGCACGATCTCCAGCGCGATCAGTGTGAGCAGCGCCGCCCAGGCGGCCGGGTCGGAAAGCAGGGCCATGATATCCATGCGCGCTGATTGACGTATCGGCGCCCGTCTCGCAAGGCCACATCGTGCGTTCAGGCGCTGCTCCGACCGGCCCCGAAATGCTGCCCCCTTAAAATGTTCGCGCGGAATCGTATTTCGCTGTATAGCCCTGCGCGTGTTGTTCCGGAGCGGCCTCGTCCGTCCGCGCCGGAATTGTCGGTTTCGAGGACGGGTTCGGGGTTTAGTTCGAGTAATGGGTTACGATAAAAATCGCCGCGGTCGCGGACGTGACAAGCGCGACGGGTTCGGCGAAGAATCCTTCAATCCTTTCGGTGATGGCGGCCCGCCGCCTTACCAGAGCGGTGGCGATCGCTGGAACGACGGTGGCGGCGATCGCTGGAATAACGATGATCGTGGCGGCAATCGCGGCGGCGGCGGCGGTGGCGGTGGCTATCGCGGCGGTGGCGGCGGTGCTGGCGGCGGCGGCGCACCGCGTGGCCCCGGTGGCGGCGGCGGAATGCCTGCCCAGGTCGTTGGAACCGGCCAGGGAAAAGTGAAGTTTTTCAATGTGCAGAAGGGCTTCGGCTTCATCCAGCGCGATGAGGGCGGCGAAGATGTCTTCGTGCACATCAGCCAGGTGGAACGTGCCGGACTTGAAGGCCTTGCCGAAGGGCAGGAACTGCAGTTCAACCTAGTCGATCGCGGCGGCAAGGTCTCCGCGGCCGACCTCCAGGTCGTTGGCGACGTCATCGAAGTCGAGAAGCGCGGCCCGCAGCGCGAGCTGACTGGCGAACGTGCCACGGGAACGGTGAAGTTCTTCAATTCCATGAAGGGCTTCGGCTTCATCACGCGCGACGATGGCAAGGAAGACGCCTTCGTGCATATCAGTGCAGTCGAGCGTTCCGGCCTGCCAGGCATCGATGAAGGCGACCGATTCGAATTCGATCTCGAAGTGGATCGCCGCGGCAAGTATTCTGCCGTGAACCTGTCGCGCGCGGCCGAATGAGCCACGCTACATCGCAGGCGATTGACCCGCCTGCCCTTGCTCAATAGAGCATGACGAATGGCGGCCCGGCGGGTCGCCATTTGTCGTTACGGTAATATGCACCGCAATCTTTGAAGAGGATTTCGCAATGGCCATCACGCCGCTCATGCCTGTCTACCCGCGGTGCGATGTCCGCCCTGTTCGCGGCGAGAACTGCCACCTTATCGGCGAGCATGGGGAGCGTTATCTGGATTTTGCCGCCGGTATCGCGGTGAACCTCCTGGGCCATTCGCATGCTGGCCTGATCGGCGCGATCCAGAAGCAGGCGGAAACGCTGATGCACGTGTCAAACCTGTATGGCAGCCCGCAGGGTGAAAGCCTCGCGCAGCGCCTGGTTGACCTGACCTTTGCAGATACGGTGTTCTTCACCAATTCCGGAGCGGAGGCGGTGGAAGCCGCGATCAAGACTGCGCGCGCCTATCACCAGGCAGCGGGAAATGATGAGAAGTATGAGCTGATCACCTTCTCCAACGCCTTCCACGGCCGCACGATGGCCACCATCAGCGCGTCCAACCAGGAAAAGATGCACAAGGGCTTCATGCCCCTGCTTCCGGGCTTCAAATATGTCGAATTCGACGACCTCGAAGGCGCGAAGGCGGCCATCGGTCCGAACACCGCAGGCTTCCTGGTCGAGCCAGTGCAGGGCGAAGGCGGCATCCGTCCCGCCTCACCGGAATTCCTGGAGGGCCTGCGCAGCCTGGCCGACGAGCATGACCTGATGCTGGTGCTCGATGAAGTGCAGAGCGGCGTCGCGCGCACGGGCAAGCTGTTTGCGCATGAACTCTATGACATCCAGCCGGACATCATGGCGGTTGCCAAGGGTATCGGCGGCGGCTTCCCCTTCGGCGCATGCCTCGCCACCGAGAAGGCGGCGCGCGGGATGGTCTTCGGCACGCATGGCTCGACCTATGGCGGCAATCCGCTCGCAATGGCCGCAGGCGAGGCGGTCCTCGATGCGGTTGCCAACGAAGAGTTCCTGGCATCCGTGCGCGACAAGGGCGAGCGCATCCGCGGCCGGCTGGAGCAGTTCATCGGCAATTACCCGGATCTGTTCAAGGGCGTTCGCGGGCATGGCCTGATGCTGGGCATCCAGATGCATGTCGAGCCGCGGCCGTTCATGCAGCACCTGCGTGACAAGCATGGCCTCCTGACCGTGGCGGCCGGTGACAAGACGCTGCGCCTGTTGCCGCCGCTGGTCATTGGCGATGCGGAAATCGACGAATTCTTCGACAAGCTCTCAGCCGGCGCAGCGAATTTCGAAGCCGAATGAGCCAGGCGCGGCATTTCCTCGACCTGTCGGATGCCGGCGGGGATGCCATTGCGGCGATGCTTGCCGATGCGCAGGACCGCAAGAGCGCGCGAAGGGACTGGCCGAAGGGCAGGGCGGATGACGACCACCCGCTGTCTGGCCACGTCCTGGCTATGATCTTCGAGAAGAACTCGACCCGGACGCGCGTCAGCTTCGATATCGCGATGCGCCAGCTCGGCGGCTCGGCCTTCGTGCTCGACAGCCAGACGAGCCAGTTGGGCCGCGGCGAGAGCATTGCCGATACGGCCCGCGTTCTCAGCCGCATGGCGGATGCCATCATGCTGCGGACGGACGATCACGCCAAGGCCGAGGAAATGGCGCGGCACGCGACCGTGCCTGTCATCAACGGCCTGACGGATCGCTCGCATCCCTGCCAGATCGTGGCGGACCTGCTTACCATCGTGGAAAATGGCAAGCCGCTGCCGGGCCTTGAAGTTGCGTGGCTGGGCGATGGCAACAATGTGCTGCATTCGGTTCTGGAAGCGGCGGGGATTTTCAAGTTCAACGTGCGCGTGGGATGCCCGGATGGCTATGCGCCCGATGCCGATTTCGTGCGGCAGGCCCAGGAACAGGGCGCGCAGGTCGCGATCGGGACCAATGCGTCCGAAGCCGCAGTCGGCGCGGATGTCGTCATCACCGACACGTGGATTTCCATGGGCCAGGATCATGCGGATGCGAAACTCGCGGCGATGGAGCCGTTCCGGGTCGACGCCGCACTGATGCAGCAGGCCAGGCCCGATGCCATCCTCCTTCACTGCCTTCCTGCCCATGTCGGGGACGAGGTCAGCGAAGACGTTTTCGAAGGCCCGCAATCGCGCGTTTTCGACGAGGCGGAGAACCGCATTCACGCGCAGAAATCCATACTGCGCTGGTGCTTCGGCCAGCTTTGATTGCCTGCGGGTTCAAAACCCGCACTTCGGCCCCATATGGCCCCCATGACGACAGCACCGGAAAATCTGCGCCAGACCGGCTTCGACCAGCCGATCCATTTCGCCCTGCCCGATCGCGATGCGCGCGGGCGGCTGGTGCGGCTTGGTCCGGTTCTGCAAGAGATACTCGGCACGCACGCCTATCCGTCGGCCGTGGCACATCTCCTGGCCGAAGCCATCACGGTATGCGCGCTCATGGGTTCGCTGCTGAAGGATGAGGGAAGCCAGCTGACCATGCAGGCGCAGGCCAAGGGCGGCGCCGTCACGCTGATGGTCTGCGATTACCGCGATGGCGAGGTGCGCGGCTATGCCGACTGCGACCGCGAAAAGGCCGCGGAACTCAGCCCGGGCGCGCCGCTGTCCGTGCTGTTCGGCGAAGGACATTTGGCAGTAACATTCGACCTGGCCGTGAAGCCAGGCCGGTATCAGGGCATCGTGCCGCTGGAAGGCAGCTCGATTGCCGAGGCCGTCGAGGGCTATTTCGTGCAGAGCGAGCAGCTGCCCAGCCTGATCCGGACGGCCATCCGGCTGGACGGGGACGCCCCTGTGGCGGCGGGCATGCTGCTGCAGCACCTCCCCGATGGCGAGGAAGGCCGCGAGCGACTGCATGTCCGGCTCGATCATCCCGAATGGCAGCATGCCTCCACCATGGCCGCATCGCTGCAGGACGAGGAGCTTCTCGACCCGGACCTGTCACTCGAGGATATCGTGTGGCGGCTGTATCACGAGGAGCGCGAGATCCTGACCGAGCAAGGTCCGGCTCTCAGCCGCGGTTGCCGCTGCTCGGTCATCCATTTCGAGAACGTGCTGGCCCGTTTCGGCAAGGAAGACCGGGATGAAATGCGCTCCGACGACGGGTTCATTCGCGTCGATTGCGCGTTCTGTTCGCGTGAGTTCCTGGTCGAGGATTGACCGCGCAGGGACGCGGGCATAGCCGTTTGCGCATGAGCGATAATGCAAAGAGGCATGCCGTCATCCTGCTGTCCGGCGGGATGGATTCCATGGTGGCAGCGGGGCTGGCGCGCGAGAGCGGCTTCCGCATCAGCGCGCTGACCATTGATTACAACCAGCGCCACAGGGTGGAACTGCAGGCTGCGCGGGCCATCGCCGACCATGTCGGGGTGGAGCGGCATGTGGTGATGCCCCTGGACCTGCGCCAGTTCGGCGGTTCCGCGCTTACCGACGATATCGACGTGCCCAAGGAGGGCGTCGGATCCGCTATTCCGGTGACATACGTCCCGGCTCGCAATCTGGTGTTCCTGTCGCTGACACTTGCGTGGGCTGAAGCGATTGGCGCGCACGACATCTTCATCGGTGTGAACGCGCTCGACTATTCGGGCTATCCCGATTGCCGGCCCGATTTCATCGCCAGCTTTGCCGAGACCGCCCGGCTCGCAACGCGCGATGGCGTGGGCGGCGACGGGTTCACCATCCACACGCCGCTGATGGACATGACCAAGGCGGATATCGCGCGCGAAGCGGATCGGCTTGGCCTGCCAGCCGGGCTCAGCTGGTCATGCTATGATCCGACGCCCGAGAACCTCGCCTGCGGTCGCTGCGACGCATGCCGCCTGCGCGCAAAAGGGTTTAGCGAGGCCGGGTTGCCCGACCCCACGCCCTACGCCGAGGCGCCGCCCGCCTGATCAGCGGGTGAAGACGCCGCAGGCCACGCGGCTGCCAGCGGCACCTGCCGGATCGGACTTGTAGTCGTCGGGGCCGGCATGCACGACGATGGCCGTACCGTCCGCGTCGTAGATCGCCTCGAGGGCCTCATCGCGCGGCATGGTAAGCGTTGCGCTGACCGTTCCGGCGCCTTCCGGACCGATCGTGACATTGGGCAGGTCGCCAAGATGCGCGCCCTGCGGGTTCAGCGTGCCATGTTCGTTGCCACGCGGGTTCAGGTGCCCGCCTGCACTGGTGAAGTCGGGTGCGACGCAGCTGCCCGTCGTATGCAGGTGGACGGCATGCTCGCCAGCGGAGAAGCCGCCAAGCGCTACCGTGACATCGACCTGCGAGCCGTTGCCGTAGAATTGCGCGGTCCCGGCGGGCAGGCCATTGGCGAAGCGCAGCGTGGCGGAGCCAAGCCGCTCGGTAGGAACGTCGGCGATGGTCTGGCACCCGGCGAGGAAGGCAAGGGCGGGAAGGGCGGCAAGGATTTTCGAACGCATGGCAAAACCTCCGGCAGTTTTCCGAAGATAACGGCGCGGCGCGCAAAAAGGTCCGGTCAGCCTGCCGCCAGCACGCCGGATGCCACCAGGATGGAGACCAGCTCCGCTATCGCCGTGCGCGCTTCGGCATCGACAGTATCCCCGCCGGAAGGAGCCGCAGGGGTGGTGGCCCGCATCCATGCGCCATCGAAGCGTGCGGCCTGCCCCGCCGTTTTGTCCATGACCGTCAGCCCGTCGAACGGCGCGGTGAATAGCCAGGTGCCTGCCGAGCGATAGGCCAGCGATCCGTCATGACCAGTCCAGGCACCACCTGCGCCAGCGGCCACGATCCACGCCTGCCCATCCTCGGCGCTGGGCGGAGGGGCTGCCAGCTCGCCTTCGACCGCAGGTTGCAGAAGGGCATCGGCGCGCAGCAGCGCCTCGTTCACCGTCACTTCCTTCTGCGCCTGGCCCACATGGAGCAGGGGCAGGCCAAGGCGCGGAGTGGTGGATTGCAGGGATACGGGATCGGTCATTGCAAGGGGGTCCTTCAGGGATGGTCAGTCGATTGTGCCGAGCAGCAGCGGCGGCGAGAGGTCGAAGCGGCCCACCTGCTGCACCCACAGCGGCGAACCGGCGAAACTGGCCCTGAGGCTCGCAAGCAGATCGGCGGGGATTTCGAGCGAGGGGCTGGCTGCTTCCCAGATTCGAACTGGGGCCGCCACGGGGCCAAGCCCGATGCGATAGGCCTCGCGCTCTTCCACCAGCGGCACGTCGACATGGTCGCGCCATTCAAAGCTGCCGCGGGTGCGGCGGGTCCAGCCCAGCAGCATTCCGCCATCGCTTGAGGTGGCCTTGCGCGGATGGACGGGATGGAGCGGGCGCAGGCTGAGTCCTTCATTGCGAAGCGGGACCACGACCGGTGCGAAGTCCCCGATCCCTTCTGCTGCGATCTGCCTTTCATCCTGTGTGCCAAGGCTCGCCGCATCCAGTCGGCTTGGCGCGGCATCGAGGAGTACGAACGGCGTGCCCGGGGAATGACCGGTGAAGGCCGCAATCTCGGTTCCGCCGCGTCCGCGCAGCAGGCCGGTGAGCCGCCAGCGCGATCCCTCGATCCGCTGTGCGCCTGAGAACTGGATCGCCTCGCCGCCAATCATGGCCACATTGGCGCCAGCGAGGACCGCCTGCGGCGATGCCGGCACGAGCGCGAGATCGGGCGCGGCGAGGTCGACTTCTACTGACGCACCCGCCTCGAAAAGCAGCGCGTCGCTTGGGGCAAGCGCGGTGTGGAGGCTGCCGATCACGGCCCGTGTCCGGCCGGTAACGCCGATCGGCTCCAGCCCGGCCGGCGTGACCAGTGACAGGCCCGCGCCGCGCCATCCGGCGTCGGGGGCGCTGGCGGCGGCATAGGCGACGCGAAGGCCAGCGTCTCCCGAACCATCGAAGGGGACTTCGAAGGCTTCGAGCAGCGTTGGCGGCGTCACAAAATCGAACTTGGGCAGCGATGTGCCGGGATCGCTTGGCATGGCCGGTGCGGCGGCGCGCACGATCCGCTCGAGCGAGAGTTCGACGCCGGTATCGCGCCACTCCCACCGCACCACGCGCCATTTTCCCGGCCGGTCCGGCAGGGTGACTACGGAGCCGGGGCGCACGCCGACGGCAAGCTCCGCCGTGCGCCAGGATACGAGGTCGCGCGCCCATGCCGCCCGCTCGGCTGCATCGCTGGCAAGCGAGCGTGCAGTCTCGGCGGCGAGCGTGCCGGGAAAGTCTAGCGTGCCGGCATGACCCGGCCTTGCGCGGCCATCGGCACGTTGCATCCCAATCTGGTAATCGCGTGCAGGGTCGTAATAGCGCACGGCCTGCGGGATTTGCCGGGCGTCCGCCTGCCTGCGGCTGACCTCCCCTGTCAGCGGTGCGAAAGTGTCCGCGTCCTCGCCCGCCATTGTCGGCTCGCCGAGCGCGATGGGATTGTCCAGCCCGAGCGCGGCAGACTGGATGGTCAGGGCACTTCCGCCGGTATCGCAGGACAGCGGATACAGCGTGTCGATGGACTGCATGACGGAGGTGAGCGTGCCGCCGTCATGGGTGTAGCCCTCGAGCCCGGGTAACGGCGCCCCTCCCGCATCGGCAGCGAGCGGTGCGACCATGTCGACGAGGCTCGGCGCGCCCTCTCCCCCGAAAATCTCGAAGCTGAGTGCGGGTATCCGGTTGCCGAAATCGGCGAGGTCGAGACCGTCGAACACGCAATAGGCCGTGCCGCGAAAGGCCGGGCAGGCTGCGCCCCTGTCCGATGCGATGAGCGGGTCGGGCGCGGCATCGCCGTCACCATTGTAAATCCGCAATTGCCCGCCCGCCTTCAGGTCGCCCGCAGCACCGCGCAGCAGGTTCCCGTCCGCCCAGATGCGGCCGACGCCGGATATGCGCTCGCTGGCCAGCGCGACTGCGAAGTTGGCGGAGTAGGCGTAAGTGGTCACGCGGGGCGAGCCCTTCCCGCCGCCGCTCTCTTCCTTGCGCTCGATCAGATCGGTCGCCCAGATCACCGTGCCGGGCATGCGCATGCGGCCGAACACGCGCGGGATCGGCGTGCCATAGCTGCTGGTGGTGACGGCCAGTTCCTTCAGGCGCGGTCCTTCGCGGCTGGGGCTGCCGACGACCGCACGGTCGATCTGGTTGCCGATGAGCGATCCGAGTGCACCGCCGAGCGGCCCGCCGATGATCGTGCCGATGGCGGTGAAAACGAGTGTGGCCATGATGGGTGGTCCTTCAGGGGCGCGTGCGCCAGCAGCCGAGTACAGGCCAGGGAATGGGCTCGGGCGAGAGGGTGACGCGGCCAAGCCCGGCATGGGCGTGGACAAGGCCTTCGTGGGTCACGATCCCGAAATGGATCTGCGAGGCAGACATGGCCAGAGCGACCACGTCGCCTTCGCGGCGCTCGTCCCGCACGGGCGCAAGGCCAAGCGTGCGGGCGATTCGAGCGAGGTCCGGCGGCGCCTGCTGCCGCATGCGGTATTGTGAGCACGCCGCAATTGCCGCCGGATCCGCGCCGAGCGACTGGAGGACCAGGCCCACGCAATCGACCCCGGTCACGCGGTCCCGGCCATGCAGGCGAAAGGGTGCACCGACCAGGCTGCGCGCGGCAGCAGCGATGGCCGCGCCGTCAGATGCTGGCATCAGTTCGAGGGGTAGCGTGTGAGCAGGTCGTTGCCGGGTACGAATGGCTCGCCGCGAAAGTTCACGGCATTGCCGAACCGCGACTGGCAGGTGGCGAGCGTGTGATCGCATCCCGTGCGAAGGCGCGCCGAAGTCCCCGTCGCAAGCGCTGGGTCCAGCGGCCGGTCGAGCACGAAGCCTTCTGCCGAAATGGCAATCACCTGCATCGTCACTCCCGCATGCGGGCCGTCGAACCAGCGCACCGTTCCGCCAGCATAAAGCGGATCGACGATCGTGGTGCCGCCGCGTACAAAGGCGACGGCGTTGCTATCCGCCGCGATGCGCTGGGCTTTACCTTCCACGGTGTGGCGGGCGGGATTGACCCCGCATTCCCGTCCGCAGAACTCTGCTCGGCAGGTCGGGCTGGTGCGCGGGATATCGTCGCGGGCCAGCTGCGCCTTGGCGGAAAGCAGCTCGGCCTCGAAGCTGGTCCCCTGCCGCGAGATGGCGCCCATTTCTCCGCGATAAAGGACGGCGTGCTCGCCCGTCTCCCAGTCGACGATACCGCTTTCGACCTGCGCGCCATCGAACTGGCCATTGGAGAGCTCCTCTGCGGCGATCGCATCATGCGCCAGCGCGCCGCGGATTTCGGCGCTGTCGGGCGCGAAATCGGCTGTGCGGCTGATGGCGGCGGAGAGCATTCCGGGAGCGGCACGCAGGCGGAGCGAGCCCAGCATCAGGTCGCGGTCATGGCTGGTGAAACCCAGCGCCACGCCGTCGCGCCGCAGGATGCGCCAGAAGGTGGCCGTGCCCTCAAGCTCATTGGCGAAGAAGGTCCGGCTCATACCGCCTCCCGCAATTCGACCAGCGGAATGGACGGCACCTCGCCTGCACGGAAGGCCAGCGCGCTGAGGTCCAGCCGGTCTTCGGCGAAGCGGACGGGCACGTCGAACAGGAAGCCCGCCGTGATCGCAGCGCCATCGGGCGGAGCGGTCTCGAAGGCGATAACGCCGCCGTCCTGCAACGCCCAGCCAGCCGCTGGCTCGCCATCGATTGCCACGCGCACGCTGCCAGCCACCGGGCGGGTGATGCGCCGGACCTGTGGCTCCTCGCCGTCGCCATAGCTTTTCACCAAGGGGAAACTGGCGGTCAGCCCATCGCCCGTACCGATGGGCTGGTCGGTGTGCGTGGGGGTGCCGGTCATGCCGTTGCTCGAATGGTCGAAGGGATCGGACAGGCGGAAGCCGCGAGCAGCACCGCGCCGCGCGCGGAAAAACTGGAGCAGGACCGCCATTTCCGCCTCGGAGCGGATACCGGGACCCACGTCATAGCGTGTGCGCGCGTCGGCCCACTGGCTGCTGCGCCTCTCGTGCCCAGATGCGGTGACCGAGACATTGGTCACGAATTCGGGGCTGGTCATGGTGTCGCGCCCCAGGGCGAGCGGATAGGGCACATCGTCGAAGGCTTGCATGTCGTCATCCTTGCTGGCGGGCAGGCGCAAATATCCGTCGCGGCAGACCTGCGGCAGCGCCCAGACATAGAGGTGTTCGATCCCGCGGCTGGCCGCCTCGTCCAGGCCGGCGTCGATGCGCGGCCAGAAAGCGGCGGCGTCTTCGGGCCGCAGGACAAAGCCGGAGAGGTAATCCTGCCTTTCGCGCGGGTAGCCGAGGCGTTCGTCCACCGTGCGATAGGCGGCCTTGCGAAGGGCTTCGGCCCCGGCGGTCAGCCAGTCGTAATCCTCCAGCTGCAGGCGGTCGAAGGCCGGCCAGGCCCAGCCGGTGGGCAGGTTTGCGCGGCGAAGCTCCGGCATGTCCTCGGCCAGGATCGTGGGGGTGAAGGCCAGCAGCATGGTTTCCGCGCCCGCCGCGCCCGCTTCGGCACGCACGGCATCGGCCAGTGCGATCGTAGAGGCAGCCAGCAGCGCGCCTGCCGCGTCGAGCAGGTCCAGCTGCGCCTGGTCCAGCGGCGCGCGCATATCCGTTATGACAGGTGGATTGCCGCCCAGCGCGGCGCGGGCGGCATCGTCATACAGGCAGATTGCGCCGTCCGCCGGGGTCCACCACCAGGGTTCGCCCACCTGGAACAGCACGGGCAGGCCTGCTGCCAGTTGCAGGGCAGTGAAGGCGCGCGCCGCCGCTTGCAGCCAGTCCATCGCATCGCTGCTGGCCGGAGAAAGCAGGGCGGAGGGCGGGACCCAGCCGGTGCGGCCGGGCGTGCCGTCATGCGCGCGCTGCTGCCAAGTATCGGGGCAGATTTCCGCGAACAGCTCATAGGATAGGGAGACGATCGGCTGGAAGTCCGCCGCCGCGCAGGCTGCGAAGAAGCTGGCATGCCACCGTTCCGCAGGGGTGCAGAGTTCAGCGGGCTGCGCCACCTCCAGCACCACGTCGCCGCGGTCGGCAAGCGCCATGAAATGGCTCATGCCGACATAATGGCAGATGCGACCACGATAGCCGAGCTGGCGACAATTGCGCAGCACGCGGGCCGGGTTCAGATTGTAGCTATCGTCGTAAGCGGTCGCCATCTGCACGCCGTGCGCAGGCAGGATGGCATCGCCGATGACGAGCATGGCCCGTTCGCCTTCGCAGGCGATATTGGCCAGCGTGACCTGCGCCTGTGCGGGCGTTGGCAGCAGGGTGTCGTCGCCCGCCGCGTAGCTTGTCGGGACCAGCGAGATGAACATGCGGTCGATGTCGGACGGCCACACCGGGTCCGGATTTTCCGAGATGTCCCATCCGCCCGAAAGGCTGGAGAAGGGCAGCTCGATCCGCGCATCGGTGGGCGATCCGATGGCGTAATTCCACAGCCGCACATACCAGGATCGCTGCTGGCCAGCGGCATCGCGCCCCTCGATGGTCAGGGTCGGGCCGTTGACCGCATCGAGCGGCATCATGTCGCCGCTGCTGCGCCAGTCGAAGCGCAGCGTTGTGCGCGCATAGTCGCGGTCCGTGTCATAGCCGAGCAGCGGGTGGTCCCACGCATCCTCGCTCGCCCAGATCAGGCCGCAAAGGTCGGATTTTCGATGGAAAACCAGGTCCACCTGCAGGTCCGCCGGTCCGGCGGAGACCGCGCTGGCCATCATCGGGCGGGGGAAATCGACGGTCCAATAATGCGGATCGAAGCGCTGGATGAAGTCCGTGTCCTGCCCTTCGCGCTTGTCTGCGAGCCAGAATGCCATGCAAGCCTCCTTCAAACCTGCCGCAAGGCGTTGCGGACCTGCGCCGCGACCTGCCGGCCGGAGCGTTCGAGCGAGCGCGGCGCGCTGCTCCCGCGCGGCGCGGCGATCTGGATGGCGACGCGCACATCGCGCGCGCCTGTGCCCGAGCCGCCCTGTCCGGTTTCGACCCGGCCCGCGCTGGTGGGCACGAACATTTCCGGCCCGCGCTCGCCCACAAGGTAAGCCTGGCCGGGCGAGACGGGGCCGCCGGTCGCGCGCCCCGGAAGGCCGAAGATGGCGCCCAGTGCGCCCGTCAGCAGTCCGCCGAGGCCGCCGCTGCCGCTGGTGGCCGGGCCACCGCCGAACAGATTGCCGATGCCGCTCTTCAGCGCCTGCGCGGCAATCTCGTTCAGTGTGTCGAGCGCCACGCGCTTCAGATCGTCGAAGCCCAGCGTGCCGCGGCGGATTGCGCCCAGCAGGCCGCGCTCCAGCACATTGCCGGCGCGGGCAAAGCCATCGACCAGCGAGCTGTCGATCGTGCTGCGCAGCCCCTCGATATCGGATCTGAAGCCGTCCGTGCTCGCCCGCACGTCCACCATCAGCGTTTCCAGTTCATCATCCATGGCGTTCGCGCTCCAGCATTGCCTGCAGCCCTGCGCGGTCCAGTGGCTGGTCCGGCGCGGCGTGCGTTTCGTTCGAAAAGATTGCCGCCAGCTCTTCCGGCGTGGCGGCCCAGAACTGGTCGGGCGTCCAGCCCAGCGCGCGCGGCACCAGGCCTGCCAGCCGCTGCGCCGCGTCGGAGAAAGTGCCTGTCATCAGGCGCCTTTCAGGATCTGCCCCAGCAGCGCGCGCAGGGGCGCCGCGCATCCGGCCAGCCCGGCGCGCATCACCGCCTCGCCCATCTCGGCGCGGGTGATGTCCTCACGGTCCACCAGGCAATGCCAGAACAGGGCTTCCAGTTCGGCGATTTTCAGGCGGCCCTCGCCGGCGCGCTCGACCAGCGCAAACAGCGGGCCAAGCTCGTCCTCCGCCGCGACGAGCGCGGTAAAGGTCGGGCGCAGGACACGCAGCTCGCCGCCGATATCCAGTGAGGCTTCACCGCGCAGGGGATTGGCGCCGCTCAAGCGGGCACCACGGGGCCGGAGCTTTCCAGCTGCATGGTGTAACTGCGCTCGCCGTTGAAATCCCCGGCGTAATCGAGCCGCTGGACAAGGAAGCGGCCGCGCAGGCGCTCGCCATCCTCGAAGCTCAGCTCGTAATCGTCGATGGTTCCGGCCAGCGCATGTGCGCGGATCGAACCTTCGGCCTGGCTGCCGAGGAAGATGCCCGCCGCACTGACGGAGACGGACCGCGTGCCCGCGCCGGACAGCAGCTCTCGCCAGCCGCCCGATTCCTTGTGCGTGACGACCACGGTGTCGCCATTGATGGACATCTGCGTGGTGCGCAGGCCCGCGACGGTTTCGAAGGCTGGCGGCTCGGCTCCATCGCCGATCTTGAGGAGGAAGGCGGCACCTTTCTGGGCTGGCATGGTATGTCTCCGAAAGAATGTGAGGGTGTTGGGCCCTCCTCCAAGTCAGAGGAGGGGAGGGCGGTTGTGCGAACAGAATGGCCTAGAAATTTTCGTCACCCCGGACTTGATCCGGGGTCCCGCTCGTTCCGAAGCTGCACTGGAAGGCAGCGGGACCCCGGCTCGGGGGCCGGGGTGACGAGCAATGTCAGTTTTCAAGCAATCGGAAGCGGTATTCCATCAGCATGGCGCGGATGTTGCCGGGGCGTTGCTCGGCCCGGGCACGCAGGAACTGCGTCGTGACGATGGTAAGGCCGGGGTGATCACGCGGCAGGCCTTCCACGCGCAGCTCTATGGCGCGGACAAGCTCTGCGGCGGTGGCGGGATCGTCGCCCCGGCAATGCAGCTCCAGCGCCACGCGAACTTCGCGCCCGCGCCGGTTCTTGGTGCTCCAGTCGGCGGAGGCGCTGGCGGCGATGGCAAGCCAGGGATGGCTCGCACGCGTTGGCGCCTCTTCCGTGACGGAATTAAGCGTTGCGGCAAGCGCGGGATCGGCGCGCAACCAGTCGATGAGTGCGGCGCGGAGGAGGGTTTCCATACTTTGCTCCTGGCGAAGTTCGGTGCGCGCATGCGCACCGCAAGGCCGACCGGCCGTCGCGGCTTATGCCGCGAAGCCAAGCGGTCCGGACGGACCGCGCCCGGCGTTTGAGGGCGAAATCAAAAATGCGGCCAAAGCAGGCCGGGTTTGCGCCAGCGCAGCGGATCTGCCCGGCGGGACAGCAGGCGGTTCGCAGTATGCGCCCTCGCCATCTGGCGGGCCTTCGCAGCCAGCTGGCTTGCCAGCGCACCATCGCGCGTTTTCGCCTGCAGCATCAGGCCACCCTCAGCCGCCGCCAGGGCCGCCACAGGGCAGCCACGGCGCTGGGCGGATTGGCCGAGGCCCGGCTCTCGTCCCGCTGGCGATAAAGCTCCGCCGCAAGGCGCACCACGCCGTGGCGCAGCGCGTCGGGCAGCGAGTCCCAATCAGCGGCGAGACCGGCGATGAAGCGCACCGCGATGCGGCCCGCCGCGCCCTGCCGTATGATCCGGACATGCGCGCCGCCATGAGCATCGAGGTCGGCCTCGAATGCGTCAGGTGCGAAGCTGAAGCGCGAACCCTCCGCCGGAATGCCTTCCATGCCCAGCACGGCCTGGACGGGCCGGGTGGTCAGTCCGCGCCAGCCGCCGCCTGCGGGCAGGATTTCCTCGCAGGTCGCCTCCAGGGGAAGCGAGCCGGTGAAGCCTTCGCAGGCCTCCAGCGCCGCGCCGATCAGGCCAGTCAGTAGCGCGTCCTCGGCAGTGTTGGTGATGGCGAGCCAATCCTTCAGCTCGCGCAGCGCCGCATCCGCCGGAGCGGGGGGCACCAGGATCGTGCGGTTCATAAAATTGTCCACTTGTTTCATGCAGTCGCGTCCGCGGCTGCGTCCTCGGTGCTGTTCCCTCCGCTTCGCTGCGGGGCACCTGCGGGCGGGCGGTCGCCCTTGCGGTCCACCTGCGGCGGACCGAACTTGCGCGTCCAGAATCTTTTGAGGGTTCCTGGTCGCGGCAGCCAAAGGGCGACCGCCCGTCGCGCGGTTAGCGCGCTAGCCAAGGCTGCGGACGCAGCCGCCGGCGCTTGAGGCTAACAAAGATGCCTTATTCCTCGATCTTCAGCAGCTTGATCGCCGCGCTATCGAGCACCTGGCCGCCCACGCGCTTGGTGGCGTAGAAGTGGACGAAGGGCTTGTTGGTGAAGGGATCGCGCAGCACCTGTGTGGCGCTGCGTTCCGCGATCAGGTAACCGGCGCGGAAGTTGCCGAAGGCGATGGGGAAAGCGCCCGCGCCAACATCCGGCATGTCTTCCGCTTCCACCACCGGGTAACCCAGCAGGCGGTCCGGCTGCCCTTCGACCAGGCCCGGCTGCCACAGGAACGCGCCATCGGCCGTCTTCAACTTGCGCACTTCGGACAGGGTGGAGGAGTTCATCACCCAGCTCGCGCCCTGCCGGTGGCCGGCCTTCATCGTGTGCACGAGGTCGATCAGGCGGCTTTCCGGATTGGTGTCGAAGCCGTTCGCATCGCCGCTGCCGATATACTGCAGACTTCCGAAGGGGCGCACCGCGTCACCGGCCATGGAGACGGGCGAGGACAGGAAGCCGAGCGGCTGGTCCGCGCCCGTGCCGGACACGAAGGCTGCCCCTTCCGCGCGGGCGAATTCCATCGCGATTTCGCTCGCCAGCCAGGCCTCGATATCGAAACCGGCATCGTCCAGCATGGCCTGGCTCGCGGCCGGGTTGGCGTAAAGCTCGCCGAAGGGCGGGGCGATTTCGGCGAACTGCGGCGTGTCGGTATCGGGCCGCGATGCCGTTTCGGACACCCAGCCGCTGGCCGTTCCGCCGGTGCTCACCAGCTTGCGATAGCCTGCGCTGCCGACCTGGACGACCTGCGCGAGGGCGCGGATCGGGCTGATTTCCTTCAGCTCCGCACTGATGGCGGCATCGATTTCGCGCGGGACGGCATAGCCGCCATCCGCCGGGGTGGTGGCGCTCAGCGACTTCACCTCGGTCTCGCGGCCATTGCGAAGATAGCCATCGACGAAGCCCTTCACTTCGGTGCTGGCGGCGGGAGAGGTGGCCAGAGCCGGGCGGGCAGCCGCGCGGCCGATCTTGTCCACGCGGGCCTTCACCTCGTCCACGTCGGAGCGCAGCGAGACGATCGACTCCTCCGCGCGGTCCTGCCGGGCGACGATGTCGAAGCTGTCGTCCAGCACGGTGTCCGCAGCGGCGGCGGTATTGGGGGTCATTTCCATGGGGTATTCACCTTTCTTCGGGGGGAGAATGCTTGTGTTTCGCTCGCACCTCCGTGCGAGCATCCTCGGTGCCGCTCCCTCCGCCCAAGTAGATTTGGGCTTCGGGGCACCTGCGGGCGCGCGGTCGCGCTTGCGGCCCGCTTCTGCGGGCCGTCCAAGGTCCCAGCTGAGCCGGGTCGACGACCAGTCGACCGCAAGGCCGACCGGCCGCCCGGACCGGCCCCGGACCCCGGACTTGATCCGGGGGGAGGGAGTAGCCGGGAGGACCCAGCCGCGGAGGCGGCTGCATGAGACAGTCTATGCAACCAAGTGCACGCGCGATCCGTGTTGCAGGGGATGGGTGACGAGGCTGACTTCGAACAGGTCGATATCCTCCAGCACGCGCCCTTGTGCTGAGCGGTGGAAGCCGCGCGCCCGGTAGCCGAAGCTGAGGCCGTTGACCGCGCGCTGGCGCAGCATCTGTGCGGCGCGGCCTTGCGGATTGTCGATCTCCGCCACCACGCGCAGGCCGCGCTCGTCCTCGCGGGCGGTGCGGACCCAGCCGATGCGCTGCTCCGGCTTGTGCTGCCAGTAGAGGGGGATGCTGCGCTGCTCGCTCAGCGTGCGGGCAAAGGCGCCGCGGCGGATGGTGTCGCGCCCGGCATCCGGCACATCGAACAGCGCAGCGTATCCGGCGATACGCATCGTATCGCTCCTGCCCCGGACCCGATCCGGGGTCATCGCAGCATCCCCGGCACGCCGAGCCGCACGGCAATGCCGATCAGCAGCAGCGCCATCACGCCGCGCACGGCCCACTCGATCGCGGCCTTCCAGGCGCTGGCCTTGGCGGCGCGCCAGGCCCCCAGCAGGTCGCGCAATTCGTCGAGGTCCTCGCAGGCGCCTTCGTCGGCGAGGCCGAGGCGGGATAGCACGCGGTTTGCGCCGAGCTCGCTCGATTCCTCCACGATGGCGCGAAGGGTGACGAGGTCCGTCCCCTCACTAGCGGCCTGCGAGATCAGCCTCGCCAGCATGTCTTCACGGTTCATTCGGCGTCTCCTTCGGCTTGGGGCGCGAGGCCCAGCATGGCGCGTTTCTCGGCTGGCGAGAGGAAGTCGGCCCCGCTCACCTGTGCCCACAATTTCTCCCGGTCCTCCGCCAGCGCGGGCACGTGGTCGAGATCGACGCGCAGGTCGAGATCGGGGAAATGGCCTGCCAACCCTTCGGCCAGCCCGCCCAGGATCTTGCCCGCCATGGGCAGCAGCGTCAGGCGCCAGAGGGCGCGGTTCGCCTCGCGGTAATTGGAATAGGTGTTGTCGCCCGGGAGGCCGAGCAGCATGGGCGGCACGCCCAGCGCCAGCGCAATGTCGCGCGCGGCGGCCGCTTTCAGCTCGGCGAAATCCATGTCTGCGGGCGACAGCGACATGGCCTGCCAGCTGAGCCCGCCCTCCAGCAACATGGGCCGCCCGGCATTGCCGCTGCCGGCATAGGCCTGGCTGAGTTCCGCCTTCAGCCGCTCGAACTGGTCGGGCGTCAGCGTCGCGCCGTCGCCCGTGTCGTAGACCAGCGCCCCGGAAGGCCGCGCCGCGTTCTCCAGCAGCGCCCGGTTCCAGCGCGCGGCAGCGTTGTGAATCGCCACCGCCTGGTCGGCGGCCGAAAGCGCGCCTGCGCCGTAATGGTCGTCCGCCGGGTGGAAGTGCTTCAGATGGATGACCTGCGGCCAGCCATCGGCATCCTCGGCGCCCAGCACCAGCTCGCGGTCCCCCACCTTGTAACGGAAGGCGGACGGCCAGCCATTCTCGTCCGGCACGATGGAGACGCGCTCCGGCCGCAGCGCAAACAGCTCCACCGGATGCCCGGCGGCGTCGCGGCTGACCTGTACGAAGGCATTGCCGTGAAGCAGCAGCTGCGCGGCGAGCGTTTCCAGCAGCGACTGCCCCGCACTCGTCGCTTGGACCAGCGCGAGGGCGCGGGTGTCGGTCTCTACCAGCGGGGCGCTGCCCACGCCCTCGGCCACGATCCGCGCCGCGCGCTGCGCCACCGGATTGTCGAGATAGGCCCGCCGGATGGCATGGCGATAATCGTAGGGCGGTGTCGCGCCGCCCGTCTCGTGCGCCCACTGCCAGGGCGAGGCATATCCGCGTGCAAGCGGCACACGCGATCCCGCCCCGCCCTTGAAGGCGGAGCGCAGGTTTTCAAGGATGGACATGGGATTCTCCGATTGGGAGGAAGCGGGACCCCGGCTCGGGGGGCGGGCTGACGGATATTCCAAATCTCTGCGTCACCCCGGGCTTGACCCGGGGTCCCGCTTCCTTTGGAAATAACGGATGGATCGCGAAAAACAGGGCGGCTGGTGCTACATCATGGCGGACCGTTATCGCGGCACGCTCTATGTCGGTGTCACATCCGACCTCGCGGCTCGGGTTACCCAGCACCGCGAGGGCCGGGGTTCGGAATTCTGCAAAAAATACGGACTCACACGCCTTGTTTGGGTGGAGCGAGGCAACACGATCGATGAGTGCATCGCGCACGAGAAGCGCATCAAGAAGTGGCGGCGCGTGTGGAAGTTCGATCTGATTGAAAAGGCTAACCCGGACTGGGACGATCTCTTCGATCTTCTGACTTAGCGCCATGAAGGAAGCGGGACCCCGGCTCTGGGGCCGGGGTGACGGCAATTTTTCAGTTCAACGTCGGTCCGGACTTGATCGGGGGTCCCGCTGCTTCTTTTAAAACCCGCTGACCCGCGGCCTGCCGCTGCGGCTCAGCATCAGTTCCGTCAGCGCCCAGACCAGTGCGTCCGCCCTGTCCGGTGACCGCCCCGGGCCGCGGTAGTCGCCGCCGCTCATCAGGCCGCAGAGTTCGTCTTCCAGCTTCGGGAAGCATTGCGCGTGACGCACGCGGCCCGCTTCGTAGAGCGCGGCGACCGGCTCTGCGCGGGCGACCTTGCCGCGGCTGGCGTGGACCAGTTTCAGCGGCAGGCTGTATTCCGCCGCGCGCAGAACGCTCGCCACCATCGCGCCGCCCTGGTTTGCCTCCGCCACTACGCGGTCCGCGTTCCAGGCGCGCGCCGCGCGGGCGACGGCCCTGGCCCAGCGTTCGGGGCTGGGCTTCGCGATGCTGGCATCGGACAGCACCTTGCCCACGCCGCTTTCCGTCACGCCGCACACCACGATACCGCAGGCATCGCCATTGGCGCTGGCGGGCGGGTCCACGCCCACGACGATGCGCGTGCAAGGCTCGCTCGGCACGTCCTCGCGGCACTGTTCCAGCAGAGCGCGGTTCCACAATGCGCCCTCGACATCGGTCAGCAATTCGCCGTCCAGTTCCTGCCGTCCAAGCGCGCTCCTGGCGTAGCGGCGGCGCACCGAATTGACGAAGCGCTGCGGCAGGTTGGCCACGTTGTCGTAAGTCGATCCGCGCGTCACAACGATCTGCCGGTCCGTATCGGCGCGGGTGAACAGGTCCTTCACCAGCGGCACGGCGCGCGGCGTGGTGGTGGCCACCAGTTGCGGCCGCTCGCCCAGCCTGATGGCCATGACGAGATTGTCCCACGCCCGCTGCGCCCGGTCCCCGGCCAGCGTCCACTTGCCGATCTCGTCACACCAGGCGTGGCTGAATTGCGGGCCGCGCAGGCCTTCCGGTTCGGCAGCGGAATAGAGCTGCGCCTGCGCGCCATTGGGCCATTCCAGCCGCCCGAGCGAGGGCGAGAAGGCGGGCCGCTCCCACTGCGGGCAGCAGGCGAGCACGCCGCTTTCCCCTTCCACCATCACGCTGCGCGCTTCGGCCAGCGATGCGCCGACCAGCGCGATGCGGGCATCGCCGTCGCCGCGCGCCACCTTGCGCACCCATTCCGCCCCGGCGCGTGTCTTGCCGAAGCCGCGCCCGGCGCAGACCAGCCAGGTGTGCCAGTCGTCATGCGCAGGCGGCATCTGTTCGGGCCGCGCCCACAGCCGCCAGTGCGTGTCGAAGCGTTCCTGCTCACTGTCGGAGAAGTGCTTCAGCACCTTGCGCTTTTCCTGCGTTGTCAGGTCGTCCAGGTCGAGCAGGAAACGCCGCCGGTCCGGCTCAAGCATCCGGGCTTTCCGCCTGCGAAAGGTCCGCCAGCAGTTTCTGCCCCTCGCGCTCACGGGCGCGCAGCCGGTCGATCTTGCGCTCGATCCCCAGCAGGATCTCGTCCTCGTCCTTCATCGTGTGGCGGGCGCGTTCCTTGGCCACCGTGTCCTTGTGCAGGGTCAGCAGCCGCAGGGCGTTGGCGATGTCGAACTTGTTGCTGTTCGCCGGGACACCGTGCCGCAACCGCTCCAGCGTTTCGAGCTCCAGGTGAGCATAACCCTCCTGCAGCGCTTCCAGCCACTGGCGTGCGAAATCCCGGTTGGTGCGCCGTTCCTTGTATGCCGTTGCCACCGGTATCATTGCCGCTTCGGCCGATTTGGTCACGTTCGATGTGGATGCCAGAGCTTCGAGGAATTGGTCCTTCCATTGCGCCCGCCTGGTCGCCCGCTGTTTCGCCGGCTCGGCGGACTTGATCGCTTTCTCCCATTGTGCGGCGAAATGCGCATGATGATTGCGCCGGTAATAGGCAGTGCTCGGATCGATGACGACCAGGCGGCACGCCGCAGCAACCGTTTCGCCCGCAGCCAGGGCGGTAAGGAAGTCCGCTTCCCAATTGGACAGCTGGACGGCGCCCTTCTCTTTCCTGTTTTTCCCCATGTCACGACCCCCGGAAAATGCCTGCGAAACCGGACGCGATAAGGGCGGCCGCCCCTCCTGGAGCGCCGCCCTTTCGAATCGGTCTATCGCGATGTTCCGTTTCTCTAACCAAAGATCGTGACGATGTCAATAAAAATGTGCCAGATAGGTTATTTCGCTGGACTTGCAGGGGGCAGGTCGCTCGCGTAATCGCCCATTTCCTCGTCATTGCGAGGAGCGCAGCGACGCGGCGATCCACGGCGCGTTCTTGCAGGGACTGAATGATGGATTGCCGCGCGACCTGTCGGTCGCTCGCAATGACGGGTGGGACGGATCAATGGTAAGCCGCTGGCTTCGCGCCTTGTACGACTGGGTGATGGAAAAGGCCGCGCATCCCCATGCGCAGGGCTGGCTGGCGCTGTTCTGCTTCGTGGAAGCCAGCTTCTTCCCCATCCCGCCGCACCCACTGCTAGGCCTGATGTGCCTGGCCGAACCGAAAAAAGCGATCCGCTTCGGCGTGATCGCCACGCTGGCCTCCGTTGCGGGCGGGCTGCTGGGTTATGCCATCGGCTGGGGACTGTGGGACAGCGTGGGCCGCCAGCTGGTCGGCCTGCTGGGCATGACCGAAAGCTTCCCCACCGCCGCCTGTTATTTGCGCGAGTTCGATTTCGAGGCGATCCTGATTGCGGGCGCAACGCCCGTACCCTTCAAGCTGCTGACCATCGCATCGGGCTTCGTAGGCATGAACCTGGTCACCTTCGTGCTCGCCAGCATCGTGGGGCGGGGCATGATCTTCTTCACCGTCGGCGTGCTGTTCCGCGTGTTCGGCGCGCCCATCAAGACCTTCATCGAGAAGTACCTAGGCCTCGTCACCATCGCCTTCGTCGCGCTGGTGGTGGGCGGCATCATCGTGCTGACGCAGGTCGGCAGCGGCGGTGAGGATCCGGCCGACAAATGCGCCGGGGCTACTTACGAAAGCCTGGGCCTGGGCGGCTGACGCAAGAAGGGCGGGGCGCCTGTTCGCACCCCGCCGCTTCATTGCTGGCCGCGAAGGTCAGCCTTCGAATTGCGTCGTCAGCGTAATCTCGGTGTGCAGCAGCTTGGAGATCGGGCAACCGGTCTTCGCCTCGCCCGCCAGCTCCTCGAACTTCGCCTTGTCGAGCCCGGGCACCTTGGCCTTGGTTGAAAGCGCGGACTTGGTGACGGTGAAGCCGCCATCGTCCTTCTCCAGCGTCACTTCGCAGCTGGTCGTGATGGAACCGTCCTCATGCCCCGCCTCGGCCAGCTTGAAGCTGAGCGCCATGGTGAAGCAGCTGGCATGTGCCGCGGCGATCAGTTCTTCGGGATTGGTGCCGGCTTCATCTTCGAAACGGGTCTGGAATCCATAGGGCTGGGCGGACAGTGCGCCGGAGCCGGTGGACACATGGCCTTTCCCGCCCTTGCCGAGGCCTTCGTAAGTCGCGCTGCCTGAATTTGTGGTCTTCATGGTGTCGTCTCCTTTGTCAGGGAGACGGGTGAAGGCCACTCACGGTTCCGCCGACGGATCCGCGTCAGATGATGCCCACGGCCTTCCCGGCACGCTCGAACATGCCCAGGATGGTGCCGACTTCCTCTTCGGAATGCTCGGCGCACAGCGAACAGCGCAGCAACGTCATGTTGGCCGGCGTGGCCGGCGGACGCGCGAGGTTCACGTACAGCCCTTCGTGCAGCAGCGCCTCCCACATGGCCGCGCCCTGTTCCAGGTCCGGCATGATGACGGCGACGATGGCGCTCTGCGGCTCTTCGGTGCCCAGCTTGAAGCCCAGATCCTTCAGGCCGCCATGCAGGCGCTTGGAATTTTCCCAGAGGTGCGCGCGCTTGTTGCCGCCGTGCATCAGCTTGCGGATGCTGGTGGCGGCGGTGGCGACGACGCTGGGCGGCAGGCTGGCGGTGAAGACGTAAGGGCGGCAGACCAGCCGCATGATCTCGAACTTCGGGTGGTTGGAGACGCAGAAGCCGCCCACCGTGCCCACGCTTTTCGAGAAGGTGCCGATGATGAAATCGCACTGGTCCATGATACCGGCCGCCTCGCACACGCCGCGGCCGTTCTCACCGATGAAGCCCATGGAATGCGCCTCGTCCACCAGCACCATGGCGCCGTGCGACTTGGCGATGCGGACCATCTCCGCCAGCGGGGCGACGTCGCCCAGCATGGAATAGACGCCTTCCAGCACCACCAGCTTGCCGGCGCCTTCAGGAATGCGCTTCAGGCGCTTTTCCATCGCTTCGATGTCATTGTGCTTGAAGGGCACGATCTCCGCATTCCCCATCGCGCAGCCATCGTAGATCGAGGCGTGCGAATCGATGTCGAGCACGACGTAGTCGCCCTTGCCCGCGATGGTGGAGATGATGCCGAGGTTCGCCTGGTAGCCGGTGGAGAACACCATGGCATGGTCCATGCCGTAAAATTCCCGCAGCGCGTCCTCGCACTCCTTATGGCCCTGGTATGTCCCGTTGAGCACGCGGCTGCCCGTGGTGCCGCTGCCGAAATTGTCGAGCGCATCCTTGCCCGCCTCGATCACGTCCGGATCGAAGGTCATGCCCATGTAATTGTAAGTGCCCAGCAGGATGGTGTCGCGCCCGTTGCAGATGGCGCGGGTGGGGGAGAGCACCTTTTCCATCACCAGGCTGAAGGGATCGGTCAGCCCGGCCGACAGCAGGTCATGGCGCTGCTGGATCAGCGGGTCGAACTTGCTGAACAGGTCCTGCCCGTCGCCTTCGCGCTCCACCGGCTGGTCCGGCTGCGAAATACCCTCGCTCACGTGGTCACCATCTTTTCGACCGCATCGACGAGCTGGCCGTAATTCTCGATCTCCGCCTGCTGGTTCATGGAGATGATGATGTCGAACTCATCCTCGATCGCAGCGACGAAATCCATGACGGTCAGGCTGTCAAATTCCAGGTCGCCGGCAAAGGTCGTCTCTTCGGTGATCGCCACCTCCTTCTTGTTGAAGGGTTCGATCAGTTCGCGGATCTTGGCGTCGATTTGGGCGCGGTCCATGGCTGGCCTTTCGGGCGTTTAGCGTTTGACCCGCCCGCAAAAGCGGGGCGGGCGGGGTCTTGTCAAGTTTGCGGGTGATGCAAGGCGCGTGAAGCGGCCCTCAGACGTGTGCCGGATTGGCGGCGCTTGCGGCCGGATCGGGGGTCAGCAGGCCGCGCACTGCGGTCATGAAGGGGCCGATGCTCACCGGCTTGGAAAGATAGCCTTCCGCGCCGGTATCGCGGATCCGTTCCTCGTCACCCTTGCCGGCATATGCGGTCACGGCGAGCACCGGGATGTCCCGCAGATTCGAATCGCCTTTCAGGCTGGCAATCAGGTCCAGGCCTGACACGTCCTGCAGCTGGATATCCATGATCACCAGGTTGGGGACAAAGGCGCGGGCGCGTTCGATTGCTTCACCGCCCTCTGCTACGGGTTCGACGGCGAAACCCCCGGCTTTCAGGACGTCGCAGAAAAGTTTGCGATTGAGGTCGTTGTCCTCGACAACGAGGATGCGCTGCGTCATTTGCTGCCCCCTCCCGCCCGCAGGGACGAATGCCCCGCGCGGTGGATAACTTGTGATCTTGGTAAACGCTTGGACCTTTTGTGACAATCGCCAATCGACCAGCTGACGCTTCCGCCGATCCCGCGCAGCTCGCCTTGCAGGCGCTCGCATGGGCGCTTGAGGAGGAGCGGCGTGCCCAGCGGCTGCTGGACCTGACCGGCCTGACGCCGGACGACTTGCGCACCCGGCTGGATACGGCTGCAGTGCAGGGCGCGATCCTGGATTTCCTGATGGCGCACGAGCCTGACCTGCTGGCTGCCGCTGCTGCAATGGGCGTGGAGCCTGCGGCAATCCCCGCCGCCCGCGAAAGGATCGATCGATGAAGCGCCCTCTGGTCATAACCGATTGCGACGAAGTGCTGCTGCACATGGTCCGCCCCTTCCGCGACTGGCTGGGACGCGAGCATGGCATCGATTTCGCGCTGGAGGGCAATCCCTTCATCCAATCCATGTCCCGCCCCGACGGCAGCACGCTGACCGAGGCGGAAGTGTGGGAGATGCTGGGCGGCTTCTTCGACACCGAAATGGGCACGCAGACGCCGATCGAAGGCGCGCTGGAGGCGATGGCGAAGCTGCAGGGCGACGCGGATGTGGTGGTGCTGACCAACCTCAACCATTCCCGCAACGAGGCGCGCACCCGGCAGCTGGCTGCCCTGGGCTTCGAAACCAAGGTGTATACCAACCAGGGCCCGAAGGGCGCCGCGCTGGCCCGCATCCTGGCCGAGCATGAGCCATCGCGCGCTGTCTTCATCGACGATCTGGCTGTCCACCACGCCAGCGCCCGCCAAGAGATTGGCCATATCCACCGCCTGCACCTGTGCGGGGAACCCAGTGTCGCGCCGCACATCCCCTGCGCTTATGAGGCAGGCGATGCCCATGCCCGGATCGACCGCTGGGCGGAGGCACTGCCCTGGATCGAGAAGACATTACTTGGAGAGAGCACATGAGCATCGAAGCCCGCCTGACCGAACTTGGCATCGTGCTGCCCGAGGCGGCCGCGCCCGTCGCAAGCTACGTTCCCGTGGTGGTGGCCGGCGGCTTCGCGCATGTCTCCGGCCAGCTGCCGTTCGTGGATGGCAAGCTGGCGACCGGCCGGCTGGGCGAGGATGTCTCGCTGGAGGAAGGCATGGAAGCGGCGCGCGCCTGCGGGCTGATGATCCTGGCGCAGCTGAAGGCCGCGCTGATCCCGCTCGACCGGGTGGACCGCATCGTGAAGCTTGGTGCCTTCGTCAATTCCACGCCCGATTTCACGGACCAGCCCAAGGTCGCGAACGGCGCATCGGACCTGATGTATGACGTGTTCGGCGAGCAGGGGCGCCATGCCCGCGCCGCAGTGGGCGTACCGTGCCTGCCGCTCGGCGCTGCTGTCGAAGTGGACGCCATCGTCGCGCTCGCAGGCGAATAGGCCCGGAAGCGAACGGCCCGGCGTGCCCGCAGACTGGCTTTTCGGCACGCAGTTCGCGCATCGCGGGCTGCATGGGCCCGGGGTCCCGGAAAACTCCCTCCCCGCCTTCGCCGCAGCCATGGAGCGCGGCATGGGCATTGAATGCGACATCCAGCGCAGCGCCGATGATGCGGCGATGGTCTTCCATGACTGGGAGCTGGAGCGGCTGACGGGCGAGAAGGGGCTTACGGCTGCGCGCAGCGCGCAGGAGCTGCGGCAGCTGTCGCTGCTGGGCACGAAGGCCCATCCGCCCACGTTGTCGGAGTTGCTGGAGCTGGTTGCGGGCCGCACGCCCCTGCTGATCGAGATCAAGTCGCGGCAGGGCTATGACGTGGCGCGCAGCTGCCAGAGCGTGGCGGACTGCCTGCGCGGCTATTCCGGACCGGCCGCGGTAATGAGCTTCGATCCGCGTGCCCCGCGCTGGTTTGCCCGCCACGCGCACCGCGTCTTGCGCGGCCTCGTGGTCACGGAAGAGGGCGCGCGGGGCTTCGCCGGCTTGGTGCGCCGCCACCTCGCATGGCGCCATTCGCGCGCGCAGTTCCTGGCCTATGACGTGCGCGACCTGCCCAGCAGCTTTGCCGCGCGGAAACGCTCGCTGGGGGTGCCGGTGCTGACATGGACCGTGCGCAGCGCGGAAACACGCGAGACGGCGCACGCCAACGCCGATTCGCCGATAGCGGAAGGTCCGGGGGTCGTTTAACGCCGCGCGGCGCCTACATTGGCTGTCATGGCCGACTCCTCCATCTCCGTGCGCATAGCGCCGTCGGTCGGTTCGCTGGACGGCGCGCAGTGGGACGCATTGGCAGGCGGCAACCCCTTCATGCGCCACGCTTTCCTCACCGCGCTGGAGGATTCCGGCAGTCTCGGGCCCGGCACCGGCTGGCAAAGCGTGCCGCTGGTGATCGAGGATCACGCGGGCCGCCTGCTCGCAGCCCTGCCCGCATATCTGAAGGGCCACAGCCAGGGCGAGTTCGTGTTCGATCACGCCTGGGCCGATGCTTACGAGCGGGCAGGGGGCGACTATTATCCCAAGCTGCAGATCGCCGCGCCCTTCACGCCGGCCACCGGGCCGCGCATCCTGGCCGAAGACGAGAATTATGCCCTGGCTCTGCTTCACGCGGCCGAGCGGCTATGCGAGCGCCAGCCGCTTTCTTCCGCCCATGCGACCTTCATAGAAGAAGGCCAGCGCAGCCTGTTCGAAAAGGCCGGATGGCTGTCTCGCCGTGACATCCAGTTCCACTGGCGCAACCGCGACTATGCCGATTTCGAGGGCTTCCTGGCGGACCTGACCAGCCGCAAGCGCAAGGACCTTCGCAAGGAGCGGAGCCGGGCCGTGGAGGGCATCACCGTGCGCCACTTGACGGGCGCGGAAATCGAGGAGCGGCACTGGGATGCGTTCTGGATTTTCTACCAGGACACCGGCGCGCGCAAATGGGGCAGCCCCTACCTGACGCGCGAGGCCTTCAGCCTGCTGGGCGAGCGGATGGGCGAACAATTGCTGCTGGTCATGGCCTTCGACGGCGATGTGCCCATTGCGGGCGCGCTGAATTTCATCGGGCCGGACGCGCTATACGGGCGATATTGGGGATGCGTGGAAGACCGCCGCTTCCTGCATTTCGAGCTGTGTTACTACCAGGCCATCGATGCCGCGATTTCGCGCGGGCTGGGCCGGGTGGAGGCTGGTGCGCAGGGCGGGCACAAGCTTGCGCGCGGATATGAGCCGGTCGAAACGGCATCGGCGCATTATATTCGCGATCCGGGCTTCCGGCGCGCGGTGGCGGATTTCCTTCAGCGGGAACGCGAAGGCATCTCCATCGACCGTGTCTTCCTGGACGAGCGCACGCCCTTCCGGAAAAGTTAGGCGCTCAGGCGACGCGGCGTGCGCTGCTGGCAAGCCATTCGCGGGCGCGGCGCTGGGCTTCGCCGATTTCGCGGGCGGTCATCTCGTCGGAGATATCGGCCCGGCACCATGCGGCTTCCTCGTGACCCTTCGAAGCGGCAAGGTTGAACCACATATGTGCTTCGACCAGGTCGCATTCGACGCCGTGGCTTCCGGTGGAGAAGGCAACGCCCAGGTCGTACCAGGCGTTGGTGTCGCCGGCCTGCGCTGCCCCCAGGCATTTCGCAATCAGCTGGTCACCAGCCTTGCGGGCCGCTTTCTTGGCGTCTTCGAACGCTGCGATCGATACCAGTTCCATATCCCCAAGTCCCTGTCTTGGCCTCCCGATCCCCTGCCGGAAGGCTCTTGCATCACCGGTTTCACCCCATCGAGGTCAAGAAATGGTTAACGCCCCTTTCACCATCGGGCAGGCAACGGGCAGGGATCGGCGCGGCAGGGTCGTGGGGACTTCGCGTCTTGTGCCTGTCACCATGCGTCTTTATAGGCCCGCCGCACCGACCGGATGCCGCCCCGCCGACCAAAGCCAATTGCGGGGACAAGGCGCGGCGGCTGGATGCTTGGGAGTACTGCGTTGATGGCCTCTGTGCTGGGCGACGATATCGATATTCTTGCAAAGGCGAAGCGTGCGCTCGCCGCCGATTACACGCCCTCGGAAGACGAGGAGTACATGTCGGACAAGCAGCTGAACTATTTCCGCGTCGTGCTCCTGGAATGGAAGAAGTCCATCCTGACCGCAGCCGAAAACACGCTTCAGAACCTGCAGGACGGTCCGATCCGCGAAGCCGATTTGAATGACCGGGCCTCCAGCGAAACCGATTGGGGGATCGAACTTCGCACCCGCGATCGCCAGCGCAAGCTGATCGGTAAGATCGATTCCGCCCTGCGCCGCATCGACGCAGACGAATACGGCTGGTGCGACAAGACGGGCGAGCCCATCGGCATCAATCGCCTGATTGCCCGGCCCATCGCCACCATGACGGTGGAAGCCCAGTCCGCACATGAACGCCGCGAGAAGATCTCCCGCGACGACTGACCCAGATCGGGACACACTGCCATCGCGGCGGTGGATATTAAGCTTTGGATAACCGACCCGGCGCATTCACCGCGTTATGAATTCTTGTGCGCAAAGGCAGGGATAAGGTCCGGCTGCTGCGCGCCATTCGTGAACGGTGAGAGATTGATGAGCAACGTCGATACACGGCAGGTCAAGCGCGACAGCCTCTTCCTATTGGCAGAAGTGCGCGTGGATGGCGGGGACCAGGTCTTCCGCGTGAAGGTCCGCAACCTTTCTGCTGGCGGGATGATGGCCGAAACGGCCGATGCACGTGTCCTGCGCGGCACGCCTGTTACCGTGGTCCTGCGCAATATCGGCGAAGTCGAAGGCTCCATCGCCTGGATCCAGGGCGAACGGTTCGGCATCGCCTTTGCCGAGGAAATCGATCCGCAACTCGCACGCGCGACCATGGAAGCGAACACCGGCAATTCCGACACGCCGCGCTTTGTACGCCCGGTTGGCGTGGCAAAGGACGATTCGCGTATCCGCAAGATCTGACTCTTCCGCTGGACCCCGCATCCGCATAGGGTGCCGGCCATGCGCGGAATCGCCCGATCCTTCCTTGCCGGACTGACCCTGCTGGTCGCAGCCTGCTCAGGCAGCGATGACGGAATTGTGCGCGTCGTCCTGGCGGGCGAGGGGCAGGACCTGACCAATTCCGGCCTGCGGCTGGCACCGGGCGCGCAACTGGCCCGGGCCGCCACGGCAAGTGGCCTGGTCACCTTCGATGCCGGCGGCGAGGTTATCCCCGGACTGGCGGACAGCTGGATCGTCACCGACGATGGGCGGTCCTACATCTTCCGTCTTCGCAATGCCCGCTGGCCCGACGGCACGGCCATTGACGGGCGCACGGCCGCCGCTTCGCTCAGACGCGCGATTTCGGGGCTGGAAGGCACGTCGCTCGCCCTGGACCTGGCGCCGGTGGCGGAAGTTCGTGCCATGGCAGGCCGCGTGGTCGAACTGCGGCTCTCCGCGCCCATGCCCAACCTCCTCCAGGTCCTCGCCCAGCCGGAACTCGCCCTGCGCACCAATCGGCAGGGCCTTGGCCCGATGATGATGGAGGACGGCGGCGAGGGGACGGTCGACCTCGCCATGCGTTCGCCCTCCAGCCGCGGCTTGCCGGAAGACGAGGACTGGGCGCAGGATTTTCGCCCTGTCGCGCTTTCCTCCGCTTCCGCCGAGGATGCCATTGCCGGTTTCTTCGACGGACAGAGCGACCTTGTCACCGGCGGGCGGCTGGATTTCTGGCCGCTGGCCGATCCCGGTCCGCTTTCGCGCGGTGCCCTGCGTATCGATCCCGCCATCGGGCTCTTCGGCCTGCAGGTGGTTCGCACGAACGGCGTGCTCTCGACGCCGGAAGGCCGTGACGCCCTGTCGCTGGCGCTGGACCGCGATGCGCTGATCGAACCCTTCGGCATCGCCGGCTGGAGCCCGACCGCACGCATCGTGCCCCCGGCGCTCTATGGCGATGCCAATGTGCCGGAACGCTGGACGCAATTCTCGCTGGAGGAACGCCGTTCGGAAGCCGGGCGGCGCATCGCATCGCTGGTGTCGCAGCTGGGCGAAGACGCGGCGCGCGTCACCATTTACCTCCCCGCAGGGCCGGGAAACGATCGCCTGTTCGCGGAACTCGATGCCCAGTGGCGGCCGCTGGGCCTGGACCTCGTGCGCGAGGAACGCCGTGCCAGTGCGGAGATCGTACTGGTGGACCGGACGGCGCGCTTCGCCGGGCCCCGCTGGTATCTGAACCAGTTTCATTGCGACCTCGATCGCGGTGTCTGCTCACCCGAGGCGGACGACATGATCGCAGCTGCGGTCAGGGGCCGGTCCGAACTGCCGATGGCGCAGATCATGGAGCAGGCGGAGGCGCAAATGCTGCAGGAAGCGATCTACATCCCCATCGGCGCGCCGATCCGCTGGTCCTTGGTGCGCGGCGGGCTGGATGCCTTCGTGCCCAATGCCTGGGCATTCCATCCCTTGCCCCCCCTGGCGCAAATCCCCAATTAACACCGGAAGGAGCTGCCCGATGGAAGACCCGCAAAAGCCCCGCCCCGCCCGGCCCCGCCCGATGCAGGCCGGACCCGCCATGGAAGGCAGAGACGGCTTCGACCTGCCGCTGGGCAATGATCCGCAAAGCATCCGCCGCCGGATAGAGGCGATGGAAAAGGTGCTGGAACGCAGCTTCGTCATCCCCGGTATCAACCGGCCCGTGGGCTTGGACGCGATCGCGGGCCTCATCCCGGTGGTGGGCGATTTCATCACCGCGGCCATGGGCGCCTATATCGTGTGGGAAGCGCGCAATCTGGGCCTGCCGAAATGGAAGCTTCTGCGCATGGCCGGCAATATCGCCGTGGACAGCGCAGTGGGCGCGGTCCCGCTTGCAGGCGACCTGTTCGACTTCCTCTATCGCTCCAACAGCAAGAACCTGCGGATCGTGAAGGCGCATCTCGACAAGCATCACCCCGCCACGCAGGTGATCGAGCAATAGTTCCATTTGCAACCGCTCTCGCGTAAGCCCCCGGCATGGCGAATGGCGACGTTACCTATTCAAGCTACTTGGACCTCGACCGGGTCCTGTCTGCGCAGCATCCGGCATCGGACGCGCATGACGAATTTCTCTTCATCATCGTCCACCAGGCCAGCGAGCTGTGGCTTAAGCTGTGCCTGCACGAGCTTTCCGCCGCGCGCGATCTGATCATCGCGGATGAGCTGAGCCCGGCCTTCAAGATGCTGGCGCGCGTGGCGCGGGCTCAGAACCAGCTGATTTCCAGCTGGGACGTGCTCAGCACGATGACCCCGCACGATTATTCGCTGATCCGTCCGCACCTTGGCGGCTCCAGCGGCTTCCAGTCCGCGCAATACCGGCTGATGGAATTCATGCTGGGCGGCCGCAACCCGGACATGGTGACGATGCACGAGGCAACGCCCGACGTGGCGGCAAAGCTGCGCGCCGAGCTGGAGCGGCCGAGCCTTTACGGCGAAGTCCTGCGCCTGATGCGGCGGCGCGGTTTCAGCATCCCGGACGGGCTGGTGAAGGGCGATCTTGCCGGCCCGCACGAGGCGATCCCGGAAGTGACGCAGGCCTGGGCGCAGGTCTATCGCCAGCCGGATGAATACTGGGACCTTTACGAGCTGGCCGAAAAGCTGGTGGACCTGGAATACCATTTCCAGCGCTGGCGCTTCGGGCACCTAAAGACGGTGGAGCGGATTATCGGCTTCAAGCGCGGTACGGGCGGCACGGCGGGCGTGCCCTACCTCGAAAGCGTGCTAAAGCTGGGCTTCTTCCCCGAATTGCTGGCGGTGAGGACGGAGATTTGACCGACACTACGCTGCTGCAATCCGCGCGCGAGCTTGATGCGGGCGATGCCATTGCGGGCTATCGCGGGCAGTTCGACCTGCCGCCGGGTGTCATTTACCTCGATGGCAATTCACTTGGCGCCCTGCCGCTGCGCACGGCGGCGCATCTGGGCGAGGTGGTCCGCAAGCAATGGGGCGAGGGGCTGATCCGCAGCTGGAACACGGCGGACTGGGTGAATTTGCCGCAGCGCGTGGGCGGCAAGATCGCCCCGCTGATCGGCGCGCAACCGCACGAGGTCATCGCCTGCGATTCCACCAGCGTGAACCTATTCAAGCTGATAGCCGCGGCGCTGCAGATGCGTCCCGGCCGGAAGGTGGTGCTGAGCGAGCCGGGCAATTTTCCGACCGACCTCTACATGATCGCCGGGCTGGAAGCGCAGGGGCTGGCAGAGCGGCGCCTGGCGGAGCGTGCACGGCTGGTCGATGCGCTGGACGATGATGTCGCCCTGCTGATGCTCACCCATGTGCATTACAAGACCGGCGAGATGTTCGACATGGCCGCGCTGACGAAGGCGGCGCATGAAGCGGGCGCGCTGGTGCTGTGGGACCTTTCCCATTCGACCGGCGCTGTGCCGGTGCAGCTGAATGCGGCGGGTGCCGATTTCGCGGTCGGCTGCGGCTACAAATACCTCAACGGCGGCCCCGGCGCGCCAGCATTCGCCTATGCGGCCGAGCGCCATCACGACACGATGGGCCAGCCGCTGACCGGCTGGTTCGGCCATGCCGCACCCTTTGCCTTCGAGGACGATTACCGCCCTGCGCCCGGGATGGAGCGGATGCTGGCGGGCACGCCGCCCGTATTGGGTCTGTCCGCGCTGGAGCAGGGCGTGGAACTGGTGGCAGAGATCGGCATGGACCGTCTGGTCGAAAAATCGCGCGGGCTTTCAGAGTTCCTGCGCCGCGCCATCGCCCATTTCGCCCCGGACCTGCCCTGCATCAGCCCAGCCGACCCGGCGCAGCGCGGCAGCCAGCTCAGTTTCCGCCACGAGAACGCCTATGCCCTCAGCCAGGCCCTGATCGCGCGCGGCATCATCGGCGATTTCCGCGATCCGGACATCCTGCGCCTCGGCCTCGCGCCTGCCTACATCCGCTACGAAGATTGCTACCGCGCCGCGGAAGCGCTGGGCGAAATCCTGCAGACCGGCGAGTGGGAGCGTGACGAGTTCATGCAAAGGGCGGCGGTGACTTAACGATCCGTCTCTGCTGCCTTCACGATCGCAGCCGATGCCCAACGGTCCAATGCTGCTCTCTCTTCCGTATTGGAATACTCACCTATGATCTGGCTTTTTAGCCAGCGTAGTTCTTTAGCAATTTCTTCTGCTGGACCGTCTTCATAATCATCGAAATACGCAGTCATATACCAAACAAAAGTTTGGCCGAATGCCCGTGGAATATAGTCTTTTTTGACGCGATTTTTACGCGCCAACAAAGAGAGACGATAATAAAAGTCTGCCACTGACCAGATTGCATCCAAATCGTCTCGACTAAGGCTTTTGAATTTTTTCTCTTCGCCGACTTCCAATTTAATCTTTGGATAGCGCAAAATTGCATCCATTGCCGTCCTGCGATCATCTTGCATTGCACGGCTATTGAATTCTTTTTGCAGATCGAGGGTGGTGTTCCAAATATTGAGCTCCGTCTGAGCGGCGGAATTGCTTTTCGCTACCCAGACAACGCCAATCAATCCGATCAGCGCCCCTACGGACCCCGCCGCCACAGCACTAAGGGTGTCGGCATTGCCCATGATTTCAAGAAACGAACCCATGTATTCGGCTTAGGCCTCCAGCTCGATGTCCCAGTAAAGCCAGTCGCGCCAGGTTTCGTGCAGGAAGTTCGGCGGGAAGCCGCGGCCCTGCTGTTGCAGCTGCCAGTGCGTCGGGCGGATGGGCCTTGTGTAGAGCTGCATGCCGGCTTGCTGCGGCGTGCGCCCGCCTTTCTTCATGTTGCAGGGTGCGCAAGCGGTGGCGATATTCTCCCACGTCGTCTTGCCGCCCAGTCTTCGGGGCACGACATGGTCGAAGGTCAAATGCTGCTGGCTGCCGCAGAACTGGCAGGAGAAGCGGTCACGCAGGAACAGGTTGAAGCGCGTGAAGGCGGGAAATTCACTCGGCTTCACATATTGCCGCAGCGCGATGACGCTGGGCACTTTCATGTCGAGGCTCTGCGAATGCACCGCCCGGTCGTAACTGGCGATGATGTCCACCCGCTCCAGGAACACCGCCTTGATCGCGGTCTGCCAAGGCCAGAGCGAGAGCGGGTAATAGGATAGCGGGGTGTAATCGGCGTTCAGGACCAGCGCCGGGCAGCTTTCCAGCGTGCGTTCGGGATCCTCCGCCATGGAGCGGAAGTTTGCGGCCCTTTCGATCAGATCGGCCTTGAACACGTCGCGGCTCCCTCCCGATTGACGGCAGGTCACCATTTGCACGGCATTGCGTCAACCCGGTTACGCGCAGGCAATCCACAGCTTTCCACTTGCTGTCCCCGCATTTGCGCTAGGAAGCCTGCGTGACGATCACCCGCTTCGCCCCCAGCCCCAACGGCCCGCTGCACCTCGGCCATGCTTACAGCGCCATCGTGGCACATGACCTGGTGGCGGCGCGGGCCGGCCGCTTCCTGTTGCGGATCGAGGATATCGACGGCGGCCGTTCGCGGTCCGAACTGCCTGAGCAATTCCGCGCCGACCTGGCGTGGCTGGGGCTGGAATGGGAAGAGGTCGCAGCGCAGTCCACACGTATCGAAGCTTACGAGGCGGCGGCGGAGACGCTGCGCGGGGAAGGCTTGCTGTATCCCTGTTCCTGCACCCGCGCCGACATTGCCGCCGCCGCGACGCAGACCGATCCCATGGGCGCGCCGCTTTATCCCGGAACCTGCCGGACGCGCGGCCCTGTCGGCGAGGGGCCGTTCGCATGGCGGCTGGATGTCGATGAAGCCGTCAGCCGGACCGGCGCGCTGACCTGGTCGGACGAGCTGGCCGGAGAGCAGGAGGCGCAGCCAGGGCTGCTCGGCGATGTCGTGCTGGTCCGCAAGGATGCCGCTACGCCGGCCAGCTACCATCTTGCCGCCACGCTGGACGATGCGGCGGATGGGGTGACGCTGGTGACGCGCGGATCGGACCTATTTGCCGCCACCCATGTGCACCGCTTGCTGCAGGAACTGCTCAGCCTGCCCGTGCCGCGCTGGCATCACCACGCGCTGCTGGTGGAGCCGGACGGACAGAAACTGGCGAAGCGGCGCGGCTCTGGCGCAGCGGGTTTCGGGCTGTCCGAAAGGCGGCTGGCGGGGGAGGATGGCCCCGCACTGGCGGCCGATATCAGGGCGGGCCGCTTCCCCTCTGGAATAAGCCTCTCACCCTCCCTATCTTGACGCCATGCAGACAGTCCTCATCATCGTCCTCGTCTTCCTCATGGTCATGGTCGTCGTCGCGCTCGTGCGCGGCATCGTCGCGTTCCTGCAGTCCACCAAGATGGACCTGGAGGAAGGGGACGAGCGCATGCATGCCAACCAGACGAAGCAGAACCAGGCGATGTTCGCGCGCATCAAGTACCAGGCACTGGCCATCGTGGTTGTGGCGATCATCCTCGCCATGGCCAGCTGATCGGCGCTGCGCCCGGCCGATGGTAAAACTCAACAAGATTTACACCCGCACCGGCGATGACGGCACCAGTGGCCTCGTCGATGGCAGCCGGGTGGCGAAATTCTGCCCGCGCATGGACGCGATCGGCGTGGTGGACGAGGCGAATGCCGCGCTCGGCCTCGCCCTGCTCGCCGCGCAGGATCATGCCGAGGCCCTAACCCGCATCCAGAACGATCTGTTCGACCTGGGCGCGGACCTTGCGACCCCGGGAGACGACTTTGCGCCGTCCGAAATGGTGCTGCGCATCGTGCAGTCGCAGGTGGACTGGCTGGAGCAGGCGATCGATGCGCTCAACGAAAATCTCGAGCCGCTGACCAGCTTCATCCTGCCGGGCGGCAGCGAGGGCGCGGGGCGCCTGCATATCGCACGCGGCACGGTCCGGCGGGCCGAACGGGCGATGGCGGAGCTTGCTGCGTCGGAGCCGGTCAATCCGGCTGCCCTTGCCTATATCAACCGGCTTTCGGATTACCTCTTCGTTCTCTCCCGCGCCGTAAATGCTGCGCAGGGCGGCGATCCGCTCTGGGTACCGGGCGCAAACCGCTAATATGCGGGAACGCGGCCTGTCTCCTGCCCGTTGACGGGGAAAGGAGACTCCCGATGAGTGATACGAACCCGGAATCGAAAGAACAGCGCATGGCTGACCAGGCGCCGGAACTGCACAATGACGAGCAGGACGATCACCGCAGCCAGGCGCAGGAAGTTGCCGCGCAGGCACAGGCGCTGACCGAAGAGACCGGCAGCCCGACCGAAAGCACGAAGTCTCCGAACAGCTCCGGCCTGATGGGCGATTCCACGCAGGATCTTGTCGACCACATGCGCGACATGGAAAGCTCCGGCCGGATCGACATGGACGCTTACAGCGGTGAGCCGAACATGGATGACAATGCCGGCAAGTATGGCGAAGCGAACAAGATCGACCGCGACCTGCCCTCCGACGGCGAAGCAGCCCCGAAGGACTAGAGCGGATCGTCAGGCGGCAATCTGTCCGTCATTCAGCACCCATAGCGCCACGATCAGCAGGGCCGCCCCGGCGGAGATCGCATAAGCGATCAGCTTGATATTGGGCAGCTTGGGCGAGTCCACTGCGTGGCTGGAAAGCCGGGTGAAGGCCCGGCAGGCCCGCCGCTCTGCGCCCAGCGCAAAAACGATCGCCAGCGTGATGAACATCGTCGCGATGGCCTTGGCCAGCCATGGTGGCTCGAACTCGCCAAATAGGGCGCGAAAGCCGATGCCGATGGCGATGGCCGCGAAGGCGGTGCGCATCCAGCCGGCAAAGGTTCGCTCCAGCGCCATGATGGTGCGGTCCTCGGCCCAATCGGTCCGGTCCTCCGCCCATTTCGTGCTCTTGTCGGTGTCGGACGCGGGGTCGGGATTTTCTGCCATTGTAAGGTAATGCCCGCGCGGCTCAGCCCGTTCCCGCTTCGCGCTTCAGCTCATACAGCAGCTCCAGCGCCTCGCGCGGGGAAAGCGCGTCCACATCGGTGGCGCTGAGCTTCTCGCGCAGCAGGTCGCACTCTTCCTCCTCCGCCTCGGCGGCAGCGGCGAAAAGCGGCAATTCGCCAAGCCCGGCGGCAAGCCCGCCGGTCTCGGCGCGGCCTTTTTCAAGCTTGTCGAGGACAGACTTCGCGCGCTTGACCACGGGCTGCGGCACACCAGCCAGCTTGGCCACGGCCAGGCCGTAGGACCGGTCCGCCGGCCCTTCCGCCAGCTCGTGCAGCAGCACCAGCTCGCCCTTCCATTCGCGCGCACGGACGTGGTGCAGTGAAAGGCTGTCGCAGGTTTCGGCCAGCCGGCTCAGTTCGTGGTAATGCGTGGCGAACAGGCAGCGAGCCCGGTTCGTCTCGTGCACCGCTTCGACCACGGCCCAGGCCAGCGCCAGCCCGTCATAGGTGGAGGTCCCGCGCCCGACCTCGTCCAGTATGACGAAGCTGTCCTCCGTCGCCTGGCTCAGGATGGCGGCGGTTTCGACCATCTCGACCATGAAGGTGGAGCGTCCGCGGGCGAGGTTGTCCGATGCGCCGACGCGGCTGAAGAGCCGGTCCACCAGCCCGATCTTCGCGCGGCTGGCGGGCACATAGCCGCCCGCCTGTGCCAGCAGCACGATCAGCGCGTTCTGGCGCAGGAAGGTGGATTTGCCGCCCATGTTCGGCCCGCCGATCAGCCATAGCCGGTCGGTCTCGCCCAAGGTGCAATCGTTGGCGACGAAGCGCTCGCCGGACTTCGCCAGCGCCGCTTCCACCACCGGATGGCGCCCGCCTTCGATTTCCAGGCAGCGCGCTTCGGCGATCTCCGGCCGTGCCCAGCCGCCTTCCGCCGCGCGTTCCGCCTGTCCTGCGCCGACGTCCAGCCGGGCCAGCGCCGCTGCCGTGGCGGCAATCGCCTGCCGCGCGGTCACGACGGCCTCGACCAGCTCCTCGAAATGCGCCTCTTCCGCTGCCAGGGCCCGCCCGCCCGCCTCGGAGATGCGGCTCGCCTCCTCGTGCAGTTTCAGGGAGTTGAAACGCACCGCATTGGCCATGGTCTGGCGATGGGTGAAGCCGCTGTCCGCGGCCATCAGCTTGTCGCCGTGCTTGGCCGGGACTTCGATGAAATAGCCGAGCACGCCGTTATGCTTGATCTTCAGCGAGGGGGTGTCCGTCTCCTCGCGGTAGCGGCCTTCCAGCGCGGCGATGGCGCGGCGCGCATTGCCGGAGACATCGCGCAGCTCGTCCAGCGCCGCATCGTAGCCTGCCGCGATATAGCCGCCGCCCTGGCGTTCGGTGGGAGGCGAAGGAACCAGCGCGCGGCCGAGCAGATCCGTCAGCGCGCCGTGGCCGCCCATGTCCGGCAGCAGCCTGTCCAGCAGGGCGGGGCGCTCGTCGCTCGCTTGCAGGAAGTCGCGCACGCGGCGTGCCTCCACCAGCCCGTCACGCACCTGCCCAAGGTCGCGCGGGGACCCGCGCCCGGCAACGATGCGGCCCAGCGCCCGCCCGATATCGGGCAGCGCGCGCAGCACTTCGCGCAGGTCCGCGCGCAGGATCGGATCGTCATGCAGGAAGGCGACGAGCGCCAGCCGCTGCTCGATTGCTGCGCGGTCGCGCAGGGGCGCGGAGAGGTCTTCTGCCAGCAGCCGCGCGCCTGCACCGGTGGAGCAGCGGTCCACTGCCGCCGCCAGGCTGCCGGCGCGCCCGCCATCCTGCGCGGTGAGGATTTCCAGGCTGGTGCGTGTAGCCTCGTCCATCGCCAGCGCAGCATCGCTGGCCCGGGCCACGGGCGGCAGCAGGAAGGGAAGCGTGCCGCGCCCGGCATGGTCGAGATACGCGACCAGCCCGGCGGCCGCCGCGAGCATGGCGCGGGTGAAACTGCCAAAGCCATCCAGCGTGGAGGTGCCATGGATCGCCTTCAGCCGCGCCGCGCCGTCATCGCTGGCAAAATCGCTGGCGGGGCGGGGGATGGCGTCAGGCGCTGCCGGCCAGCCTTCAGGCGCTACCAGCTCGCTCGCGCCGATCCGGGCCAGCGCAGCGGGCAGCGCATCGGGCGCGCATTCCTCCAGCTCCATCCGCCCGGTCGAGATATCGCAGGCAGCAATTCCCACGCTGCCGCGCAGCTCGCACACTGCAGCCAGCATGTTTGCGCGGCGCGGCTCCAGCAGGGCTTCCTCGGTCAGCGTTCCGGCGGTGACGAAGCGCACGATGTCGCGCGCCACCAGCACTTTCGAGGACGGCAGGCCCTCGCGCTTGGCCCGCGCCTTTGCCTCCTCCGGCGTTTCCACCTGTTCCGCGATGGCCACGCGGCAGCCCGCCTTGATCAGCCGGGCAAGATAGCTCTCGGCCGAGTGCACCGGCACGCCGCACATCGGCACGGGCTGCCCGTCATGCTCGCCGCGGCTGGTCAGCGCGATGTCCAGCACGCCGGCGGCCACGCGCGCATCCTCGAAGAACAGCTCGAAGAAATCGCCCATACGGTAGAATAGCAGGCAATCGCCCGCCTCGCCCTTCAGCGAGAGATATTGCTGCATCATCGGGGTTGCGCCGCCGGCCATCGGGCAGGCGTAGCGCGTGGCCATCCGATTCGGGAAGCGCGCGCCTGCCGGTTTCCCCTGTCCCTTGGCAAAGCCAGCCGCTAGGGCTGGGCGCGCAGAGAGTTTCAGAGGGACACGCAGGTTTTGGCAGAAGAGAAGCAGTCCGGTTTCACCGCCCGCGAGGCGCTGTTCTATCACGAGACCATCCGCCCGGGTAAGATCGAGATCATCGCATCCAAGCCGATGGCAACGCAGCGCGACCTGGCGCTGGCTTATTCGCCCGGCGTGGCTGCCCCGGTGGAAGCGATTGCGGAAGACCCGGCCAATGCTGCCAGATATACCGCGCGATCCAATCTCGTGGCGGTCATCTCCAACGGCACTGCGATCCTCGGGCTGGGCAACCTCGGCGCGCTTGCATCCAAGCCGGTGATGGAAGGCAAGGCGGTGCTGTTCAAACGCTTCGCCGATGTGGATTCGATCGATATCGAGCTGGACACCGAAGACCCGGAAAAGTTCATCGAAGCCGTGGCGCTGATGGAGCCGACATTCGGCGGCATCAATCTGGAAGACATCGCCGCGCCCGAATGCTTCATCATCGAGCAGGCCCTGCGCGAGCGGATGAAAATCCCCGTGATGCATGACGACCAGCACGGCACGGCCATCATCGCGGCTGCGGGCCTTATCAATGCGGTGCACCTGACGAAGCGCGAGCTGAAGGATTGCCGTATGGTGGTGAACGGCGCGGGCGCTAGCGCGCTTGCCTGCACCGCGCTGATCAAGGCGTTGGGCGTCCCTCACGAGAATGTGATCGTTTGCGACCGCTCCGGCCCGATCTACCCCGGCCGCGACAATGTGGACCAGTGGAAGAGCGCGCATGCCGTGCCGACAGATGCGCGCACGCTGGAAGAGGCGCTGGATGGTGCGGACATCTTCCTGGGCCTATCTGCCGCCGGTGCGCTGAAGCCGGAATGGGTAAAGAAGATGGCGCCGCAGCCCATCATCTTTGCCATGGCAAACCCCGTGCCCGAAATCATGCCGGACGAGGCGAAAGCCGTGCGCCCCGACGCGATCATCGCCACCGGGCGCAGCGATTTCCCCAACCAGGTCAACAATGTCCTGGGCTTCCCCTTCATCTTCCGCGGTGCGCTGGATGTGCAGGCCACCGCCATCAACGAGGAAATGAAGATCGCCGCTGCCGAGGCCATCGCCCGGCTGGCGCGCGAGCGCGTGCCGGAAGAGGTTGCCGCAGCTTACGGCGTCAATCACCAGTTCGGGGAGGATTACATCATCCCCGCGCCGTTCGATCCGCGCCTTATCGAAGTGGTCTCCTCGGCCGTGGCCAAGGCCGCGATGGAGAGCGGGGTCGCCCGCGCGCCGATCGCCGATTTCGACGAATATGCCGTTGCGCTCAAATCGCGTCTCAACCCCACGACCGCCGCGCTGACCACGATTTACGAGCAGGCGCGCGCCAATCCCAAGACCATGGTCTTTGCTGAGGCGGAAGAGGAAGTGGCCCTGCGCGCCGCGATCCAATTCCGCGATTACGGCTATGGCACGCCCATCCTGGTCGGCCGGACGGAGCGCGTTCGCGAATTGCTGGTGGAGCTGGCGGTGGACGATCCGGACAGCTTCCAGATCGAGAATTCCTACACCTCCAGCCATGTGCCGGCGATGGTGGATTACCTCTACAAGCGGCTGCAACGCCGCGGTTATACAGAGCGTGACGTACGCCGCATGGTGAACCAGGAGCGCAATGTCTTTGCCGCGCTGCTGGTGGCGCTGGGCGTTGGCGACGGGCTGATATCCGGCCTGACGCGCACCTTCAGCCAGACGGCGCGCGAGATTTCCCGCGTGCTGGATTCAAAGCCTGGCGCAACGCCCTTCGGCATTCACATGATGATCGGCAAGAACCACACCACCTTCCTTGCCGACACCACGATCAACGAACGGCCCACGGCAGAGGAACTGGCCCATATCGCCAAGGAAACCGCCGCCGTCGCCCGCCGCATGGGCCACGAACCGCGCGTTGCTTTCCTCAGCTATTCGACATTCGGGAATCCCTCCGGCCAGTGGCTGGGCAATATTCGCGATGCGGTGGCCATCCTCGACAAGGAAGACCCCGGCTTCGAATATGAAGGCGAGATGGCGCCCGATGCCGCGCTCAATCCCAAGGTGATGGAGCTGTATCCGTTCAGCCGCCTGTCCGGCCCGGCCAATGTGCTGATCATGCCCGGCCTGCAATCGGCCAATCTATCCGCCAAGATCCTGCGCGAGCTGGGCGGGGATGCCACCATCGGCCCGATGATGATCGGTTCGGAAAAGCCGGTGCAGATCGCCCCGATGACCGCCATCGCCCCCGACATCCTGACGCTGGCCGTCCTGGCGAGCGCAGGCGTGGTGGGCTGACGGCGGCATCATGCCTGGCCGGGATCAAAAGTTGGCGGTTTTTGGTTATCTGTTCGATCTGAGCCAGGGGAAATTTCCTTGGACCACCAGCAGGAGTGTGCCCGCATGACCGAGGAAAGCAGCATCAATGTCCAGCGTGAAGGGCTGGTCGAAAAGGTCCTCACCAAGGAGGAGCAGGATCGCCTGACGCCAGCTGCGGTGATCGATCTCCTGAAGCAGGGCAACGCGCGTTTCGCCAATGGCGATGTGACGCTGCGCAATCACGTGGCGCAGGTGCGCATGGCGGCTGCCAGCCAGTTTCCCAAGGCCATCGTCCTGTCATGCGTAGATTCCCGCGTGCCGGTGGAGGATGTGTTCGACCGCGGTATCGGCGATTTGTTCGTGGCCCGCGTGGCCGGCAATTTCGTCAACACGGATATCCTCGGCAGCATGGAATTTGCCTGCAAGGTCTCCGGCTCGAAGCTGATCCTCGTGCTCGGCCACCAGCATTGCGGCGCGGTGAAGAGCGCGGTGGATGCCGTCGAGCTGGGCAACATCACCGCCATGCTCTCCAAGATCCGCCCGGCCGTGGAGGCCGTGGAAGAGGGCGGCGACCGCAGCAGCGCCAATGACGATTTCGTGCACCGAGTGGCGACCCATAACGTGGAGCGCAATATCGAGCGGATCCGCGAGGAAAGCCCGATCCTGCGCGAGATGGAGGAGAACGGCGAGATCGCCATCGTCGGCGGGATGTACTCGCTGGAAACCGGCAAGGTGACCTTCTTCGGCGACTGATACGGGCAGGCCGCCGCGCCGTCAGCTGCCGGCGACCTCCCGCCATTTACCCGGTGCGAGGCCATCCAGCGTCCACTCGCCCACCTTCCAGCGCACGAGACGCAGCGTCGGATGTCCCACGGCCGCAGTCATCCGGCGCACCTGCCGATTGCGGCCTTCGGTGATGACCAGCTCTATCCAGCTGTCTGCCACATTCTTGCGGAAACGGATGGGCGGGTCGCGCTCCCAGATCGCAGGCGGATCGATCCGGCGGGCCTTGGCAGGACGGGTCAGTCCATCCTTCAGCATCACGCCGCCACGCAGTTTTTCAATCGCCGCGTCGTCCGGCTCACCCTCGACCTGCGCCAGGTAAGTCTTGGGCATCTTGTGCTTCGGCTCCGCGATCCGGGCCTGCAGGCGGCCATCGCCCGTCAAGAGAAGCAGCCCTTCGCTGTCCCGGTCCAGCCGCCCGGCGGGATAGACGCCGGGCACGTCGATATATTCCGCCAGCGTGGGATGCGGGCTGTCATCCTTGCCGCCGCTGAACTGGCTCAGCACGCCCATCGGCTTGTTAAAGGCGATCAGGCGCGTCATGCGCGTCGCCGCCGCGCCGCGATGCCGATGGCTGCGAGCACGCCTGCGGGCAACCAGATCCACACTAGCTCGCTCGCCAGTGTTTCCACGCCCCGCATTGAAAAGAATCCCGCTCCGATAGGTGACACGCGGACCGGCGTCACTGGCCAGAAAAGCCGCTCCTCACTGGCAGGCCAGAGCAGCCCGACGCCAAGCCCGCCATCGGTGAGCATATCGAGCAGGCCGTGCGAGGCGGTGGCGAGGAAGAGGAACAGGAAGGCTGGCCAATTGCGCGCCTGCGTCCAGACCGCCGCGATCGCCGCGGCCACCAGTCCGGCAATCGCCAGCGAATGCGTTGCGCCGCGGTGGCCCCAGGCATCGGCATAGTCCACACCGAAGCGGAGGCCGATGACGTCTGCGTCGGGCAGCATGGCCAGCACGGAGCCAGCCAGCGCTACCTTCGGCGGGATCGTGCCCCGGCCCGCCAGAGCGGCGGCGGCCAGCGGCACGACTGCGTGTGTCATGATCGTCGGCATCGCCTCAGCGCCGCCGATATCGGAAGTACCAGACCTCGTGCCCGTAGACCGTGCGCGCCTTGTGCTCGTAGCGCGTCTCGCTCCAGCCCGACGGGCGGTTTTCCCAGTCGCCGCGCGCCTCTGCCAGCCATTCGAAGGTCTTTGCGTGGCGGTCCATCACCATCATGGCGTGGCGGACATAGACCGGGTGGTCCGTACCGAAGCGAAATTCGCCGCCGGGCTTCAGCTTGCGCGCGATCAGCTGCACTGGGCCATCGTTCATCATGCGCCGCTTGGCATGGCGGGCCTTGGGCCAGGGGTCCGGGTGCAGCAGGTACACCATGCTGAGCGCGCCGTCCGGAATGCGGGCGAGCGCGTCCAGCGCATCGCCATGGAACAGGCGGATATTGGCCAGGTTCTCGTCGCGCACATGGCCCAGCGCCTGCGCCACGCCGTTCAGGAACGGCTCCGCGCCGATGAAGCCGTGATCCGGCAGCATGTCCGCGCGGTAAGCGAGGTGCTCGCCGCCGCCGAAGCCGATCTCGAAATGCAGCGGGCGATCGGCGCCAAACAGGCGCTCTGCCGTCACTTCGCCTTCCGCCGGCACTGCGATCTGCGGCAGCAGCTTGTCGACCATCTCCTGCTGGGCTGCGCGCAGGGGCTTACCCTGGCTGCGGCCATAAAGCCTGCCGATCGTGGTCGGGTCGCCTTCCTTGTGTGCGCTCATGGCGCAGGCGGTTAGCGCAATGTGGGGCGGTGAAAAAGGGCGCTCGGCATAATCCGTAGCGGTTTCCCGTTCGGATAAGCCGGAGCGCCCTGCCACCTTGCGGCGGCTGCCGCCTGCATAACGCCGGGCGGTAAACAATCAATCGCCCCGCACCGCCGGGAGGAGGCGGGCGGGGCGAAAAGGCGATTGCGGGATTGACCGGGCAATCCGGTCGCCGCGAAGCGATCAGGCCGCTTCGACTTCTTCCTGCGGGTCGCGCAGCACATAGCCGCGGCCCCATACGGTCTCGATGTAATTGTCCCCGCCGCATGCGCTGGAAAGCTTCTTGCGCAGCTTGCAGATAAACACGTCGATGATCTTGAGTTCGGGCTCGTCCATGCCGCCATAAAGGTGGTTGAGGAACATTTCCTTGGTCAGCGTGGTGCCTTTGCGGAGCGAGAGCAGCTCCAGCATCGCATATTCCTTGCCGGTCAGGTGGACCCGCGCGCCGTCGACTTCCACGGTCTTGGCATCGAGGTTCACGGCCAGCTTGCCGGTGCGGATGATCGACTGGCTGTGGCCCTTCGAACGGCGCACCACGGCGTGGATGCGGGCGACCAGCTCGTCGCGGTGGAACGGCTTGGTCACGTAATCGTCGGCGCCGAAGCCGAAGCTGCGGATCTTGCTGTCCATTTCGGCAATGCCGGACAGGATCAGGACCGGCGTCTGCACCTTGGCGACGCGCAGCTTCTTCAGCACATCGTAACCATGCATGTCAGGCAGGTTCAGGTCGAGCAGGATGATGTCGTAGTCATAAAGCTTACCCAGATCCAAACCCTCTTCGCCCAGGTCGGTCGAATAGACGTTGAAGCCTTCCGTGGTCAGCATGAGCTCGATCGCCTTGGCGGTTGTCGGCTCGTCTTCGATCAGCAGTACACGCATGGGATTATCCCCCCTGATTCGTGATGGCGTTTTGCCTGTCGTAACCCCGCGGTAACGGGTGTTGATGCGTATTAACCACGCCATCTCTCAACGAAAAAGGTTAACAAGCAGTAAGCGGCGTTAACGTTTTTGGGCTGAGTCTTTTGGGTGACAGTAGATTTGTCTGATGCGCCCACGTCCGTGGGCGCGTCCTCCCGGCTGTTCCCTTCGCTACGCTGCGGGGCCGGTCCGGGCGGGCGGTCGCCCTTGCGGTCAGCTGATTGCGGACCGGGGGCGGACGATGTGATAAACGTCAGTGGCTTACAGACAGCACAGATTTCCAGCGACGCGCCTTCTACCCCAAACCCGCCAGCTTCTTCGCCCGCCGTCTCTGCACGCTTGAGCCGATGCCCATGGCCTCGCGGTATTTGGCTACGGTGCGGCGGGCGATGTCGAAGCCTTCGGACTTCAGCAGGTCCACCAGCTTGTCGTCGGAGAGGATGGACTTGGCGTCCTCCGCGTCGGTCAGGGCCTTGATGCGGGCTTTTACGGCCTCACTGCTGGCGCCTTCGCCATCTTCGCCTTCGCCGGTGCGGCCGACGCCGGAGGTGAAGAAGTATTTCAGCTCGTAGGTTCCGCGCGGGCAGTTGAGGTATTTGTTGCTGGTGACGCGGCTGACCGTGCTTTCGTGCATGTCGATCTCTTCGGCCACCTCGCGCAGGGTGAGGGGTTTCAGCTCGCTCACCCCGCGGCGGAAGAAGCCTTCCTGCCGCTTCACGATCTCGCGCGTGACCTTCAGTATGGTCTTCGCCCGCTGGTCCAGTGCCTTGATCAGCCAGTTGGCGTCGGCCAGCTTCTCGCCCAGCCAGCCGGTGCTCGCCTTGTCGGTGCAGCCGGATTTCAGTTCGAGGTAGTAGCTGCGATTGACCACCAGGCGCGGCAGGGTCGCCTCGTTCAGCTTTATCCGCCAGCCGTCAGTATCGTCGGGGGCGAGCAGCACGTCCGGCTCCACCGCGCTGCCAGCCTCGCTGCCGAAGGCCAGGCCGGGCTTGGGATCGTAACCGCGCAGTTCGGCGAGCATATCGGCAAAATCCTCGTCATCCACGTCGCACATGCGTTTCAGCCGGGACACGTCGCCGCGCGCCACCAGGTCGAGGTTGTCGATCAGCCGCGCCATGCACGGATCGTAGCGGTCGGCCTCTTTCGCCTGCAACGCGAGGCATTCGGCAAGGCTCCGCGCGCCCACACCCGTCGGGTCGAGCGACTGGATGAGGGCGAGGGCATACTCCGCCTCCGCCATGGTGCAGCCGAGGTCGCTGATCAGATTGCGCAGGTCGCTCGTGAGGTATCCCGCCTCGTCCAGCAGGCCGGCGATGTAGCGGGCGATGAAGGCCTGCCGGTCGCTGGCTGCCGCGGGGCCGATTTGCGCGTCGAGATGTTCGGCAAGGGTGGGGCCTTGCGCGCCGCGCTCCGCGATATCGCGCAGTTCCTCGCTGCCACCAGCGCCGCCTGCTGCGGACCAGTCGCCCGTATCCCGGTCGCGGTCGAGCGCACTTTCATCGATGTCGAGGGCGCGTTCGCCTTCGGCCGATGTGGCATCGCGCGGTTCGGCCTCCACCGGCGCCTCGCGGTCTTCCGCCTTTACCTCGCCCGCTTCCAGCAGCGGATTGGCCTCCAGCGCTTCGCCGATGAAAGTCTCGATCTCCAGATTGGACAGCGCCAGCAGCTTGATCGCCTGCTGCAATTGCGGCGTCATCACCAGCGACTGGGATTGCCTGAGGTCGAGGCGCGGGCCGAGGGCCATTGGACCTAGTCCCGCTCGTGCTGAGCTTGTCGAAGCAAGCCAGCGCTGCGCCCGCATCCTTCGACAGGCTCAGGATGAGCGGACGGTGGAACGACAGGCATCACAATTCGAAGGATTCGCCCAGATACAGGCGACGCACGTTCTCGTCCGCGACCAGCTCTTCCGGACTGCCGGCAAACAGCACCTGGCCACCGTAGATGATGCAGGCGCGGTCCACGATCTCCAGCGTCTCGCGCACGTTGTGATCGGTGATCAGAACGCCGATGCCGCGCGTCTTCAGCTCCGCCACCAGGTCGCGGATATCGCCGATGGACAGCGGGTCGATGCCGGCGAAGGGTTCGTCCAGCAGCATGATGCTGGGTTTTGCCGCCAGCGCGCGGGCGATTTCGCAGCGGCGGCGTTCACCGCCCGAAAGCGCCATGGCCGGGCTGGTGCGCAGGCGGGTGAGGCCAAACTCGTCCAGCAGCCGCTCCAGCTCGCTCGCCTGCACGTCCTTGTCCGGCTCGTTCATCTCCAGCACGCAGGCGATGTTCTGTTCCACCGTCATGCCGCGAAAGATGCTGGTTTCCTGCGGCAGGTAGCCCAGGCCCAGGATCGCGCGGCGGTACATCGGCAGCTTGGTCACATCCACGCCGTCCATCAGGATGCGGCCGGCATCTGGGCGCACCAGGCCCATGATAGAATAGAAACACGTGGTCTTGCCCGCGCCATTGGGGCCCAGCAGCCCCAGCACTTCGCCCTTGCCCACCGTCAGCGAGATATCGGAGAGGACCTGCCGCTTGTCGTAGCTCTTGGCGATGCTGACCACTTCCAGCCCGCCCTGCGGGATGGGCGGAGCGGCATTGACAGGGGCCTCGGCCATGCTTTCGGCCAGCGCCGCCTCGTCGATCGGATGCGTTTCAAGCGAGCTCATGCAACTGCCCTAAACGCCTCGCCCACGCGATTGAAGCCCATTTGGCAGGATTTGTGCATGGGCATCGACGAACGGCTTTGCCCTAGGGCGCCCATCCGGCCCGAAGCGGCACACCTTGCGCCGGGTCAGTCCCCTTTCTTGCCAGACCTGCATGAAAGTGGTCTAACCCGACTCGGGAATGGGAAAGGAGGCATCCGATGGCGAATACGCTGTGGCATGCAAAACAGACGGGGCAGGTTGCGCAGGGTTTTGACGGGGCCGAGGGTTCTGACAGGACCAAGCCCCTGACCAAGCGGATGAGCGACCATATCGCCTTCGCGCTGCTGGTTTACACCGGCCTCAACATCTTCGTTACCATGGAGGCGATCAAGGGCACGAATGGCTCCATCCTGCCCTATTTCGGTCTCGTGGTGCTCGTCGCCGCGATCATTCCCGCCTGCCGGAAGCTGGAAAGCCGCTGGGAACGCCTGACCACAACCGGTGCGGAAGACGCGCAATTGACCGGCCTGTTCCGGCGCGACGTGCTGGCACTGTGGGCCTGCGCCATCGGCCTGCCCTTCGCACTGACCGGCCTTCACGGCCTGCTCGCCTGACAGCATCGCCCCCCTCCCGCCTTGCGCTGGCGGGAACCGAAAGCCATGGCGCGGCGCTTCCCTTCCTGAACGAAGGGGAATTTGCATGACCGCGCTGCCTGGCATCACACGCATCATCCTGGCGCTTGCCCTGCTGTTGGCGGGTTCCTTTGCCGCGCCGCTTGCCTCGCCGGCCATGGCCATCCTGCCCGCGCCGGAAGAAGCTGCCGCTCCCGAGCAGGACGCGCCTGCGCAGGTCATCGACACGCAGGTCGACGCAGGCGATGACGAGCGCATCCAGAAGCGCATCACCTCCATCTTCGGGGAGCTCGATGCGCTGTCGGGCATCAGTGTCGCCGTATCCGAAGGGGTCGTCACCCTGTCCGGCACGGCGCCCGATGCCGCCGCAATCGACCAGGCGGAACGCATCGCGGGCGATGTGCGCGGCGTGGTCACGGTGGCCAACGGGATAGAGCGTGACGTCTCCGTTGACGGCGGGCTGGCGGGTCTGGGCGGCCTTGCAGACTTGTGGACGAAGTTCATTGCCATGCTCCCGCTGATCGGCGCGGCCATCGGCGTGGCGGTGCTGATCAGCCTTGTCGGATACCTTCTCGCCGGGCTGACTGGCCTGTGGCGGCGCATCACACCAAACTCCTTCCTGGCAGAGCTGGCGGCGAGTGCGATCCGCTTCATCTTCGTGCTGGGCGGCCTGATCATTGCGCTCAACATGATCGGCGCGGGCGCGCTGCTGGGTGCAGTGCTGGGCGGTGCCGGCGTGATCGGCATCGCGCTGGGTTTCGCCATGCGTGACACGGTGGAGAACTATGTCGCCAGCCTGATGCTAAGCCTGCGCCAGCCTTTCCGTGCCAACGACCATGTCGTGATCGATGACAAGGAAGGCCGCGTCATCCGCCTGACCAGCCGTGCGACGATCCTGATGACGCTGGACGGCAACCATTTGCGCATCCCCAATTCCAGCGTCTTCAAGGCCGTGCTGCTGAATTACACGCGTAACCCGCAGCGCCGCTTCGAATTCGATGTCGGCATCGATGCGGACGATAGCGCCGATGCTGGCCGCCAGACCGGCGTAAAGGCGCTTGCCGCACTGCCATTCGTGCTGGACGATCCTGCGCCCGAGGCGCGCACGGTGGACGTGGGCGATTCCAGCATCGTGCTGAAATTCCTCGGCTGGGTCGACCAACGCGAGGCGGACTGGCACCAGGCCCGCAGCAAGGCGGTGGCCGCAGTCAAGGTCGCGCTGGAAGACGCGGGCTTCGGCCTGCCGGAACCGATCTACCGCCTCCGCTTCGACCCGCGCACCGATCCGCTGCCCTTCCAGAACGTCGACAAGCCGAAAGGCAAGGATGGCGCGGCGCCAGCACCATCACCGGCCCCGGCAGCAAAGCGCCAATCGACCGCCCCTACCGGAGCCGACATCGATCACGACGACGTGAAACCCAAGGACGAGATCGCCCAGATGGTCGACCGCGAACGCCGCGAGGAACCGCAAGCGGAAGGCGGCGACCTGCTGGATTCCAGCCGCCCGGTGGAGTGAGGCTGCGCGCAGCCCCACTTGCTTGACTGCCCCTTCGCGCCTGATACCCTCCGCTCTCCCACAAAAAGCGGAGCGGGCCTGCGCATGCGTAACTCGATACTGTTTGCCGGCGCGCTTTCGTGCATCGCCGCCCCCGCCTTTGCGCAGGGCTCTTCCCAATATCAGCCGAGCGCGGAAGAGGTGGATGCAATTGCCGCGGGCCTGCCGCAGCTGATGCTCCATCCGCTGTATGACGAGCCCTATGTCTGCAGCGAACATCCCTTCGGCACCAGCATGGAGCCGGGCGACTCGCTGGGACAGGACTGCCTGATTATCGGCGGCATGGATTGGGAAACCAATTCCGGCTTCATGACCTATTACCGGACCGATGGCGGCGAGAACAGCGACTGGTACGGCTGGGGCAAGCCGGTGTTCGCGCCAGCGGCGGGCACGATCGGCCGCGTGCATGTAAACGAGGTGGTCAACACCCCGGGCACGATGATCCGCGGCCTGCCGACCATGCTCTCGATCACGGATGAGGCCGGCAACAGCTATGTGATCGGCCACCTGGGCGAGATCCACGTCGAGGAAGGCCAGAGCGTCGCCGCAGGTGAGCAGATCGGCACGGTGGGCAATAACGGCAATTCGCGCAGCCCCCACATCCACGTCGGTGCCATCACAGCCGATGGCAAACCCGCCCAGATCCGCTGGAACCTGGTCACCTCCGCCCTACGGACGCGGGATTATGTCACCAAGATGCGCGCCGAAAGCAAGGCAGGCGGACACGCTGAGGCTGAATGAGCGCAAATACAGGACGCCAAGCGGACAGGGTGACAATCGGCCAAGCGATGCGGTTGGCGGAGGCATAAGGCGTTCCGAGACGAAAGCGACCATTGCGCGGGCCATCTGGGTTGTAGATGATGGCAATGTGGCACCTGCATTTCTTATCGACGTGGTCACGGGACGACTCACTATTGGAGAGGTCACGCTCGAACCCCATCAGTCGAAGACAGCGGCGAAGCGTTGCGTCGCGCCGGTTCTGACCGGCGAGAAGGACCACGCGAATGGTTATGAATGGCTGTATCTTGCAGGGCTGACATTCGGAGGCCGACCGGCGGCCTTGCAGCTGTGCTTCAAACAGTCAAAGCTTTGGCAAGCATCGTGGAGCGTTGACCTTCCTGGCGCTCCGCTGGAGGTTGGATGGCCGTCAAGAGAAGCAATCGACAACGAGATTGCAAGTGTCCGCGCCGTGCTTGAGCAGAGCGGCTTCAAATTCGATGGCCGCTCCGCAAGATACGAGTGGGGTCTGGTGTGGAGTGGCTATGACCCAAAAGGCCATCTCGCGAGTAACGGGCTTCGTTACAGGACTGCCTGAAATTTCCGAATTCTCGGCGCAGCGCCTTGCAGCTTGCTCAAAACTGCCCGATCTCACCCATCAGAGCCTGGAACCACCCCGCGCCCGTATCGAAGGCCTTGCCGCCCGCGATGCGTTCGAATTCGATCACGCGCATTTCGTCGTCCCGCTCTTCGTCCTGGCCGACGACGCCACTCTCCGCGCGTAGCGCGGCATCCACGGCTAGCGCGGTGCACTGCGCGATCAGGTCGCGGTCCTGGGGGTTGGCGGGGGCGGAGCGGGAGAAGTAGCCGCTTTTCTGCACCAGCACCTTTTCCGCGCCCAGCGCGTCGGCAAAGCGGCTGGCGAACCACTGGCCCGGATTGATCTTGTCGAGCTGGACGTGGCCGAAGGCGTCACGCGGCACGTCCTCGCCTGCGGCCTCCATGGCGCCGACGATTTCCTTCGCACCCGCGCCTTCGGAGATGAACAGGTTCACGCCGCCATATTCGTCCATGATGGCGGTCAGGCGCTGCGCCTCGGCCTCGATGTCGAAGGGGCTTTCCGGGATATAGACGCCGTGCACGTCCCAGCGGGCGGCGGCATTGTCGACCCATTCCACGAAGGGCGCGGTCTTGACCCATTCGTGGTGCTCGCGTGCGGTCGCCGCCGTCAGCCAGCCGCAATTGCGGCCCATCACCTCGTGCACGATCAGCATGCGCGGGTTGGCGGAAAACTCGGCGATGATGTTGCGGGCATAAAGCGCGCCCTGCTCGGCAGCGGTCCATGCGCCCAGCGACTGCTTGATCGGGACGACATCGTTGTCGATCGTCTTGGGCAAGCCGACCACGGTCAAATCGTGGCCGTTATCCTTCAGGTACGCGGCAAGGTCTGCAGCGGCGGTATTGGTATCGTCCCCGCCGATGGTGTGCAGGATGTCCACCCCGTCCGCTGCCAGCTGCCGCGCGGCGACTGCCAGCGGGTCCTCGCCGGGCTGGACCAGGCCGCGTTTCTCGCAATCGGCCACATTGGTCAGCTTCACCCGGCTGTTGCCGATGGGGCTGCCACCGAAGGCGTGCAGCCGCCCCGCTGCCTCGCGCACTTCCGGGGTCGCTTCCACGCTGTTGCCCGTCAGCAGCCCGGCATAGCCGTTGCGATAGGCAAGGATGCGGGCACCCGGCGCGACCCGGCTGTAGCGTTCGATCAGCCCGCCCACGGCAGAGGAGAGGCACGGCGCCAGACCGCCCGCTGTCAGGATCGCGACGGTCTTTTCTGCCATGCCCCTAAGCCTCCCGGTCGTGGTTCAGGCGTTGTAACGCTCGATGGCTTCCAGCGTGATCCGCTTGGCTTCCGCAGCATCGCCCCAGGCGCCGATGCGGACCCACTTTTCGGCTTCCAAATCCTTGTAGTGGGTGAAGAAGTGCTCGATCTGCTGGAAGATGATGCTGGGCAGGTCCTTCGTCTCGGCAATGTCCGAGTAATAGGGGAAGGTCGTGTCGATCGGCACGCAGACCAGCTTCTCGTCGCCGCCATGCTCGTCTTCAAGGTTCAGCACGCCGATGGGGCGGGCGCGCACCACACAGCCGGCGATGAACGGACTGCGCGCGATGACCAGCGCGTCCAGCGGGTCGCCATCGGGGCTGAGCGTGTGAGGCACGAAGCCGTAATTGGCGGGGTAACGCATGGGCGTGTGCAGGATGCGGTCCACGAACAGCGCGCCCGATTCCTTGTCGAATTCGTACTTCACCGGTTCGCCGCCGGTGGGCACTTCGATGATGACGTTCAGCTCTTCGGGCGGATTGCTGCCGGTGGGGATCTTGTCGATACGCATGGGTCGCGGTCTTCTCTCGGTTGGTTTGCGGCCCCTCTCCCAAAAGGCTTCGCTGCGGCACTTAGCGAGGGCGGCGGCATTGCGGAAGGGGGACGATAGTCCTAATCGCGCTGGCCATGAGCAAGACACCACAAGCCATCCGCGGAACGCAGGATATTTTCGGACCCGATGCGGAAGCCTTCGCCTTCGTGACCGGGACCTTCGAGCGTGTGCGCAAGCTCTATCGGTTCCGCCGCGCTGAAATGCCGGTGTTCGAGAAGACCGAGGTGTTCAGCCGCGCCATCGGCGAGACGACCGATGTTGTCTCGAAAGAGATGTACTCCTTCGAGGACCGGGGCGGGGATTCGCTGACGCTGCGGCCGGAATTTACCGCCGGGATCGCGCGCGCTTACCTCTCCAATGGCTGGCAGCAGCACGCGCCGCTGAAGCTGGCGACGCACGGGCCGCTGTTCCGGTATGAGCGGCCGCAGAAGGGCCGCTATCGCCAGTTCCACCAGATCGATGCGGAGATCATCGGCGCGGCCGAGCCGCAGGCGGATGTGGAACTGCTCGCCTTTGCCGACCAGCTGCTGAAGGAGCTGGGCATTACGGGCGTGACCCTGCACCTCAACACGCTGGGCGATGGCGACAGCCGCGAGGCGTGGCGCGCGGCGCTGGTGGAATACTTCCAGGCGGTGCGCGGGGAGCTTTCCGAGGACTCGCAGGAGCGGCTGGAGAAGAACCCGCTGCGCATCCTGGATTCCAAGGACCGGCGGGACCAGAAATTCGTGGCCGATGCGCCGAAGATCGACCAGTTCCTGTCGGACGAGGCGCGCGCCTTTTTCGACGCGGTGACCAGCGGGCTGGATGCAGCCGGCGTGAAATGGCAGCGCGCGGAGAGCCTGGTGCGCGGGCTCGACTATTATCGCCACACCGCCTTCGAGTTCATCCCCGACGAGGGCAGCGAGGCCGCGGGCAAGCTCGGTTCGCAGAGCACGATCCTTGGCGGCGGGCGCTATGACGGGCTGATGGAGAGCCTCGGCGGTGCGGCGACGCCTGCCGTGGGCTGGGCGGCCGGGATCGAGCGGCTGGCGATGTTGGTCCCGGAGAAGGCCGAAGCGCCGGCCGATGTCATCGTCGTCGTCGAGGATGATGCGGTTATGTCAGATGCCATCGCGGCGCTCGGCAAGCTGCGCGCGGCAGGCATGTCGGGCGAATTGCTGGCATCGGGCAGCCCGCGCAAACGGTTCGACAAGGCTGTGAAAGCGGAGCCGCGCGGCATCCTCGCATTCTCGCAGCGCGACGGCGAGACAAGCTCGCGCATCAAGGCCGACGAAAGTGTGACCGCTGACATAGAGCGCGCACTGGCCTAGATCGTCACCCCGGACGTGATCCGGGGTCCCGCTTCCTTCTCGCAGCGGAAAAGAAAAAGCGGGATCCCGGCTCGGGGGCCGGGATGACGAATAAAGAGAGTCTAGTGACGATACCTGCCGAACGCCTGCAACAGATCTCGCACCGCTTTGCGGAGCTGGAGGCGCGCATGGCTTCGGGGCAGCTGGAGGGCGATGCCTTCGTTCAGGCCAGCCGCGATTATGCGGAGCTGGAGCCGGTCGCCAAGTCCGCCGCGCAGGTGCAGGCCATGCGCGCGGAAATGGCGGGGCTGGAGGAGATGCTCGCCGATCCGGAAATGAAGGCCATGGCGGAGGAGGAGCTGGCCGCGATCCGTGCGGAGCTGCCAGAAGTCGAACGCGCACTCGCAATTGCCATGCTGCCGCGCGACACGGCCGACGCGAAGCCTGCCATGCTGGAAATCCGCGCCGGGACGGGCGGGGACGAAGCGGCGCTGTTCGCGGGCGATCTTTACCGCATGTACGAGCGCTTCGCGGCGGAGAACGGCTGGAAGGTCGAGCCTGTCAGCATGAGCGCGAGCGAAGTCGGCGGCTTCAAGGAGATCGTCGCCAATGTCACCGGCACGGGCGTTTTTGCGAAGCTGAAGTTCGAAAGCGGCGTGCACCGCGTGCAGCGCGTGCCGGAGACCGAAAGCGGCGGGCGCATCCATACCAGCGCGGCGACCGTGGCCGTGCTGCCGGAACCCGATGCCGTCGATGTCGAGATCGATCCGGGCGATCTGAAGATCGACACCTATCGCGCGAGCGGCGCGGGCGGACAGCACGTCAACACCACGGACAGCGCAATCCGCATCACGCATGAGCCGACCGGGCTGGTGGTCACCTGCCAGGACGGGCGCAGCCAGCACAAGAACAAGGAAAAGGCCATGCAGGTCCTTCGCGCGCGCCTCTACGAGCGCGAGCGCGAGGCGGCGCAGGGCGCGGAGGCCGAAGCGCGCAAGGCGATGGTCGGCAGCGGCGACCGCTCCGAGCGCATCCGCACCTATAATTTCCCGCAGGGCCGCGTGACGGACCACCGCATCGGCCTGACGCTGCACAAGCTGGACGAAATCCTTGCCGGGCCGGGGCTGGGCGAGCTCGTTTCCGCGCTGATCGCCGAGGACGAGGCCAAGCGGCTGGCGGCGCTGGATGGATAGGCCGGCAAAGCGTGAGTTCCTGCGCAGGCAGGAACCTCTTGCCATGATCGCTCCATTAGGTGGCACGAGACCCCCGCCTTTGCAGGGGATCATGCTGTGAGTTGCGACATCGCGACAGCGCTACGCGACGCTGCCACGCAGCTCGCCGCCACCTCCGACACGGCCCGCCTCGATGCCGAATTGCTGATGGCGCATGCGCTTGGCCTGACCCGCTCCGACATGCTGCTGCGCCACATGCGCGAGCCGGCGCCCGAGGGCTTTGCCGCTCTTGTCGAGCGCCGCGCGGCGCATGAACCCATCGCCCACATCACCGGCGAGCAGGAATTCTACGGGCGGAGCTTCGCCGTCACGCCCGATACGCTGGTCCCGCGCGGGGACAGCGAATGCGTGGTCGATGCCGCTCTGGAGGCTGTGCCGGACGCGCGCAGCATAATCGATCTCGGCACGGGCACGGGGTGCCTGCTGCTGACGTTGCTGGCCGAGCGTCCCCAGGCGACAGGCGTGGGTGTGGAGCGATCGGATCGCGCGCGCGCCGTCGCGGTGGGCAATGCCCGCGCACTGGGGCTTTCCGGCCGCGCCGACATGGTGGCGCGCGACTGGACCCGGGACGGCTGGCGCGATGGCCTCGGCCGCTTCGACCTTGTCATCTCCAACCCGCCCTATGTGGAGGCGGAAGCCGCGCTTCAGCCCGATGTCCGCGATTACGAGCCGGGAGAGGCGCTGTTTGCCGGGCCGGACGGGCTGGAGGATTATCGCCTCCTGGTCCCCCAGCTGCCCGCGCTGCTGCTGCCCGGCGGCGTGGCCGTGCTGGAAATCGGCGCTGCGCAGGACGTGGCGGTCACGCAGCTGGCGGTGGATGCGGGCTTCGCCGTGACGCTGCGGCGCGACCTTGGCGGCCGTCCGCGCGCCCTGGTCCTACGCCACGGCGATGCGCGCCCGGGCAATTAAGGTCTTGGCAAGGCAGCCGCGACTAGCTACGCCAGTGAACAGGACGCGGTCAGGCACTTGCCCGGCACGCTCCGCCCCCACCAATCTTGGCTTTACACGCGGCGTTCGCGCTCGCGCAGTGCGGTAAGAAAATGGGGATAAGGCGTTACTTCGGCAGGATCGCCGTAGCCGCCGAGAGGGTCTAGCGGCCACAAAGGCATGTCAGCCACTGGCCGCCAAGCAAGGAAGTCAATTCCCTTGAACAACAACAATCGTAACAACAATCGCCGTCGCGGACGCGGGAACAATCGCAGCCAGGGCGGCGGCGCGCCGATGAACCAGAACCGGATCGACAGCCGGGCTCGCGGCAACGCGCCCCAGATGCTCGACAAGTACAAGAAGCTGGCTCACGACGCGGCCATGAACGACGATCGGGTGCAGACCGAATATTACCTGCAGTTTGCCGATCACTATTTCCGCGTCATCGCCGATAACAAGGCCCAGAAGGACGAGCAGCGCGCCAAGCGCGAAGCCGAGCGCGGCCCCGACGATGACAGCGATGGCGACGACCAGTCCGATGACAATCGCGGCGAGCGCAACAACGATCGCGGCAATGATCGCGGCAATGACCGCCAGAATGACCGCAAGCCGCGTGGGCGCAAGCCGCGCGCAGCCCGCGACGATGATGGTGCGAATGGCGATGCGCGCGAGGGCTTCGAAGGCGAGCAGGCCGACGGCAATCCCTTCACGCCCGAAGAAAAGCCGCGCCGCACCCGCAAGCCGAAGCCCAAGGCCGAAGCAAGCGGCATCGAAAACGCGCTTCCGCCTGCCATCGGCAATGACGATGACGGCGCTGCCCCCGTGGCAGAGGCAAAGCCGCGCCGCACCCGCCGCGCGAAAAGCGATGACGGCGAAGGCGCAGCAGAAGCTGTAGGCTGATCGGCAGGGGGTGGCCGGAATGACGGCTGCACACCTGTCCGGCCAGGCTGGCCAATCCGCAATGCCGGCGAAGGGGGCAAATCGCCTCCTGTCTGTTCTGTCCGCACGTCCGGCACTCGCCAGCCTTGTCCTGGGCCTCGTATCCGCGACCGGATTCCAGCCCCTGGGCCTGTGGCCGCTGGCCCTGCTGGCGACCGGGCTCTTCGCCCTGCTGCTGCAAGCGGTCGGCGGCGGGTGGAAGCGCGGGGCGTGGCTCGGCTGGCTTTTCGGCCTGACGCATTTCACCTTTGGCAACAGCTGGATCGCGACGGCCTTCACCTTCCAGTCCAACATGCCCGAGGCGCTGGGCTGGCTCGCCGTGCCGCTGCTGTCGGTCTACCTCGCCGTCTATCCTGCGCTGGCTGCCGCGCTCGCAATGCGGCTGTCCGGTCCGCATCGCGGGATGATCCCGCTGGTGTTCTTCGCCGCGGCGTGGATCGTCACGGAATGGCTGCGCAGCTGGGTCTTCACCGGCTTTGCCTGGAACCCGCTCGGCATGATGCTGCTCGGTCCGTTCGACCGGCCGGGACTTGCTGCGCTGACGCCATGGCTGGGCACTTACGCCTTGTCCGGGCTTACCATACTGGCAGGCGGAGGCACCGTCCTGGCACTGGCGGAGAAGCGCTTTGCGACTGCAGGCCTGTCCGCCGCGCTGCTGGCTGCCGGCATGTACTGGCCCGCCGCCGCGCCGCGCGAAGGCACGCTGCCTGTCACGCTGGTCCAGCCCAACCTGACACCCACGCAGATTTCCGACCCGGCAAGCTACGAGACGAATTTCCTTGGCCTCGCCGCCGCCTCGCTGCCGCTGGATCGGGGCGAAACGCGGCTGGTGCTGTGGCCCGAATCCGCGCTCGCCGACTATCTCGAATACGGATACCCGCAGCGCTATTACGACCGGACGACTGCGCTGGGCAGCCCGCGCTTTGCCCGCCAGCGGGTCGCCCGGACACTGGGTGGTGGCAGCCTGCTGCTGACCGGGAACATCACGCTCGATTTCGAGGGTGGGAAGCTGGCCGGCGTCGGCAATTCGGTCATCGCGCTGGACGATGAGAGCGAGATCCGCGGCATCTACGACAAGGCGCACCTCGTGCCCTATGGCGAATACCTGCCGCTGCGCTCGCTGCTGGAGCCGATCGGCCTGTCGCGGCTGGTGCCGGGCAGCGTGGACTTCCGGCCGGGCCCCGGCCCGCGCACGCTGGAGCTGGGCACCTATGGCAATGCCGGCATCCAGATCTGTTACGAGATCATCTTTTCCGGCCAGGTCGTCGATCGCGGCAACCGGCCCGATTACATCTTCAATCCGTCGACAGATGGCTGGTTCGGCTATTTCGGTCCGCCGCAGCACCTGGCGCAGGCCAGGATGCGCGCGATCGAGGAGGGGCTGCCCGTCCTGCGCGCCACCACCACCGGTATCAGCGCAGTGATCGATGCGCGCGGCGTTGTGCGCGAGCATGCGCCCATGAATGTCGCCCGCCGCATCGATACGCGCCTGCCGCCCGCCCATGCCCCCACGCTGTTTGCGCGTGCCGGGAATGTCCTGCCGCTTGGCTGGGCGCTATTTTTGCTACTCGCCGGGCTTGTTGCCTTGCGACGCAACGCCCGTTAGGACGCCGCGACCCATTTTTCCGCCCGATATACCGGCTCGATACCCGCAAGGATTCTCGATACATGCGCGCTGATTACCTGTTCACGTCCGAAAGCGTTTCCGAAGGCCACCCGGACAAGGTTTCCGACCAGATTTCGGATGCCATCGTCGATTACATGCTGGCTCGCGATCCGGAAGCACGGGTTGCCTGCGAAACGCTCACCACCACGCAGCGCGTCGTGCTGGCTGGCGAAATCCGCTGCAAGGGCGTGTACGAGAACGGCGACTGGGTGGATGGCTGCCTGGACGAGATCGAGCAGCTGGTGCGCGGCGTGGTGAAGGACATCGGCTATGCGCAGGATGGCTTCCATCACGATACGCTGACTTTCGAGAACCATCTCCACGGCCAGAGCGCGCACATCGCGCAGGGTGTCGATTCGAGCGGCAACAAGGACGAAGGCGCGGGCGACCAGGGCATCATGTTCGGTTTCGCCTGCGACGAGACGCCCGACCTGATGCCCGCCACGCTGGATTACAGCCACAAGATCCTGCACCGCCTGGCGGAAGACCGGAAGAGCGGCGCCGCCCCCTTCCTGGAGCCGGACAGCAAGAGCCAGGTCACGCTGCGCTACGAAAACGGCAAGCCTGTCGCCTGCACGGCGCTGGTCGTCTCCACCCAGCACGCGCCGGGCTATGACCAGGGCGAAAAGGAAGCCGAACTGCATGCTTACGTGAAGCGCGTTGTGGGCGAAATCCTGCCAGAAGGCTTCATTTCCGATGAGACGGAATGGCACATCAACCCCACCGGCACGTTCGAAATCGGCGGTCCGGATGGTGACGCGGGCCTGACGGGCCGCAAGATCATCGTCGACACATATGGCGGCGCATCGCCCCATGGCGGCGGCGCGTTCAGCGGCAAGGACCCGACCAAGGTCGATCGCAGTGCGGCCTACATCACGCGGTACTTGGCCAAGAACATCGTGGCTGCGGGCCTTGCCTCGCGCTGCACGATCCAGCTTGCTTACGCCATCGGCGTGTCCAAGCCGCTGTCGCTTTATGTCGACACGCATGACACGGGCACGGCAGGCGATGCCGAGCTGGAAGCGGCGATCAAGTCCATCGGCAAGCTGGGCGGCCTCACCCCGCGCGGCATCCGCGAGCACCTCGGCCTCAACAAGCCGATCTATCGCCAGAGCGCGGCTTACGGCCACTTCGGCCGCACGGCGGAAGGCGACGCCTTCCCTTGGGAGCGGACCGACCTGGTGGAGGACCTGAAGGCCGCGCTGAACGGCTGACGGCGTCTGACATTCCAAACACACGAAGGGCGGACCCGGCGGGCCCGCCCTTCTTGCAAGTGGCTGGCATGAATCAGTCGGCGGGTTGGTAGCCGAGCTGGTCCTCGCGCAGCCAGCGGCCGACCTTGCGGCCGAACTTCGCGATGGCGTTCATGTTGAAGAAGTGCATGGCGCCCAGCACCACCACGACCAGCCCGACCTTGCCCGACAGGAAGCGGATGGCCCCTGCCATGTCCTGCGGAGCTGCGCCGAAGCGCAAGGTCAGCAGGATCCAGCCCAGGTTGATGAGGTAGAACCCGACCACCAGCAGGTGGTTGGTCGAATGCGCCAGCTGGTCATCATGCCCGAAGCATTCCTTCAGGAAGACGATGCCGTTCTTCGACAGGGTCCGCGCGACCCAGACGGTCAGGGCCACGCTGATGGCGAGGTAAGCGATGTAGCTGGTAACGAGCATCGTATGTCTCCTTCTTCTCTTCGCTTCAGTGGATGAGGTCGTGGATGGGGTTGGAGCGGCGACGGCTATTGTCATCCTCGGAGCGGTTTACGAACCGCGCGCGCCAGCGGCCCCAACTCATCCCGGTGACGGCGCCCGCGGCGAGTCCGGGTAGGGCAAACAGCAGCAGGCCCTGCGAGTTCAACCCGCTGACGGATGTAATGAATGCGGGCACAAGAAAGCCGAAAAAGGCCCCGGCAGCAGCGTATCGTTTTGGGCATTCCCCTTCCGACTCGCTCAACATCATCGTCAGCGGCAGGCCGATCACAACGAAGCCGATGGCCGTGAGTATCCAAGCCACGCCAAGCGGTGCCAGTACGAGTCCGAAACTATTGGCGAAGTCGAAATAAGGGCTCTCCGCAATATCGATCAGCATCCAGACGCTTATCCAGCCGCTACCGGCCAGAGCGCCCAGGCTGATGCTGAACAGTGCCGCGCCCAGATGCTTCAATCGCAGACGTTCGGAAGTTTCTGTAATTTGCGAAAACGTTGAGCGTGAGGAAGTCATGAGCCTGATCCTTTCGGCCTGTGGCAATCGGGTGTGCTAGTTCGTGCCCGGCAGAAAACGGGCGACTTTGCCGCCCAGCTTCATCAGCGTGACCAGCGTGCTCTTCGGCAGGCGGCGGACATCGTCGTACCAGCTCGCCAGCGTGCCGAGGAAATCATGCATGCGCCCGATGCGCTGGCGGACATGGTCCGGCACGTCGCCGCGCTGCTCAAGCGCCTCGGCCAGCTCGCCCAGCATCTGGATCGTCGGGTCGATTTCGCGCTTCTTGCGCTCCGCACTGATCTTCATCAGCATGTCCCAAAGGTCCGTATCGGCGGTGAAGTGATCACGCCGGTCGCCCTCCACATGGACACGGCGGACGATTGCATAGGACTGCAATTCCTTCAGGCCATTCGACACATTCGACCTGGCCAAGCCCAGCGCCTCGCAGATTTCCTCCGCGTGGAGCGGCCGCTCCGAGAGGTAAAGCAGCGCATGGATCTGCGCGACCGAGCGATTGACACCCCATTCGGTGCCCATCTCACCCCAATGCAGGATGAAGGCGCGAACCTCGGGAATGTCCATCAAGCGAATCATCGAATACCTCTGATTTCTGTAATTTCAGAAATAGCAGGCGACATTGGGATTGCAAGCCTCGAAGTGGTGCCGGGCGACTTTCGCGCGCAGCCGCTCCCGCCGATCCGTCAGAATACTTCCTTTTTGCGGCGTCATGCCGGGATTGCTTGAAACCGGGGCCAGCGCGTGATTTAATCCGCCATATCAAGGGCCAGTCGGGGAATCGGGCGGGCCGGGGGTTAATTTCGGGGTCTGACATGAGAGTTTACGCACGTTTTCTCGCACCGCTCGCGCTGCTCGGCGCTGGCGTCGTCGCCACGCCTGCCGCGGCAGAGCGGCCGGTTACGGATTTTACTTCGCAGGAAGTAATCGACTGGGCGAAGATCTCGCCCGATGGCACCAAGATGGTCGCCGATATGGAAATCGAGGGCGAACGCCGCCTGACGATCTTCCCGCTCAACGGGCAGGGCGAATCCCTGCCGCTCCAAATGGGCGAAGGCGAAGTCCACTATGTGGAATGGGTCGGCAACGACTGGATCGTCTTGATGGTCGGGCGCGATGGATATTGGCGCAATTACGAGACGTATATCACCCGTCTGGTCGCACTTAAGGTGGACGGCTCCGAACAGCATGAACTCAGTCCGCCAAAGGGAATGACGCCTGAGGGTTATCATCCCTATGGCGGCACCGTGCGCTGGGTCGCAAAGGATGGATCGCCAAACATTTTGGTCGAGTTCACGCCGAATCCCTTCGACACGACGCCGGAGGGTCGTTTCCCCCGCGTTGCAAAGGTCGATATCGCCAAGGACAAGTGGACTTTCGTGACACCGGCGATGGAAGGCGTACGCAATTGGTATGCTGATACCACCGGCGCGGTTCGCGTGGGCGCAGGCCGCGAGAAGGGCGGCGTGTCCCGGCTTGTGTACCGCGAGGATGGTGAAAGCGGCCTGTTCAAGGAAGTGAACTCGGTTGGCCGCGTTGAGCAGCTGCCCGTCCCGCGCCTGTTCCTGCGCGACGACAAGGCGCTCGTTGTCAGCCGCCACGAAGGATACTCCGCTGTCTACGAGATGGACCTGACCACGATGCAGACCGGCGCCAAGGTTTTCGGTGCTCCGGGCTACGATGTGTCCGGCATCCTGACCGATCCGGTCAATCCCAATGGCCTGCGCGGCATCACTTACGAGGACAGCCGCAGCCGCGTGCAGTGGTTCGATCCGCGCTTCAACGCGGCGCAGGACGTGATCGATGCCACATTTGGCCCGGGCAATGCCCGCATCGCCAGCTCCTCCTATGATGCGAACCAGCACATCATCAAGGTCAACCGGGGCGAAAGCCCGGGCTATTATTTCTACGACGTGGCGGCCAAGCGGATCGCCCCGATTGCCAAGCCGACAAGCGACCAGCGCTGGGCCCCGACCCGTGCGGTGAAGTACAAGGCGCGCGACGGACTGGAGATCGAGGCATTCCTCACCCTGCCGCGCGACAAGGAGGCGAAGAACCTCCCTGTCCTGATCATGCCGCACGGCGGCCCCCGCGTGCGCGATTACGAGGGTTGGGACCTTTGGGCGCAGTTCTTTGCCGATCGCGGTTACCTGGTCATCCAGCCCAATTATCGCGGCTCCACCGGCTACGGCTTCGAGTTCGAGCGTGCCGGCGTGGGCGAATGGGGCCTGAAGATGCAGGACGATCTCGACGATGCGCTGGCATGGGCTGTCTCCGAAGGACTGGCCGATGGTAGCCGTGCCTGCATGATCGGCGGTTCCTATGGCGGTTACGCCGCCATGCGCGCCGCACAGCGCAACCCGGACCTTTACCGCTGTGCCATCAGCTTTGCGGGCGCATCCGACCTGCAGGACATGATGACGACCGACCAGGGCGACTTTGTCGATGTCACCGACATCACCGAATACTGGAAGGAGCAGACGAAAGACCTGAAGGCCGTCTCGCCGGTGAATTATCCCGAGCAGTTCGGCACGCCGATCCTGCTGGTCCATGGCAAGGAAGACAAGCGCGTGCCCGTTCGCCACAGCCGCCGCATGGCGGAGGCGCTGCGCAAGGCGGGCAAGCCTTATGTCTACATCGAGCAGGAAGAGAACGACCACCACTTCACGCGGGACGAGGACATGCACCAGTTCCTGTTGGAAGCGGAAAAATTCCTCGACCAGCACAACCCGGCGTGATCGGCAGCGGCTCGCCTAGGCGGCTCGCTGCAATCCTGTCTGCCTGCCTTGCCGCAATCATGCTGCAGGCAGGCAGTCCGGCGCTTGCCGCCGAACCCCTGGAGCTGCCAGAGGGAGAGGCGTGGACGCATCCGCACAGCGGCATCACCGTGCCTTTCGAGCTTGGCGGGTATGAGCGGTCGGGCGGACACGCCTACGCCTCGGACTTCCTCGATGTCGGCATGGCCTTCGACAGGCCCAGTCGCGGCGAGATGGTGTCGGTCTATATCTATCGGATAACCAATGGCGGCGTGCCCGTGTGGTTCGCCCAGTCGCGCGGTGCGATCGAAGGGCGCGACATCTACAACAGGTTGGAGCTCGCGAATGGACCGGTGGCCTTTGCCCCCCCGGGCTATGCCGAGCGGTCGGGCCTCATGGCCGTGTGGGCCGGGGACAATGGCTCGATCACTTCGACCGGCCTGGCGCTGTTTGCGGCGGGCGACTGGTATGTGAAGATCCGCGTCAGTTCCAGCAGGCGCTCCGCCGCCAGCACCGCGATCTGGATGGCGGAGGTGGCGAAATCGCTGGTCATTCCGGAAGCCCTGCGCAGTGGCGCGCAAGCAGCCCCGGTCACGGACTGCGAGCTGCCGCTGGCTTTCACGGGCACGTCACGCGACGTCCCGCATGACAATGCCAGGAACGCGATGATCGGAATGCTGCTGTCCGCGATGGGCGATGCGCAACCTTCGCAGCCGGCAACGCCGGTCCGTTGGTGCCGTGAGGAGCAGATTGCCCCGATGCAGGTCATTTACCGCCCGGTTGGCACTGACGACAGGTACCTGCTGGCGCTGGGCGATAACGGCCGCGCGGTCTGGGTTGGACAGCTTCCGGCGGTGAAGGACCTGATGGGCAGTCTCGCGCCGGCTGGCGAGGCTTTGCCGTACGATGTGATCTACCACCAGGCGGACAAGAGCACGGCTTTTCGTCCGCAGGACCGGATGCCCACGCCCGAAAGGCTGGTTGGCGTAGTGGACCGGGGCACGCCTGTCGCCGAGGTCGCGACCTGGGGTGATGAGCGGCATGTGAAGGTCTTCACTACCGGCGAGGACTGATAGCAGTCGCCTTCTTGGCGGCGTTTAGAGCCGCCCCTCCAGATCCTTCGGCAGGTGGCGCGCGGCGAGGCCGTAATGCAGCGCCGACCAGATGCAGAGCATGGCGGCAATCGCCAGCGCATAGGCCAGCCCGCGTCCGGGATCGTACACCAGCGCCAGCCTGTCGCTCAGCATGCCGACAAGGAATGGGCCGAGCGCGCCCGCGAAACTGTAGATGCCATTGAGCAGGGCGGAGGCGGTGGCGCGCATGCGCGGGTGCATCAGGTTCTGGATCGCGGCGTAAGTGATGCCCAGGAAGCCGAGGTTGAAGAAGGAGGCCAGCGCCACGAACGCCAGCAGCATCTCCAGGCTGTCACGCGTCAGGCCGAAGGCCAGCAGCGGCCCGCCAATCGCCAGGAAGATGCCGGGGATCAGCGCATAGGCGGCGGGCGAGCGGGGGCCGATCCGGTCGCCCAGCCAGCCGCAGAACACCACCGAGAACAGCGCCGGTATGCTGGCGATCAGCCCGGCGTAGATCGCCGCCTCGCCAATCGGCAGGCCGAAGCGGCGCATCAGCATGGACGTGAAGAAGTAATTGAGCGCAAAGGCGAACATCGCCGCCAGCGCCCCGCCGATGACCAGTTGGCGGGCGCTGCGCACGCGCCAGAACCGCACGAGCACGTCGCGGAAGCTGGGCAGGTCGTCTGCCGATTCCGTGTCATGCCGCCCGCGCGTGGGTTCGGCCACGAACAGCCAGACGGCGGCGGCTATCAGGATGCCGGGGATCGCGGCGACGATGAAGGTCGCACGCCAGCCCAGCTCCTGCGCCACCAGCCCTCCGCCCACGAAGCCGATCAGCGCGCCCAGCGGCGGGGAGAGCAGCAGGATGGATATGGCGAGCCCGCGCCTGCGGGCCGGAAAGTAATCGGACAGCACCGACTGGTTGCCCGCCAGCCCGATCGATTCCGCCAGCCCCACGCCCATGCGCGCGACCAGCAGCTGCACCCAGCTCGTCGCAATGCCGCAGATGCCGGTGGCGACGGACCAGGCGAAGGTGCCGAATGCGATCAGGTTCACCCGCACCACGCGCTCCGCGAACCGCGCCGCGATGATGCCGAAGATGACATTGAGCAGCGCAAAGGCCGCGCCCATCAGCGAAACCTGCGTGTCAGACAGGCCAAACTCGTCCTTGATCGGCTCTACCAGGACGTTGACGATGATCCGGTCGATGAAGCCGACCGTGGCCACGCACAGCAACAGGGCGAGCGCCAGCCATGGCGCATCCCGGCGTGTGCGGGGCGTCATCAGCTGGCCAGCCTGCCGCGCGGGCGGGCGATGCTCAACTTACGTAATGCGCTGTGGTCTTCTCGGCGATGTCCTCCGCCGTCACGCCCGGGGCCAGCTCGACCAGCTTGAACGGGCTGGAATGGTCCGGCCGGTGGAACACGGCGAGGTCGGTGATGATCATGTCCACCACGCCAGTGCCGGTCAGCGGCAGGGTGCATTCCGGGATGAACTTGGGATCGCCGTGCTTGCTGGTGTGCTCCATCACCACGATGATCTTCTTCACACCGGCGACCAGGTCCATGGCGCCGCCCATGCCCTTCACCATCTTGCCGGGGATCATCCAGTTGGCGATGTCACCGCCCTGGCTGACCTCCATCGCGCCCAGCACGGTCAGGTCGATATGGCCGCCGCGGATCATGGAAAAGCTGGTGGCGCTGTCGAAATAGGCGCTGTGCGGCAGCTCGCTGATGGTCTGCTTGCCGGCGTTGATGAGGTCGGCATCTTCCTCGCCCTCGTAAGGGAAGGGGCCGATGCCCAGCATGCCGTTCTCGCTCTGCAGCGTGACGAACATGTCCTCGGGGATGTGGTTGGCGACCAGCGTGGGGATGCCGATGCCCAGGTTGACGTAATAGCCATCCTCCAACTCGCGCGCGGCGCGGGCGGCCATTTCATCACGGGTCCAGCCCAAAGACGCCTTGGGTTTGGTTTCGGTGTCGCTCATGTCATTCGCCCTCGTCGGAAATGGGTTCTGCCGGTTCCCAGCGCACGTCGGGCGGGAACACGTCGTCCACGCTGCCGCGTATGCTGGCACCGTAGACGGGATTGGGAAGGAGGAACCAGCCATTGCCCCACAGGCCGGCCGTCTCCTCGCTGGCGGCGAGCGTGCGGCGCGCCTGCACGCTGCGATTGCGATCGTTATAGACGTCCGCGAAATCGCCGAGGTTGTCGCCGACCAGCGCGATGACGCAATAGTCCTGCGCAATCACCATGCGGCGGCCGTCCTTTTCGCTTCCCTTGGCGTCATCGCCCTTGAGCCACAGGTTCTCGCGGTGGATCGCCGGTCCGAAGCCGGCGCCGTCCAGCGCGGCGGCCGTGGCGGCCGCGTTCTTGGAGGCGCGATTGGTGTTGAAGATCACCGTCACGCCCGCCGCGCGGATCCGGCGGACCGCGTCCAGCGAACCGGGCACCGGCTCCACCAGCGCCGCGCCGGTCCGCTCCCACTCGTCCCAGACCGCTGAATCGTAGCCGACGCCTTCGCGCGCCTGCCAGTATTCGTAACCGCTGTTGAGCAGCAGCGTCTCGTCGACATCGAACACCACGGCGAGCGGCTTGGGCGTACCGTCATCCCGGGTGCAGGGCGTTTCGCCAATGCGGCCGTCCAGGCCCATGGCCACGGAGGAGGCAGGGCGCGAGCCGGCGCGTCGCTCAACGAAATCGCCCAGCGCATCGAAGGCCTGCAGGGATGCAACCGCCGCTTCGCCGCTGCCGTAGAGCCAGCGCATGGAATCGGGTGCATCGCGCTCGCCGCCAGGGCCCGCCTGCGCCTGCTCAATGGCTGGTTCCACCATCAGATCGGTGGAATTGTCGGTCACCGATACGCAGCCGCCCAGCAGCAGCGCGGCGCTTGCCAGCATCAGGGCGCGCATCAGGCGCTCTCCCGCTGGCGCGTGGTCGTGAATTCGATCTTCTTGTCGTAAGGCGCGCCCACCACCATGCGCTGCACGAAGACGCCGGGCAGGTGGATGCTGTCGGGATCAAGCGCGCCCACGGGGACGATTTCCTCCACCTCCACCACGCAGACCTTGCCGCAGGTGGCGGCCGGCTGGTTGAAATTGCGCGCGGTCTTGCGGAACATCAGATTGCCCGTTTCGTCCGCTTTCCATGCCTTCACGATGGCAAGATCGGCAAAGATGCCGCGCTCCAGGATGAAGTCTTCCATCTCGCCGTCGCGGTTTGCGAACTGCTTCACTTCCTTGCCCTCGGCCACCTGCGTGCCGACGCCGGTCTTGGTATAGAAGCCGGGGATGCCCGCACCGCCTGCGCGCATCCGCTCCGCCAGCGTGCCTTGCGGGCAGAACTCCACCTCCAGCTCGCCGGAAAGATATTGCCGCTCGAACTCCTTGTTCTCGCCGACATAGCTGCTGATCATCTTGCTCACCTGCTTGGTACGCAGCAGCTTGCCGATGCCTTCATTGTCGATCCCGGCATTGTTGCTGGCAAAGGTCAGGTCCTTCACGCCGCTGTCCTGGATCGCGACCAGCAGGCGTTCCGGTATGCCGCACAGGCCGAAGCCGCCAGATGCGATCATCATGCCGTCGCGCAGCAGGCCATCGAGAGCGGCGGCGGCGTCGGGGAAAATCTTCTGCATGTTTCGGGCCTCTTGGCGTGCAATTACTGGTTGCCGCCTGCTTACGCACGGCGGCGCGCGGCGCAAGGGGGGCTGCGCGATTTGGAGACGTGCGCCAATTTGCTGCAATGCAGCAAAATGGCGGGACTAGCTGGCCAAACGATATGAGGTAGCCGTGATGGCAAGGCACGCGACGCCAATAAAAATCCTCAATACAACTCTCTAGGGTCACTGTTGCGCCGGACGCAACAGCCTTTGCCTATTTCGCACTTGCGAGATAGACGCCTCACGCGCATATCGAGCGGGCCTTACAGGCATCCTCTCCCAAGACTTCCAAGGCCCGGCCGGTTCATCCGCCCGGGTCTTTTTTTGTCTTTCGTCCGGCCTTCGTATCAGTCCGTAAAACACAGCCTGCCCGGCACAATCGGCTGCCTCGTCCATTTGCATGGGGGCGGGGGCGTACCTAGCTATCGCCTCTACAGGATTACGGGACGCTGGGAGCGATTGCCGATATGGCCGATGCGGATGCTGCGAAGATAGAAGTGGAAGATGGCGCAGTGCGCCTGCAGGTGGCCGCCGCGCGGCAGGAGGAATCCGGTCGCGGCGTTGCCCGCCTCCCGCGCTCCGCCTTCCAGGCGCTGGGCATTACCGAAGGCGATCCGATCGAGGTGGAGGGCAAGCGCTCCACCGCCGCAATCGCCCTGCCGGCCTATGACGAGGACGAGGCGCTGGACGTGGTGCGGCTGGACGGCCTGCAGCGCGCCAATGCGGAAGCCAGCAGCGGCGAGCATGTGACCATCCGCCGCGCTGAAACGCGCGCCGCAACGCGCGTTGTGTTCGCGCCGGCGCAGAAACAGATGCGCCTGCAGGGCCCGACCGAGGCGCTGAAGCGCGTGTTCTTCGGCCGCCCGATCTCCGCCGGGGACCTCGTGGCCACCAGCGGCCAGCAGCCGGTGCAGAACGTGCCGCCCGAAGTCAGCCGCATGTTCAACCGCCCGGCCTACGCCCTCACGCAGATCCGCCTGCGCGTCGTGTCCAGCAGCCCCAAGGGCATCGTCCATATCGACGAAGGCACGGAAGTGGAGCTGCGCTCCGAATTCGAGGAGCCGCGCGATAGCCGCGGCATCATCAATTACGATGATGTTGGCGGCATGGAAGACACCATTAAGCAGCTGCGCGAGATGGTGGAGCTGCCGCTGCGCTATCCCGAGCTTTTCACGCGTCTTGGCGTCGATCCGCCCAAGGGCGTGCTGCTGCACGGTCCGCCCGGGACCGGCAAGACCCGCCTGGCACAGGCCGTGGCGACCGAAAGCGATGCCGAGTTTTTCACCATCAACGGCCCGGAAATCATGGGGTCTGCCTATGGCGAGAGCGAGAAGCGGCTGCGCGAGGTTTTCGAGGAAGCCGAACGTGCCAGCCCCTCCATCGTCTTCATCGACGAGGTCGATTCCATCGCGCCCAAGCGGCAGAACGTGCAGGGCGAGGCAGAGAAACGGCTGGTCGCCCAGCTGCTGACGCTGATGGACGGGCTGCAGGCCCGCGCGAATGTGGTGGTGATCGCCGCCACCAACCGCCCCGATGCAGTGGACGAGGCGCTGCGCCGCCCAGGCCGCTTCGACCGCGAAATCGTGATCGGCGTACCGGATGAAAGCGGACGCCGCGAAATCCTGTCGATCCACACGCGCGGCATGCCGCTGGGCGAAGGCGTGGACCTGAAGGAACTGGCCCGCTCCACCCACGGCTTCGTGGGCGCGGACCTTGCCGCACTGGCGCGCGAGGCTGCCATCGAGGCAGTGCGGCGCATCATGCCCCGGCTCGACCTCGATGCCCGCGAGATCCCGGCAGAAGTGCTGGAAGACCTTTGCGTAGAGAAGGAAGACTTCCGCGAGGCTTTGAAGCGCGTGCAGCCCTCCGCCATGCGCGAAGTCATGGTCCAGGCCCCCACCGTGGGCTGGGACGATCTTGGCGGGCTGGACGAAGCGATCGACAAGCTGCGCGAAGGCGTGGAACTGCCGCTGCGCAACCCGCAGGCGTTCGAGCGCATGGGCATCCGCCCGGCCAAGGGTTTCCTGCTTTATGGCCCTCCCGGCACCGGCAAGACGCTGCTGGCCAAGGCCGTGGCCAAGGAAGCGGAAGCGAATTTCATCTCGATGAAAAGCTCCGACCTGCTTTCCAAATGGTATGGCGAGAGCGAGCAGCAGATCAGCCGCATGTTCGCCCGCGCCCGCGCCGTAGCGCCGTGCGTGGTCTTCATCGACGAGATCGACAGCCTGGTGCCCGCACGCGGAAGCGGGGCAGGCGAGCCGCAGGTTACGGCCCGCGTGGTCAACACCATCCTGGCCGAAATGGACGGGATGGAGGACCTGCAGAGCATCGTCGTGATCGGCGCAACCAATCGCCCGACGCTGGTGGACCCGGCGCTGCTGCGCCCGGGCCGGTTCGACGAGCTGGTCTATGTCGGCGCGCCCGACCGGAAGGGCCGTGAGCACATCCTGAAGATCCACACCTCCGCCATGCCGCTGGCGAAGGACGTGGACCTTGCACAGGTGGCGGAGAAGACCGAGCGCTTCACCGGGGCGGACCTGGAGGACGTGGTGCGCCGCGCAGGCCTGGTCGCCATCCGCCGCGACGGCGAGAATGTCAGCGAGGTTTCGGCACAGGATTTCGCCGAAGCGCTGGAGGATTCACGCGCCACCGTCACCGCCAAGATGGAAGCGGAATACAAGAAGATGAAGGGTGAGCTGAAGAAGCGCGCGATGGAAGTGACCCCCATCGGCTTCATCCATGACGGCATGGTGGAATCGACCCGCAGCAAGAAGCACGGCGATGTCACGGACTAGCGCGCCGGCCTATTCCTTCGTGTCGTAAGCCCGGGCGTTGGCCGCTTCCACTTCCAGGCGGTGGCGGATCAGGGCGTCCGGCATTTCGGCGCGCAGCCAGTCCAGCATGTGCTCGCGGATCACGCAGCGCAGCTCGAACAGGTCGGAAATCGTCGCCGCGCTGACGGCAAGGCGCAGCTCGATGGTTTCGGGATGCGCTTCGGTCATCAGCACGCCGGCGGTGCGTCCGTCCCATTGCTTCTGCTTGGCCACGAAACGCAGGAACTCCTCGCGGATCGGGCCGACATCGGTTGCCGGGTCCAGGTGCAGGTAGACCGGGCCGGTCAGCTTTTCGCTCTTGCGGCTCCAGTTCTCGAAGCTGGTGTCCAGGAACTGGCTGGTGGGCACGACCACGGCCCGCTCGTCCCAGGTGCGCACGATGACATAGCTCATGCGGATTTCCTCCACACGGCCGGTGTGGCCGTCCACCACCACGAGGTCCCCCAGCCGCAGCGGTTCGGTGATGGCCATCTGTAGCCCGGCGATCAGGGACTTGAGCGCCGGCTGCGCCGCGGCGCCCACGGCGAGGGCTGCGAGACCGGCGGAGGCGAGCAGCGTGGTGCCGATATCGCGCACGGCGGGGATGCCCAGCAGCATCAGCCCCACTGTGATGAAGATGATGACGAAGGTGGCCGTGCGCGAGAAGATCAGCAGGCGCGTGCGGCGGCTCCGCATGGCCACGGGATCCTGGCTCGCCTCCATCCGCAGCTCCAGCGCCGCTGTCAGCGCGCGCACGAGCGTGTAGGCGATCCAGCCGAGCAGTGCGGGGCGCACGAAGCGGGCCACAGGCTCCCAGATGGCCGCGAGGTTTGCGTCGGCCTGCGCAACCAGCGTTATGCCGATGGCGATGAAGGACCATTTCACGGGTGAGCGCACCCGGTCGAGGATCAGATCGTCCGTTTCCACCTCGGACAATCGGGTCAGCCGCTCCGCAACCGCAAAGATGATGCGATACAGCACCAGCGCGGCGACAACGGCGAGCAGCAGGGCCAGCGCCGTGATGCCCACTTCGGACCAGTCGATGGACCAGCGGTCGGGATTGAGGCGCTCAAGCATGGGTCACGCGATTATGGGGGGCTGCATGGACATGCAAGCCCGATGCGGCTGCGAGCATGCCCGTTCAGCCCCCTTCCAGCGGGATGGCAATCAGGACGCGCAGCCCCTGCGGCGTGAACTTGCGCGTGATCTCGCCGCCCATCTGGCGCGCGGAGCCTTCGATCAGCTGGCTGCCAAAACCGCGGCTGGCAGGTTCCTCGCCCGCCTGCTCGCAATATTCGTCCCAGTGCAGGCGCAGCGTACCGTCGTAATTGTCCCAGTGCACGTCAAGCAGACCGTCCTGCTGCCAGCAGCCATATTTCACCGCGTTCGTGACCAGCTCGTGCAGGACCAGGCCCAGCGGCGTGACCTTTTCTGCCGGCAGCATCACATCGTGCCCGGTCACCTGCGTGGTGCGAATGTCGGACCGGTAGGGCGCAAGCGTAGTTTCGACGAGGTCGCGCACGGATGCGACGGCGTGGCCGCCTGCCCCCTGCGTCACGTCATGCGCGGTCAGGAGCGCGCGGATACGTTCGGTAATCGCGCCGACGGTCTCCTTCGCCTCGGGCTTACCCTTGCCGGACATCTGGACGATGGCCAGCACCACGGCGAACAGGTTTTTCACTCGGTGGTTCAGTTCCTTTGCCAGCAGGTCCGCTCGGTCGCGCGCGACTTCCAGCTCGGCGGCGTGGCTTGCCTCCGCTTCCGCCTCGGCCGTGCGGCGCACCAGGCGGAAGGTGAAATAGACCGACAGCAGCACCAGCAGCACCAGTGCGGCGAGCAGGGGCAGGACCCGCGCCTCCACCGCATCGGTGCGCTGCGCGGCGGCAATCAGCAGGCCTTCCTCGTTCCGCTCCAGCGCATCCAGCTTCTCGCGCAGTGTGCCCATCAGCGCCTCTTCACCGTCGGCGAAGACCAGCGAGCGGGACACGTCCAGCGTGCCGGTTGAGACATCCTGCACCTGCCGGTCCATCTCCCCGAAGATGTCGGACACGCCAGCGGCCAGCTCAGTCACCAGCACGCCCTGTTCCGGTGTCATGTCGCGGCCCAGCGCATCGCGCAGCCTGGCGATGGCGGGCATCACGTCCGCGCGACCCTCGCGGTAACTGTCGAGATAATCGGAATCGAGCGAGAGAAGGTATCCGCGCTGCCCGCTCTCAGCCTCCACCAGCCCGCGCCGCACGGCCTGCACTTCGCCCAGCACCTTCGTGGTGGCCAGCACCTGCGTGCGCTCGTCCCGCTCCGCCTCGATCGTGTTCCACACCAGCGCGACCATGGCGAGCAGGGCCATGGCCGTCAGGCCCAGGAGGATGGGCAGAGCCCAGCGGTGCGGTGGCGGGCGATAAGCCATCAGTGCGCGGCATCCCAGCTGGCGCCGTGGCCGATCTCGATCCCCAGCGGCACGTCGAGCTGCACGGCGGGCAGGGCGGCTTCGGCCATCACCCGCTCGATCACCGGGCTGGCGGCAGCGACATCGCCTTCCGGCAATTCGAAGACGAGTTCATCGTGCACCTGCAGCAGCATGCGCACACCTTTTCCGTCTCTTGGGCCAAGGCCTGCATCCTCCAGCGCGGGCATCATGCGCGCCATGGCCCGCTTGATGATATCGGCGCTGGTCCCCTGGATGGGCGCGTTGATGGCGGCCCGTTCGCTGCCTGCCCGCTCGTTCGGGTTCTTGCTGGTGATGCGCGGAAACCATGTCTTCCGGCCGAACAGCGTCTCTGAATATCCCTTCTCGCGCACCCGCTCCAGCGTGTGGACGATGTATTTCTGGATGCCGGGGAAGCGTTCGAAATAGCGGTCGATCATGGCCTGAGCCTCGTCCGGTTCCACATCCAGCCGCCCGGCCAGGCCCCAGCGCGAGATGCCGTAGAGGATGGCGAAGTTGATCGTCTTGGCCGCCGCGCGCGTGTCGCGGTCCACTTCGCCATACATCTCGCGCGCCGTGCGAGAGTGGATGTCCTCGCCCGCCGCGAAGGCCTCTTTCAATGCGTCCACATCGGCCATGTGCGCGGCCAGGCGCAATTCGATCTGCGAATAGTCGGCGGCCAGCAGCACATTGCCGTCCTCGGGCACGAAAGCCTCGCGGATCTGGCGGCCGATGGCCGTGCGGATGGGGATGTTCTGCAGGTTGGGATCGGTGCTGGACAGGCGCCCGGTCTGCGCGCCGGTCAGGCTGTAACTGGTATGCACGCGGCCGGTGTCGGGATTGATCGCGGCCTGCAGCGCATCGGTATAAGTGTTCTTCAGCTTGGCCAGCTGGCGATATTCCAGCACCTTGCTGGCAATGGCCGCGCCTTCGCCATCCAGCTTCTCCAGCACGGCCTGGTCGGTGGAATACTGCCCGCTCTTGCCCTTGCGCCCGCCTTTGTAACCCAGCTTGTCGAACAGGATTTCGCCCAGCTGCTTGGGGCTGCCGATGGTGAATTCCTGGCCCGCTTCGGCGAAGATTTCCTTTTCCACCCGCGCCATCTCGGTTGCGAATTCCTCGCTCAGGCGGGACAGCTGCGCGCGGTCCACCTTGATGCCGTGCCGCTCCATCTGCGCGACGACGGGGATCAGCGGCCGGTCGACCCGCTCATAGACCCGCACCGCGCCTTCCAGCGGCAGGCGGGGCTTGAGATGGTGGTAGAGCCGCCAGGTGACCTCGGCATCTTCGGCGGCATATTCGGTCGCCTTGTCCAGCGGGACTTCGCCAAAGGGTATGGCCTTCTTACCCGTGCCGCACACCTCCTTGAACGCCATGGGCGTGTGGCCAAGATGCCGCTCGGAGAGTTCGTCCATGCCGTGCCCGCCGCCAATGCCTTCCAGCTGGCGGCCGGCATCCATGTCGAAGCTCATGATCATGGTGTCGTCGATCGGGCCGACGGCGATGCCGTGGCGGGCCAGCACGTTCAGATCGTACTTGCCGTTATGGAACACCTTGATCACCGCATCGCTTTCCAGCAGCGGTTTCAGCAGGGCGATGGCCTTTTCCAGCGGCACCTGCTTTGGCTTCTCGGCAAACATGTCGCTGCCGCCGCCGCCTTCGTTCAGATGGCCGAGCGGTATGTAACAGGCATCGCCCGCGCCAAGTGCCAGGCTGACACCCACCAGGTCCGCGCGGATCGCATCCAGCTCGCTCGTCTCCGTATCGACGGCCACGATCCGCGTCGCCATGGCGCGCGCGATCCATTCTTCCAGCGCTGCCTCGTCCTGGACGCAAGCATAGGCGCTGCGGTCGATGGCGGGCCATTCGGGCAGCGGCTGGCGGTTGCCTTCGGGCGCTGCATCCGCGCCCTTCGTGTCGCGCGCCACATTGTCGAGATTGGTCTTGCGGCCCGGGCTGCCGCTGCCGGCCTCCAGCCGCTTGGAAAGCGAGTGAAAGCCGTGCGCCTCCAGGAACTCCGCAAGCGGGCCGGGCGGGATGCCGTCCAGCCTCATGTCATCGAGTGCGATGGGCAGCGGGCAATCCTCGCGCAGGGTCACCAGCACGCGGGACAGCTCAGCGCTCTCGCGCCCTTCCAGCAGGCGTTCCTTCAGCTTGGATTTCTTCATGTCCGGCGCAGCGTCCAGCGCGGCGGCCAGGCTGCCGTTCTCGGAAATCAGCTTGGACGCGGTCTTGGGGCCAACGCCGTAAATGCCGGGGATATTGTCCACGCTATCGCCCATCAGCGCCAGCACATCGCCCAGCTGCTCCGGGCGCACGCCGAACTTCTCCTCGACCTCGGGGATGAAGATGCGCGCATCCTTCATGGTGTCGAGCATGTCGATGCGGCCCTTGCCGCCGGGACCTTCCAGCTCGCCCACCAGCTGCATCAGATCCTTGTCGGAGGAGACGATGGTGACGTCCCAGCCTTCCGCCTGTGCGGCGCGGGCATAGCTGGCGATCATGTCGTCCGCCTCCACGTCCGGCTCCTCCACCAGCGGCAGGCTGAAGGCGCGCGTGGCATCGCGGATCAGCGGGAATTGCGGCACCAGGTCTTCGGGCGGGTCGGGCCGGTGCGCCTTGTATTCGGGGTAGATGTCGTTGCGGAAGGAATGGCTCGATTTGTCGAGGATGACCGCGAGGTGAGTCGGGCCGTCAGCCTTGTCCAGGTCCTCGGCCAGCTTCCACAGCATGGTGGTGTAGCCATAAACGGCGCCCACGGGCGTGCCTTCGGGGTTCGTCAGCGGGGGCAGGCGGTGATAGGCGCGGAAGATATAGGCCGACCCGTCGACCAGGTAGAGGTGGTTCTTCGGGGAATCGGTGGCCGACTCAGCGGATGTATTTTCGCTCATGGCGGCAGGTGGTAGCAGCCGCGCTGGCCCCGGTCAGCGGGTTTCCCACAGGCATTTGCGGCAGAATTCCGCCAATTAGGGCGATTTCGCCACATTTGCCTTGCACTGCCACATTGCCGCCTTTATTTAGGCATCGAGTTCGACCCCCGAGGGGGAGAATTCGGCGGGCTCCCATCTGGGAACTGCCAGACTAACGCATTTCTAGGGGATTAAACCTATGCGCAAGATCATCATCGCCGCCGCAGCCACCGCTGCTCTGTCGCTCGCCGCTTGCTCGGAAAACACCGAAACGGCTGCTGAAGAAGCTACCGATTCCGCAATGGCCGACGCTGAAGCCAACATGGAAGCCGCTGGCGATTCCGTCGAAGAAGCTGGTGCCGAAGCTGGCGCCGCCATGGAAGAAGCTGCGGTTGAAACCGAAGCTGCCGTGGAAGGCGAAAGCGAAGCCGAAGCTGCTGCTGAATAAGCTGCGCTTTATCGCTTAAAGAATTGGGGCGTGGCCTTCGCGGGCCGCGCCCTTTTTCTATGCGCGGCTGACACGCGCAGGATGGCCAGACCTGCGGCGAATGCCCGGCCTTGGCCCGTCAGGAATAGATTTGAAGGATCAGGGTGCGGAGCGGTGCGGGGCGCTGGTCCAGCCGCGATTGTCGCGCTGGGCATAGGCCATATTATCCAGCACGCCGCGCGCGATGGTGGCGATGCGCGCCTCGCGCTGGCGCTTGCTGCCCTGCCCGGTGACATAGATCGCCACCACGATGGTGCGCCCGTCAGGCATGGTCAGGAAGCCAATATCGCTGGACGTGTTGTTGAGCGAGCCGGTCTTGTGGCCCACGGTCACGTAATCCGGCATCTGCGCCGGGATGCGGCGCTTGCCCGTGATGCAGCGTTCCATGGCCGACAGGATGACATTGCGGCTGGAGGCGCTGAGCCAGTGGCCGTTGTAGATCCCGGCCAGCAGGTAACCCATGGTGCGCGGGCTGGCGCTGTCGCGCACGTCCACATGCATCGCCGGGTCGAACTCGCCATCGTCGCGCACCAGCGTGGCGATGTCGCGGGTCAGGGTAAATTCCGTCATGCCCACGCTGCGCGCCCAGTCATTCACCGCCTGCGGTCCGCCCACGGCTGCCAGTAGCGCATCGGTTGCGGGATTGGACGAGCGCGTGATCATCAGGTCGATCAGCTCGTACGCCGACATATACTTGCCCGCCTTCACCGGCGCGCGGGCGCTGGAGAACGCCTTGGAGCGCAGCGGCCAGAGCAGCGGCCATTCGGTCTGCAGCGTCCAGCGGCCCTGGTCCACGCCTGCCAGATACGTCGCGGCAATCGCGATCTTGCTGGTGGAGGCCATGGGGAAGCGCTGGTCGCCCAGAACGGACACTTCCATGCCGGTGGACAGGTCCAGCGCATAGACGCCGATGCGCCCGTTCGAGCCATCGGCCAAAGCGGCGATATTGCGTTCGACAGGCGTATCGTACTGCGGCGAGTAATCGCGCGGGGCGCGCATTTCCGTCCCGAAGGCGCGGTCGAAGCTGCGCTCGAAATCCGGGTTCGATTCGTTGGCGCTGGCAGGCGCAATTGCGCCCAGCGATGCGGAGAGGAAAAGGGCTGCCCCGGCAGCGAAACGTCGCAGGATACCTGTCATCATGTTTTGCAAGCTATCGAATTGATGGTTTGCAAAGGCTTAACGAGAGACGAGGCGTGCACAATTACCGCCGCGACGAAACGATGTGTCGCGGCGGCAGAATGAATCCAATGTGCGATTTTGCGGCTGTTTCAGGCCGCGGGCCGCGGATCAGGCGGCAACGATGGCCTTTTCGATCTGTTCGGTCGGCTCGTTCGTAAGGGTCTTGGCCAGTTCACCGGCAAGGCGGCTTTCCAGCTCCTTGTGGTAATGGCGGCGCATCTCACCCAGCGTCTTGGGATCGGCAATCACGACCAGGTCCGAGAATTCGCCTGCGATCGCCTGCTGGTTCAACCACTCGGCCGCTGCCGTTGCGTGAGCCAGCTCGTTCAGGTCCGTTTCGCCCTTGCGCTGGCTCACCGGGTCCTGGTGCTTCACGCCGGCGCTGAAATTGGTCGCTTCCAGTTTCGGCTCTGCCACCTTTTCCAGCTTCGGTTCGAAGATCTGGCCGGTGTTGCGCATCACAACGAACCGCTCCCCGTCGACGAGGGCGATGTGCGCGTTGTGGGGGCATTTCATGATCGGATTCTCCTGTTGGATGTTCTCCCTTTCCAACGCGCATCCCGGCCTGCGGGTCCAAGAAAAAGGGCCCGGCGGATCGCTCCGCCGGGCCCATCTTTTCCTGCGGTGATCCCCTGCAGAGGCAGGGGTCTCGTGCTTGATGGCACAAGGTTCCTGCCTGCGCAGGAGCTCACTGCTTGGGAGCGAGTGGCTTAGAAGCCCATGCCGCCGCCCATGCCGCCCATGCCGCCCATGTCGGGCATGCCGCCACCGGCAGGCTTGTCTTCCGGGATTTCCGAAATGGCCGCTTCGGTGGTGATCAGCAGGCCTGCAACCGAGGCTGCGTCCTGCAGGGCAGCGCGCACGACCTTGGTCGGGTCGATTACGCCGGCCGCCACGAGGTTCTCGTAGGTGTCGGTTGCAGCGTTGAAGCCCATCGTGTCGTCATTGCCGTCGATCAGCTTGCCGGCGACAACCGCGCCGTCATGGCCGGCGTTCTCGGCGATCTGGCGGATCGGTGCCTGCAGGGCGCGGCGAACGATGTCGACGCCGCGCGTCTGGTCGTCATTGGCGCCTTCCAGGCCGTCGAGCGAACGCGTGGCGTACAGCAGGGCCGTACCGCCGCCCGGGACGATGCCTTCTTCAACGGCAGCGCGGGTTGCGTGGAGCGCATCATCGACGCGGTCCTTGCGTTCCTTCACTTCCACTTCGGATGCACCGCCGACCTTGATGACGGCAACGCCGCCAGCCAGCTTGGCCAGGCGTTCCTGCAGCTTTTCCTTGTCGTAATCGGACGAGGTCGTCTCGATCTGCGCACGGATCTGCTCGACGCGGGCCTTGATGTCGCCTTCGTCGCCGGCACCGTCCACGATGGTCGTGTTGTCCTTGTCGATGGTGACGCGCTTGGCTTCGCCCAGCATGCCCAGCGTGACGTTCTCAAGCTTGATGCCGAGGTCTTCGGAAATCATCTCGCCCTTGGTCAGGATGGAGATGTCCTGCAGCATAGCCTTGCGGCGATCGCCGAAGCCCGGAGCCTTGACGGCTGCAACCTTCAGGCCGCCGCGCAGCTTGTTGACCACCAGGGTGGCCAGCGCTTCGCCTTCGATGTCTTCCGCGATGATCAGCAGCGGACGGCCGCTCTGCACGGCTGCTTCCAGCACGGGCAGCATGGCCTGCAGGTTCGTCAGCTTCTTCTCGTGGATCAGGATGTACGGGTTATCGAGTTCGACCGTCATCTTCTCCGGATTGGTCACGAAGTAAGGCGACAGGTAACCGCGGTCGAACTGCATGCCTTCCACGACGTCCAGTTCGAAGTCGAGACCCTTGGCCTCTTCCACGGTGATCACGCCTTCCTTGCCGACCTTGTCCATGGCTTCGGCGATCTTCTCGCCGACTTCACGGTCGCCATTGGCGGAAATGATGCCGACCTGGGCGATTTCCTCGGAGCCGGAGACGTCCTTGGAACGGCCCTGAAGGTCTTCAACGACCTTGGTGACAGCGAGGTCGATGCCGCGCTTCAGGTCCATCGGGTTCATGCCGGCGGCAACCGACTTCATGCCTTCCTTGACGATCGACTGGCCCAGCACCGTGGCGGTGGTGGTGCCGTCACCGGCGATGTCGTTCGTGCGCGAGGCCACTTCGCGCAGCATCTGCGCGCCCATGTTCTCGTACTTGTCCTTGAGCTCGATTTCCTTGGCGACGGAAACGCCGTCCTTGGTGATGCGCGGTGCGCCGAAGCTCTTGTCGATCACGACGTTGCGGCCCTTGGGGCCCAGCGTGACCTTGACGGCGTTGGCGAGCGTGTCGACGCCCTTCATGATGCGTTCGCGTGCGTCGCGACCGAATTTCACGTCCTTGGCAGACATTGGATGTTCTCCTGGAATTCGTTGTTTGTTGAAAGCGGGAAAAGGGTGGGGCTCAGCCCATCACGCCCATGATGTCGCTTTCCTTCATGATCAGCAGGTCTTCGCCGTCCACCTTCACTTCGGTGCCGGACCACTTGCCGAAAAGGATGCGATCGCCTTCCTTAACGTCCAGCGGGGTGACCTTGCCGTCTTCGGCCTTGGAGCCATTGCCCACAGCGACGACTTCGCCTTCGCTGGGCTTTTCCTTGGCGCTGTCGGGGATGATGATGCCGCCTGCGGTCTTCTCTTCCGCTTCAATACGGCGGACCAGAACGCGGTCGTGCAACGGACGAAATGCCATGATATGACCTCTTCCATTCTCAAAGAATTGATGTGTCTTGGCACTCCCCTCATGAGAGTGCCAGCGGCGCGCATTTGGGGACGGCGCTTCACCGAGTCAACGCCTGCGCGCGAAGAATCTTTCCGCGCCGCAGGGCAGGCCGTGCCGCGTGTCAGGCGGCGCGACGATCGAGGCCAAGCACGCCGCGCCTGCGCCAGCGCCAGGTCAGCAGCAGCGCCGCGCAGCCAAGCCCCGCGGCAAGGCCCAGCCACACGCCCGTTCCCGAAAGCGATGTGCCGAAGCCCAGCCACAGCGCCGTGCCCATGCCGGCGATCCAGTAGCTGAACAGCGCGATCCACATCGGCACGCGCGTGTCCTGCAATCCGCGCAGGGCGCCGGCTGCCACGGCCTGCATCCCGTCGAACAGCTGGAAGGCTGCGGCAACCGCAAGGTATCGCAGCGCGAAGCCGACCAGCGCAGCATTGGCCGGGTCCCAGGGGTCGATATAGATCGCCAGCAGATATTGCGGCGCGAACACCATGGCCGCGGCGGTCGTCAGCATGAAGCCCGTGCCAAGCGCGATGCCGACCCACCCGGCGCGGCCCATCCCGGCCTTGTCACGCGCGCCGTAGAAGTATCCGACCCGGATGGTCGTCGCCTGACCGATGCCGAAGGGCACCTGGAAAGCCAGCGCCGCGATCTGGATGGCCAGCGTATGCGCCGCCACCTGCGTCACGCCGATCCGGCCCATCAGGAACACCGCCGCGCCGAACACGCTGGCCTCTGCCAGCACGGTCAGGCCGATGGGCGTGCCGATGCGCACGATGTCGCGCAGGCGCTGCCAGTCCGGCACCCACCAGCGCCCGAAGATGCGGTAGGCATGCAGCCGCCGGTCCAGCCGGATCACCGCGCAATAGGCCGCCAGGATCGCCAGCGATGTCAGGATGGTGGCAATGGCTGCGCCTGCCAGCCCCAGCGCGGGCGCGCCAAGGTTGCCGAAGACGAAGGCATAATTGGCCAGCGCGTTCACGCCCACGCCTCCGCCGGTGATCGCTGTTGCCAGGATCGGGCGGCCCAGCGCCGACACGAAACTGCGCAGCGTGCCTGCCAGGATCATCGGGATCATGGAGATGACCAGCAGCACATTGTACTCGGTCGCCAGCGCCGTGATACCCGCATCCTGCCCGGTCAGCCGCATCAGCGGCCCCAGCATCAGGCACAGCGCCACCCCGCCGAGCCCCAGCCCCACGCTGAGCCACAGCGCCATGCGCGTGGCGCGGCGCACGGGGCGCAGCGCAGGCGCGCGCTCGCCCAGCGCAGCCGCGATCACCGGGGCCACGGCGCCCGTCAGGCTGGAGAGGCTCCACATCACCACCGCGAACAGCGAGACCGCGATGCTGGAGGCCGCCAGCTCCGCTTCGCCCAGCCGCGCGATGAACATCACGTCCACCGCATATGTCAGCATCTGGAGCAGGTTTGCGAGCGCGAGCGGGAAGGCGAGGCGCAGCGTTGCCCCGAATTCCGCCCTCAGTTCCGGCTTGAGTTCGCTCGTCCGCGTGCCCATGGTCGCCGCGGCATAAGGGCCGCAGGCTGCGCTGCATAGCGTCATGGCCGCGGCGCACGCTCATAACGGGGAAAACAGGTGGACCACGAAAGTACGGCTCTGATCTTTCGCGACGGCGTGCTGATGCTGGGCTTCGCGCTCGGCTTCGTGCTGCTGTTCCGCCGTTTCGGCCTGGGTGCGACGCTGGGATACCTGGTGGCGGGCGCCATGGTCGGACCATACGTCCTGGGCCTTGTCGGCAATGCCGAGCAGATGGCCGGGATTGCGGAACTGGGCATCGTGATGCTGCTGTTCATCGTGGGGCTGGAGCTGGCGCCTGCGCGGCTGTGGCGGCTCAAGAGCGCCATTTTCGGGCTCGGCCTGTCGCAGGTCGTGCTGTGCGGGCTGGCAGTGACGGGCCTCGTCTGGCTGGCGGGCACTTATCCGCTGGCGGCGTGCTTTGCCATCGGCCTGCCGCTGGGCCTCAGCTCCACCGCGCAGGTGCTGCCCATGCTGCAATCGGGCGGCAAGCTGAAGACGCCGTTCGGGGAACGTGCCTTTTCCATCCTGCTGTTCCAGGACCTGTCGATCATCCCGCTGATCACCATCGTCGCCGCCCTTGGCGCGCGCGGGTCCGAGGATTCGCAGCCGGTCTGGCAGCTGGTCGCCTTCACCCTGCTGGCCATTGCCGGGCTGATCCTGGCCGGGCGCTTCATCCTGCGCCCGCTGTTCCGCCTGATCGGCGGGCTTGGCGAGCGCGAGATGTTCGTGGTGGCGGGCCTGTTCACCGTGCTGGCCAGCGCGGCCGTGATGGAAGCCTTTGGCCTGTCCACCGCGCTGGGCGCCTTCATCGCCGGCGTGATGCTGGCCGACACGCCCTACCGGCACGAGCTGGAAGCCGATATCGAGCCTTTCCGCTCCATCCTGCTGGGGATGTTCTTCCTGGCGGTGGGCATGATGCTGGACCTTGGCGCCGTGGCGGAGCGGCCCGGCTTCGTCATCGGCATGGCGGTGGCCCTGATCGCCACGAAGACAGCGATCATCTTCGGCCTGGGCATGCTGCTGAAGATGACATGGCGCGCTGCGCTCGCCCTCGGCCTGCTGCTGAGCCAGGGCGGTGAGTTCGCCTTCGTGCTGTACACGCAGGCGCAGGGCAGCGGGCTGCTGGATGTCGAGACGACCAGCCTGTTCAGCGCCATCGTGACCATTTCCATGGCCGCCACGCCGTTCCTGATGATGGCGACCCGCCGCATCCGCACCGAGCCCAAGAGCGAGGAAGAGCGCGAGAAGCCGCAGCGCGACGGGGCGAGCGCGCTGGTCATCGGCTATGGCCGCTTCGGCCAGACGGTGTCGCAGATGCTGATCCTGGGCGGGATCGACGTGACGCTGATCGACAACAAGGCCGAGCAGATCGACCTGGCCGAGGAATTCGGCGCGAAGGTCTATTTTGGCGATGGCAAGCGGATCGACCTGCTGCGCCAGGCCGGCGCTGAGGAAGCGGACATCATCTGCTTCACCATCGGCAAATCGCCGGACGAGGAATTCCTTGAATCGCTGGAAGAGGCCTTCCCCGATGCCGCCATCTTCCTGCGCGTCTACGATCGCCGCTCGCTGATCGAGCTGCACGAGGTGCCCCATACCTATGCCATCCGCGAGTTGATGGAGAGCGCCGTCCAGATGGGCCGCGCCGCGCTGGAGGAACTGGGCGATAATCTCGAAGACGTCGACAAGGCCGAACGCGCTTACCGCGACAACGATGCGGAGCGGCTCGACATGCAGCGCGAGGAAGGCTCCATCTACGCCGGGATGGACCGCACCATCACCCAGCGCACGCGCGAGGAACGGCGCGACGAGGCCGACTGACCCTTCGGCTTGACGGCGCTGGAAGACCGTGAGCGGCCGCTGATCGATAGCCGCTGTCCGGGCGGGGCCGGGGCGCTACGCAAATGAGCATGACGACCATATCCAACCTTGCGGGCGCGGCCCTGCGGCTGCTCCTTGCATCGATGCTTTTCGCAGGGCTCGCTGCCTGCGCTAAATTGCCGATATCGGGTAATGCCGACCCGGCGATGGCGCGCGCGGCCCTCTGGTCAGAAATAGACAGGCCTGCAGGCTCTGCGGGATCGCCCACCATCGTATTCATCCACGGCAACGGTAACGCCAGCTCGGGTGACTGGCAGGAGGTTCGCCGCCAGCTGCAGTCATCGGGCCTGCCCACCCTGGCCTATGACCGTGCAGGCCATGGCCGCAGCGAACGCTGGACTGGCGAATACAGCATCGCGGGCGAGGCGCTCGACCTGGCGGCCCTGCTGCGCCAGCACGGCGTGGACGGACCGGTCATCCTCGTGGCGCATAGCTATGGCGGTGCGGTGGCACAGATCTTTGCGGCCAGTGACGACCGGGTGGCAGGCATCGTCTTCGTGGACGCGCTGGTGCCGGGATCACTGACCGAAGCAATCGCGGCGGCAGAACTGGCGCGCTACAGCCCGCAATTCGCCATGGTCCGGGAGAAGGCGCCGGAGCTGGCGAAAACCGTCATCCCGATCCTGCAGGCTTTCCCGCAAACCTCGCGCGACCTTTCTGCTGTGGCCTATCCTGCAACGCTGCCGGCAATCGTGCTGCGCGCCGAAGAACGCTATCTGCAGGACCCTGCCGGGCAGGCAGAGGAAGACGCGGCCATCGCCCGCTTCATCGGCGGCGGGCCGCGCCGCACGGCCAGCACCGTAGCGGGTACGGGGCACCAGATCATGAAGGACGACCCTGCGGCCGTTGTCGCTGCGATCCTTGGCATGGCGAGGGCGCAGAGGTATTAATCGCCCGCTCACCATGCACCCCTATGCGGGGCGCATGTCACGTCCATTTCCCTTGAAGGCAGCATGCGTGCCGGCCGCGCTGCTGGCCCTGTTTGCCGCATCGCCCGGCGCTGCGGCGCAGGAAGTCTTCGGAGGGGTCTATGCGCATGGGGTGGAGACGCCCTTCACCTTCGACACCTTCGAGGGCGGGACGGACATCGTCATCGGATACCGCTTCGAAAGCCCGGAGCTGCTGGAGCCGCTGGGTAGCCCGCAGCCCTATGTCGTCGGATCGCTCAACACGTCGGGTGACACCTCCTTTGCCGGCGGCGGGCTGGCCTGGACGCTGGGGAAGGGGCCTGTCTTCGTGCGGCCGGGTGTCGGGCTGGTGGTGCATGACGGGCCCGGCTTCCGCCTCGCGCCCGATGGCAGCAAGCGCACGGATCTTGGCAGCCGCGTGCTTTTCGAGCCGGAGATTGCGCTCGGCTACCGCGTCAACCCGCGCCTGTCCGTGGAGGCGAGCTGGATGCACGTCAGCCATGCGCGCATCTTCAACAGCGGCCAGAACCCGGGCATCGACATGATGGGCGTGCGCCTGAACCTGCGCGTGCCTTAAGCTGGCTTAGGCGCTGGTAGCCTGCTGCATTTGCCGCGGCGGCGATAGCGCGGGCGGCTTAAATCTACGGTTCGATAAGCGGCGATGCCCTTGTCTTCTAAGGACATTGCATGCCGCGCGCCCTTGCCCCCGCAGCGCATGACATTTATCGGTGGAGTCAGCAGGCCTGGGATCGGGCCTGTACTGACTGGGGGAACATCATGATTTTCAGGAAGCTTGCGGCAAGCCTTGCGCTTGCCGGCCTTACCTTCGCACCGCTTTCCGCACAGGCGCAGGGCGCGCTCAGCTACGAAGACGCGCGCGACTGCGCGGTTATTTACGTGCTGTTGACGGGTGTTGCGCAATCAGAAGGCAATCCGGATGCGCATTATCTGGAAAAAGGGGCAGAACACTGGATGGTCATGGCGCAGCGCCGGACGGCAAATCCGGGCGGGGTCGTCTACGAAATCGAGCAGAAAACGGTGGCGATTGCCAACAATTACGCGGGCAACATCGCGGGCCTGAAGGCCGATATGCGAACACCAGTCGCGCAATGCGAAACCCTGATGCGCGCAAATTCGGCCGAATTCGAGAACGCCCGGCCCTGATCGGTTTGGCAGTTGGACAAGGGAAGGGCGGCTCCGCAACGGGCCGCCCTTTTTCGTGCGCGCCAAGCGCCGGACCAGCTTGGGGCAAAAGGAAAGGGCGGCGTCCTTGCGAACGCCGCCCTTCCTGGTGATCTCTCGGGTGAGAGATCGAAGTGTAAGCGCCCTTGCGGGCTTTGGGCTTACTTCAGTTCGACGGTACCGCCGGCTGCTTCGATCTTGCCCTTGATTTCTTCGGCTTCCGCCTTGTTCACGCCTTCCTTGAGCGGCTTGGGCGCGCCTTCGACGAGGCCCTTGGCTTCGGTCAGGCCGAGACCCGTGATGGCACGGACTTCCTTGATGACCTGGATCTTCTTGCCACCGTCGCCGGTCAGGATGACGTCGAATTCGTCCTTCTCTTCGGCTGCAGCGGCTTCACCACCACCGGCCGGGCCGGCGACTGCGACTGCTGCGGCGGCGGAAACGCCCCACTCTTCTTCCAGCGCCTTGGCGAGCTCGGCGGCTTCCATGACGGTCAGCTTCGAAAGTTCTTCAACAAGCTTGGCAACATCGGCCATAACTACATACTCCGTTTAATCTGGCTGGGGCTGAACTGCGGACCATTCCGCGCCCCGGAAAATGTTCTGATGCGATTGAACCGCTTACGCCGCTTCCTTGGCGCCATAGGCACCGAAGACGCGGGCAAGCTTGCTGGCCGGCTCGTTGACGACCCGGGCAATCTTCGTTGCCGGGGCGTTGATGAGACCGACGAGCGTGCCGCGCAGCTCGTCGAGGCTGGGCATGGAAGCCAGAGACTTCACACCTGCTTCGTCGAGCAACTGCCCACCCATTGCGCCGCCGACGATTTCGAGCTTGTCGTTCGTCTTGGCGAATTCCACCGCAGCCTTCGCGGCAGCGACCGGATCCTCGGAATAACCGAGGGCGGTCGGGCCGGTCAGAAGATCGGACAGATCTTCGTACTGGGTGTCCTTCAGGGCGAGCTTGGCAAGGCGGTTCTTCGCAACCTTGTAGGACGCACCGGCTTCACGCATCTTCGAGCGCAGATCGGTGGACTGCGCCACCGTCAGGCCGAGGTTGCGGGTGACAACCACCACGCCAGCCTCGTTGAAGACTTCGTTGAGCTGGGCGACCGCTTCGGTTTTTTGCGAACGATCCATGCCGTACTCCTTCACTATGGCCGCACACCTTTGCAGGCGAGCGACCGGCTCACGTAACCACGCCGCTCATGCGACATGGCAAAGGTCCGTTTCTGGGGAAGGAGGTGCGTGACGGGTCACGCCTGCTGCATGCCGCCGGGCGGCACGCGGAAACTCTTTTCCCCGTCTAGGCTGGAAATTAAGAAGGCCAGATTGCCTTCACCAACTGTCTCGGACGGATGACCACCGAAGTGGTCGGGCGGGCAAATACGCTGCCCGGCCCGAAAGTCAAGCGGGCGACATGGGCCTCGCCCGTGCCGCCCGCCCAAAATCGTATAGGTATGCGCTTTACTGGACGACCTGTTCGGCCTTCTCTTCCAGATTATCGGCCTTCTGTTCCAAATTTTCGGCCTTCTGCTCCAGCTGCGCTTCTTCGACGGAATCGGTCGCGGCTTCTGCGCGCTCGGTCGCCAGGTCTGCGCGCTCTTCGGCTACGTCGGCCTGCGCTTCCAGCACATCGGAGGTGGCGGCATTGATGTCGTCCTGCTGCTCCCCGGCTTCTTCGGCCGGCCCGTCGCATGCGGTCAGGGCGAAGGCGAGCGGTGCGGCGGCAAGTATCAGAATTTTCATGGGGTTCCCCTTTGTGCGGGCGGATGCGCCCGGTGGCTCCCCAATGGCGGCGCGGGCAGAAGGTTCCGCCCGCGCCGATTGCATCGCTATCCAGCGGCGAAGGTCAGGTAACTGATCAGATTGCCGCCCGCATGGATGGCCCAGCCAGGCACGATGGATCCGCCGCCGAATTTCTCATTGGCATATCCCATGATCCAGCCGGCCAGTCCGGGAAGGCCGAAGACTATCGCGACGCTCGCGGCTGTTGCTTCGGGACCGCCGGGCGCTGCGAATAACAGCAGGTGGACAGCGCCGAAGATCGCGGCCTGCAGCAAATTGCCGAGCTTGAAGCCAAGCCGGTTGATCAGCCGCTTGGCAATCAGGCCGCGGAAGATGATCTCCTCGGTCAAGCCGGTCTTGATGACCGCCATGATCAGGATCAGCACAATGGTCGTCGCCGACATGCCAGCTTCGGCAAGACGCCCCCCGACCGTGCCTTCCGAAGTTGCGATTGCGCCGAAGGGGCCGAAGTGGACCGCGAGGCTGGAAATCACGGTTATGCCGGCAAACAGGATGAGCGTTCCCTTCCACCAGCCGGGTGTGGGGGCAGTCAGGCCGGTCCAGTCACGAAAGGGCGCAATCCTCTTCCCGATCAGAGCCCAGGCCCCGCCCGCGACGCCCATGGCAATCGCGAGCTGGACCAGGGTGTTTATCGTCTCCTGCAGGATCATCGGGCTGCCTCATATCCCAGCAGGTCTCCCGGCTGACATTCCAGTTCGCGGCAGATTGCCTCCAGGGTGGAGAAGCGGATGGCCTTGGCCTTGCCGGTCTTCAGGATGGAGAGGTTGGCCAGGGTCAGGCCCACCCGCTCCGCCAGCTCGGTCAGCGTCATGCGCCGCACGTGCAGCAGGTCGTCGAGTTTCACCACGATGCTTGCTCCTTCATTGTCGATGCCCATCATACGGTCCCTTCAAGGTCTTCGCGCAGGGCGGTCCCGTGACGGAACACGCGGGCGAGGATGAAGAGGGTGAGGATCAGGACGATGCCGCCCAAATCCACGCTGGCATCCACCGTGCCGGGATCTTCACCGAGCGTCTTGGCCATCCACACGCCCAGACCCGCGATGGGCAGGACCAGCACGTTGATCGCCAACATCAGCCACGCCATGCCCGTCAACCGATCGGCATTGGCCGGCGCGAAGGGATCGCCTTCGGCCACGCTGTTCACGATGCCCAGCATGTGCCGGAAGAAACGCCAGCCAAGGTAAAGCAGCCCGGCGATTGCGGCGAGCAGCCCGGCGGCGGCAAAGCCCATGCTGCGCGGTAGGTCGGGCTGCTGGATGTCGGGGAACAGGCCGGTGCCGTATAACAGCATCGTCACGGCGCCCAGCGCCACGAAGAAGCCGGCAAAGGCCACGATGCCCAGCAGGAACCAGACGATAGCCTTGGCGATGGCCAGCAGCGGGTCGGAAGTAAGCTTTGCCATATCAGGTCTCCTCTTGCTCGCGGCTCAGGCGATGGCAGGCGCGGCGGCGGAAGCCATCACGGGCTGCGCGGCCGGAACGCTGGTGAGCGGGACGATGGTGCCGAAGGCCAACACGATGGCGGCAAGGGCGGCGGCGGAGTGTTGTGCGAACTTGGTCATTTATCGATCTCCTTGGTGTCACTTATCGAAGAACGATATGGCCGAGTCGATTCTTATTGTCAAACGATATTATTGAAAAACGATATAGGAAGGTTGGGGGGGGAGCATTGTTTGTCTCATGAACCCGCATCCGCGGGTTCGTCCTCGGTGCTGTTCCCTGCGCTTCGCTGCGGGGCACCTGCGGGCGGGCGGTCGCCCTTGCGGTCCGCTGGCGCGGACCGGACTGGACCTCCGCTGAAGGCTTGTTCCGTTCTTCCGCTCAAAGCTTTCGAGGCTGGCTCTAGTCCGGTTCGCCGAAGGGCGAACCGCAAGCGCGACCGCGCGTCGGCCGCTAGGCCGTAGCCAAGCAGCGCGGACGCGCTGCGCCCGGCGCTTGAGGGCGCCAACAAAAGGGCGCGGGGCCACCCACGTCTCCGAGCGACCGACTGGTTGCGCCTCGGCCCAGCCACGGCGTGTTCCTCAAACCACCACCCCAACGCTCCTGCCGCCATTGACCAAATCCAACACGCCACCTATATCGCGCCCCGACCGGACAGCTTCGAGCACGGCATGCCTGACGCGGGGGCGTGCCCAGGATGGAGGCCCGGTTTCCCGTGAGATCCAAGAGAAGCTGCGGCTCGCAGGCCTGATGGCGTGCGTGCATCGCGGCCCTTTTTGCGTCTCATGGCCACACCCGTGCCGATTCGAATTTTTCACGCCGGCACCACCATGGGCTGCCGGCCAGACGAGCAAGGCGAACCCGTATTATGGCAAGCAAGGCGAAGGCACCGGAAAAGACCGGCGGCAAGTCCAAGCGCATCCGCAAGATCTTCGGCGACATCCACGAAGTGGTGCAGATGCCGAACCTGATCGAGGTGCAGCGCGAAAGCTACGAGCAGTTCCTGCGCTCCGATCCTTCGATCGACTATGTCTCCGGCCTCGAAAAGACGCTGCGCAGCGTGTTCCCGATCCGCGACTTTGCCGGCACCGCCGAGCTCGACTTCGTGCATTACGAGCTCGAGCCGCCGAAGTACGACACTGTCGAATGCCGCCAGCGCGGCATCACCTATGCTGCCCCGATGAAGGTCACGCTGCGCCTGATCGTGTTCGAGGTGGACCAGGAAACCGAAACCCGCTCCGTGCTCGATATCAAGGAGCAGGACGTTTATATGGGCGACATGCCGCTCATGACGGAGAACGGCACCTTCATCATCAACGGGACCGAGCGTGTCATCGTGTCGCAGATGCACCGTTCGCCGGGTGTGCTGTTCGACCATGACCGCGGCAAGACCCACTCGTCCGGCAAGTTCCTGTTCGCCGCCCGCGTCATCCCGTACCGCGGCAGCTGGCTGGACTTCGAATTCGACGCCAAGGACATCGTCAACGTGCGTATCGACCGCAAGCGCAAGCTGCCGGTCACCGCGCTGCTGTATGCGCTGGGCCTCGATCACGAGCAGATCCTCGAGCATTTCTACGAGACCGTGACCTGGAAGCGCGCTTCCAAGAAGGCCGGCGAAGGCTGGGAAATCCCCTTCGTCGCCGACCAGTGGCGCGGCCAGAAGCCGGCCTTTGCGCTGGTCGATGCCAAGACGGGCGAGGAAGTGTTCCCCGCCGGCCAGAAGGTTTCGCCCCGCGCCGCCAACAAGGCGGAGAAGGACGGCCTCAAGACCCTGCTGATCCCGACCGAGGAAATCTTCGGCCGCTATTCGGCCAAGGACCTGGTCGAGGATTCGACGGGCCGCATCTACATCGAGGCCGGCGAGGAAGTTTCGCCCGAGAACCTCGACAAGATCGACGCTGCCGGTATCGACCAGCTGGAACTGCTGGATGTCGATCACGTCACCACCGGCCCCTGGATCCGCAACACGCTGCAGGTCGACAAGGCCGAGAACCGCGACGAAGGCCTGGAAGCGATCTACAAGGTCATGCGTCCCGGTGAGCCGCCGACCAAGGAAACCGCAGAAGCGCTGTTCGAAGGCCTGTTCTTCGATGGCGAGCGTTACGACCTGTCCGCCGTGGGCCGCGTGAAGCTGAACATGCGCCTGGAACTGGACGCCGAAGACACCGTCACCACGCTGCGCAAGGAAGACATCCTGGCCGTGGTGAAGGAACTGGTCGACCTGAAGGACGGCAAGGGCGAAGTCGACGACATCGACAACCTCGGCAATCGCCGCGTGCGTTCGGTGGGCGAGCTGCTGGAAAACCAGTACCGCGTCGGCCTGCTGCGCATGGAGCGCGCCGTGAAGGAGCGCATGAGCAGCGTGGACGTGTCCACCGTCATGCCGAACGACCTGATCAATGCGAAGCCCGCCGTGGCTGCCGTGCGCGAATTCTTCGGCTCCAGCCAGCTTTCGCAGTTCATGGACCAGACCAACCCGCTGTCCGAAGTCACCCACAAGCGCCGCGTGTCCGCACTCGGCCCGGGTGGTCTTACGCGTGAGCGTGCCGGCTTCGAAGTGCGCGACGTCCACCCCACGCACTATGGCCGCATCTGCCCGATTGAAACGCCGGAAGGCCCGAACATCGGCCTGATCAACTCGCTCTCCACCTTTGCGCGGGTCAACAAGTACGGCTTCATCGAAACCCCCTACCGCTCCGTGAAGGACGGTAAGGTTTCGGGCGAGGTCACGTACCTGTCCGCCATGGAAGAGCAGAAGCACACCGTGGCGCAGGCTTCGGCCGAAACCGACAAGAATGGCAAGTTCGTGGAAGAGCTCGTCTCGGCCCGCCAGAACGGCGAGTTCGTGATGAGCATGAACGAGCAGGTCACGCTGATGGACGTTTCGCCCAAGCAGCTCGTCTCGGTCGCCGCATCGCTCATTCCGTTCCTGGAAAACGATGACGCCAACCGCGCGCTGATGGGTTCGAACATGCAGCGCCAGGCCGTGCCGCTGGTGAAGGCCGAAGCGCCTTTCGTCGGCACCGGCATGGAAGGCACCGTCGCCAGCGACAGCGGCGCGGCGATTTCCGCCAAGCGTTCCGGCGTGGTCGACCAGGTCGATGCCACCCGCATCGTGATCCGCGCCAGCGGCGAAGTCGATGCCGCCAATCCCGGCGTCGACATCTACACGCTGCAGAAGTTCCAGCGCTCCAACCAGTCCACCTGCATCAACCAGCGCCCGCTGGTGAAGGTTGGCGAGATGGTCAGCGCCGGCGACATCATCGCGGACGGCCCCTCCACCGACCTCGGCGAACTGGCACTGGGGCGTAACAGCCTCGTCGCCTTCATGCCGTGGAACGGTTACAACTATGAAGACTCCATCCTGATCTCCGAGCGCATCGTGAAGGACGATGTGTTCACCTCGATCCACATCGAGGAATTCGAGGTCATGGCCCGCGATACGAAGCTGGGTCCGGAAGACATCACGCGCGACATTCCCAATGTCGGCGAGGAAGCCCTGCGCAACCTCGACGAAGCGGGCATCGTCTACATCGGCGCCGAAGTGCACCCGGGCGATATCCTGGCGGGCAAGATCACGCCGAAGGGCGAAAGCCCGATGACGCCGGAAGAGAAGCTGCTGCGCGCCATCTTCGGTGAAAAGGCCAGCGACGTGCGCGACACCTCGCTCCGCCTGCCGCCGGGCACCAGCGGCACCGTGGTCGACGTGCGCATCTTCAACCGTCACGGCATCGAGATCGACGACCGTACGCGTGCCATCCAGAACGAGGAAATCGAACGCCTCAAGAAGGACAGCGAAGACGAACGCGCCATCCTGAACCGTGCGACTTACAACCGCCTGGAAGAAATGCTGGACGGCCAGACCGCCTCGGCAGCGCCGAAGGGCGTGAAGAAGGGCGCCAAGATCGACGCTTCCGTCCTGGAAGGCGTGGACAAGCACGAATGGTTCAAGTTCGCCGTCGCCGACGACAACATGCAGGCCCAGCTGGAAGCGGTGAAGGGCCAGTATGACGAGGCGATGAAGGCCATCAAGGACAAGTTCGAGGACCGCAAGGAGAAGCTCGAGCGCGGGGACGAACTCGCCCCCGGCGTGCTGAAGATGGTCAAGGTCTTCGTCGCGGTGAAGCGCAAGCTGCAGCCGGGCGACAAGATGGCCGGCCGCCACGGCAACAAGGGTGTGATTTCGCGCATCCTGCCGGCCGAGGACATGCCCTTCATGGAAGACGGCACCCCGGTCGACGTCGTGCTGAACCCGCTGGGCGTGCCGTCGCGCATGAACGTCGGCCAGATCTTCGAGACGCACCTCGGATTCGCAGCGCGCGGCCTGGGCATGCAGATCGCGGAACAGCTGGACGACTGGCGTGCCTCCAACCCGGACATCTCGACCGGCAAGCCCCCGGCTGCGCTGGTGGACAAGCTGAAGGATGTCTACGGCGAGAACTATCACGACGACATCGACAGCCGCACGAACGAGGAACTGGCGGAACTCGCCGGCAACCTTCGCACCGGTGTGCCGATGGGTACGCCCGTGTTCGACGGCGCGCGTGAAAGCGACGTGACGGACATGCTGGTGAAGGCGGGTTACAACTCGTCCGGCCAGTCCACGCTGTATGACGGCCGTACGGGCGAAGCCTTCGACCGTCCGGTGACTGTCGGCATCATCTACATGCTGAAACTGCACCACCTGGTGGACGACAAGATCCACGCCCGTTCCATCGGCCCCTACAGCCTCGTCACCCAGCAGCCGCTGGGCGGTAAGGCGCAGTTCGGCGGCCAGCGCTTCGGCGAGATGGAGGTCTGGGCACTCCAGGCCTACGGCGCGGCTTACACGCTGCAGGAAATGCTCACCGTGAAGTCGGACGACGTGGTCGGCCGCTCCAAGGTCTACGAAGCGATCGTCAAGGGCGACGACACCTTCGAGGCGGGCATTCCGGAAAGCTTCAACGTGCTCGTCAAGGAAATGCGCTCGCTGGGCCTCAACGTCGACCTCACCAGCCTCTCGGATGGTGAAGACGACGATGACGATCCGGCCCTGATGGCGGCGGAGTGAGGGGCGACCTAGCCCCTCACCACCACCCCAGCCTGCAGCAATTCACCCGTAAGGGAATGTGAAATGAACGAACTGACCAAATTCACCAACCAGCTGAACAAGCCGGAAACCTTCGACCAGATCCAGATCGGCCTGGCTTCGCCTGAGCGTATCCGCAGCTGGTCCTTCGGCGAGATCAAGAAGCCGGAAACCATCAACTACCGTACGTTCAAGCCGGAACGTGACGGCCTGTTCTGCGCGCGTATCTTTGGCCCGACCAAGGATTACGAATGCCTGTGCGGCAAGTACAAGCGCATGAAGTACAAGGGCGTCGTCTGCGAGAAGTGCGGCGTCGAAGTCACGGTCACCAAGGTGCGCCGCGAGCGCATGGGCCACATCGAACTGGCCGCGCCGGTTGCCCACATCTGGTTCCTGAAGTCGCTGCCTTCGCGCATAGGCCTGCTGCTGGACATGCAGCTGAAGCAGCTGGAGCGCGTGCTCTATTTCGAAAGCTACATCGTCACCGAACCCGGCCTGACGCCGCTGGAGAAGTTCCAGCTGCTGACGGAAGACGAGCTGCTGGAAGCGCAGGACGAATACGGTGAAGACGCCTTCAGTGCCGGGATCGGCGCCGAAGCCGTCAAGCTGATGCTGATGGACCTGGACCTGGAACAGGAACGCGACGACCTCATGGAGGAACTCGCCACCACCAAGTCCAAGCTGAAGCCGGCCAAGATCATCAAGCGCCTGAAGGTCGTGGAAAGCTTCATCGATTCCGGCAACCGCCCGGAATGGATGATCCTGGAAGTCGTGCCGGTTATCCCGCCGGAACTGCGCCCGCTGGTCCCGCTGGATGGCGGCCGCTTCGCGACGTCCGACCTCAACGACCTCTATCGCCGCGTCATCAACCGTAACAACCGCCTGAAGCGCCTGATGGAACTGCGTGCGCCGGACATCATCGTCCGCAATGAAAAGCGCATGCTGCAGGAAGCCGTCGACGCATTGTTCGACAATGGCCGCCGCGGCCGCGTGATCACGGGCACCAACAAGCGCCCGCTGAAGTCGCTGTCCGACATGCTGAAGGGCAAGCAGGGCCGCTTCCGTCAGAACCTTCTGGGTAAGCGCGTCGACTATTCCGGCCGTTCGGTCATCGTGACCGGCCCGGAACTCAAGCTGCACCAGTGCGGCCTGCCGAAGAAGATGGCGCTCGAGCTGTTCAAGCCGTTCATCTACGCGCGCCTCGACGCCAAGGGTCTTTCCATGACCCTGAAGCAGGCGAAGAAGTGGGTGGAGAAGGAGCGCAAGGAAGTCTGGGACATCCTGGACGAGGTTATCCGCGAGCACCCCGTGCTGCTGAACCGCGCGCCCACGCTGCACCGTCTCGGCATCCAGGCGTTCGAGCCCGTGCTGATCGAGGGCAAGGCCATCCAGCTGCACCCGCTCGTCTGCTCGGCCTTCAACGCCGACTTCGACGGTGACCAGATGGCCGTCCACGTGCCGCTCTCGCTGGAAGCCCAGCTGGAAGCGCGCGTGCTGATGATGTCCACCAATAACATCCTCAGCCCCGCGAACGGCAAGCCGATCATCGTGCCTTCGCAGGACATGGTGCTGGGCCTGTACTACCTTTCCATGGACCGCGAAGGCGAGCCGGGCGAAGGCAAGGTGCTGGCCGATATCGCCGAGGTTCACCAGGCGCTGCATGTCGGTGCGGTGACGCTCCACTCCAAGATCCACACCCGCGTCCCGCAGACGGACGAGAAGGGCAAGGAAGTGATGGTCCGCGTGGAAACCACGCCGGGCCGCATGCTGATCGGTGAATGCCTGCCGAAGTCGCACACCGTGCCCTTCGCCGTCATCAACCGCCTTCTGACCAAGAAGGAAATCGGCGACGTGATCGACCAGGTCTATCGCCACACCGGCCAGAAGGACACGGTGCTGTTTGCCGACGCCATCATGGCGCTGGGCTTCCGCCACGCGTGCAAGGCCGGCATTTCCTTCGGCAAGGATGACATGATCATCCCGGACACGAAGAACGGTATGATCGATGAGACCAAGTCGCTGGTTGCCGATTACGAGCAGCAGTACCAGGACGGCTTCATCACCCAGCAGGAAAAGTACAACAAGGTGATCGACGCCTGGAGCCGTTGCGGCGACCAGGTTGCGGCCGCCATGATGGACGAGATCGAGGCGACGCCGAAGGACGACGATGGCCGCGAAGCGCCGATCAACTCGATCTACATGATGTCCCACTCCGGCGCGCGTGGCTCCCCCACGCAGATGAAGCAGCTGGCGGGTATGCGCGGCCTGATGGCCAAGCCGTCGGGCGAGATCATCGAGACGCCGATCATCTCCAACTTCAAGGAAGGTCTGACCGTCCTTGAATACTTCAACTCCACCCACGGCGCCCGCAAGGGTCTCGCGGATACGGCACTGAAGACGGCAAACTCGGGCTACCTGACGCGCCGCCTGGTCGACGTGTCGCAGGACTGCGTCATCGTGGAGGAGGACTGCAAGACCTCCAATGCGCTGGAAATGCGCGCCATCGTGCAGGGCGGTTCCGTTATCGCCTCGCTCGGCGAGCGTATCCTGGGCCGCACCGTGGCCGAGAACATCGTGAATGCCGCGACGGACGAAGTGATCGTCAAGGCCGGCACGATGATCGACGAATCGATGGCTGTCGCCATCGAGGAAGCCGAAGTGCAGCAGGCCAAGATCCGCTCCCCGCTCGTCTGCGAGGCGGAACAGGGCGTGTGCGGCAAGTGCTACGGACGTGACCTTGCTCGCGGTACGCCGGTCAACATCGGTGAAGCTGTCGGCGTGATCGCCGCGCAGTCCATCGGTGAACCCGGCACGCAGCTGACGATGCGGACCTTCCACATCGGCGGCGCCGCGCAGGTGAACGAAACCAGCCACCTGGAATCGATCTCCGACGGTAAGGTGGTCTTCCGCGACATGCCGACCATCACGGACAAGAAGGGCCGCCGCCTGTCGCTGGCCCGTTCCGGCGAGATGGTTGTGGTCGATAACGAAGGCCGCGAGCGCGCCATCCACCGCGTGCCTTACGGCACCGTGCTGATGTTCGAAGACGGCGCCAAGGTGAAGGAAGGTGACCGGCTGGCGGAATGGGATCCGTTCACCCTGCCGATCATCACCGAAACCGCCGGTATCGTGCGTTACCAGGACCTGGTCGAAGGCAAGACGCTGGAAGAGCGGGTGGACGATGCCACCGGTATCGCCCAGCGCGTTGTCACCGAATTGCGCGCTTCCGGGCGTGCCAAGAAGGAAGACCTGCGTCCGCGCCTGACCCTGATGGGCGACGAATCGTCCGGCAAGAAGGGCGATGACACGGAAGCTGCGCGTTACATGCTGGCACCCGGCACCACCCTGTCTGTCGATGACGGGCAGGAAGTGCAGGCAGGTGACATCGTGGCCCGTGCTTCGCGCGAGGCGTCCAAGACGCGCGACATCACCGGCGGTCTGCCGCGTGTTGCCGAGCTGTTCGAAGCGCGTATCCCGAAGGACGTGTCCGTCATCGCCAAGACCGATGGCCGCATCGAATTCGTTCGCGAATACAAGGCCAAGCGCAAGATCGCGATCGTCCCGGAAGAGGGTGATCCGGTGGAATACCTGATCCCCAAGACCAAGGTGATCGACGTGCAGGAAGGCGACTTCGTGAAGAAGGGTGATACCCTGATTTCCGGCTCGCCCAACCCGCATGACATCCTGGAAGTCCTGGGCGTGGAAGCGCTGGCCGAATACCTCGTGAACGAGATCCAGGAAGTCTACCGACTGCAGGGCGTGAAGATCAACGACAAGCACATCGAGGTGATCGTTCGCCAGATGCTGCAGAAGGTCGAGATCACCTTCGGTGGCGACACCACCCTGCTGCCGGGCGAACAGGTCGACCTGGACGAGATGAACGAGGCCAACGCCAAGCTGGCCCCGCGCAAGAAGAAGGCCGAAGGCAAGCCGGTGCTTCTGGGCATCACCAAGGCTTCGCTCCAGACGCGTTCCTTCATCTCCGCCGCGTCCTTCCAGGAAACCACCCGCGTGCTCACGCAGGCGGCCGTGGAAGGCAAGAAGGACACGCTGGTTGGCCTGAAGGAAAACGTGATCGTGGGCCGTCTCATCCCCGCCGGTACCGGCGCGGGCATGAACCGCGTGCGCGTCACCGCCTCCAGCCGCGACGCCGCGATCCGCGCGCAGTGGAAGAAGCAGCAGGAAGCCCTCCTGGCTGCCGAAACCGCCGCTGCGGAGCACGAGGCCGAACTGGCACAAGGCGAGGAAGCTGCGATCGGCGACGATCCGCTGGCGACCATGCAGGGCGAAACGCACGGCACGGACGCCGATGCAGGCGATTACCTGCGCGACGACCAGTCCGAGGCGCCCGAAGCCATCGTGAAGGACGAAGCCGCCAAGGAAGCCTCTGAAGAGGCTCCGGAAGCCGGTGAAGCTGCCGATGCTGGCGAAGCTGCCGATGGCGAGGAAAAGTCGGAAGACTGATCCGGCGCTCATCGCCAAGGATAAAGGCCCCGCCGGACATCACCGTCCGGCGGGGCTTTTCTTTGCAGCCGGGGCGGTTAGCATCGCGCCCATGCGCATTCGTCTTGCCCCCGCTCTCGCCATCCCCGCCGCCGCCCTGCTGTCCGCCTGCCAAGAACAGACGCCGCCGGCCGAGCCAATGCCGGTCACATCGGAGGCCGATCCCGCCCCCGGCCAACCGGCCATCGCCACCGGCGTGATCACCGATCCGCTGGTGCTGGAAGGCGAATACCGTGTCGCCGGTATCGACGGCGCGGAGGTGGACCTGCCCCATGCCATGACGGTGACAATCACGCCCGGCACCATCCGCTACATCTCGCAATGCGTGACCGGAGCGTGGCGTTACCGCTTCGAAGGGCAGGCCATCGTGCTGGAGCAGGTGGTGGAGGCAACCTGCGACCGTGGCCGCTATCCGGAGGAGGAGGGTATCGAGAGCGCCCTTGCCGCCGTCACCCATGTCCGCCGCACGGCCAGCAATGCGGTGGAATTTTCCGGCAGGGGCCGGACCGTCACGCTCTTCTCGCAATAGGCGCTGCGCCGCGCTATCGGAGCGCGCATGGTCACCACCCGTTTCGCCCCTTCGCCCACAGGCCGGCTGCATGTCGGCAATATCCGCACCGCGCTGCACAACTGGATGCTGGCGCGCAAGAACGGCGGCCGCTTCCTGCTGCGGATCGACGACACGGATGCGGAGCGAAGCCGCGAGGACTATGTCGACGCCATTCGCGCGGACCTTGCATGGCTGGGGCTGGAGCCGGATGGCGAGGAACGCCAGTCGCAGCGGCTGGCGCTGTACGAGGCGGCCTTTGAGAACCTGCGCGATGCAGGCCGGGTCTACCCGGCTTACGAGACCGCGCAGGAGTTGGAGCTCAAGCGCAAGATCCAGCTGGGCCGCGGCCTGCCCCCCATCTACGACCGCGCGGCGCTGGCGCTGACAGACGAGGATCGCGCAGCAAAAGATGCTGAGGGCATCGCGCCGCACTGGCGTTTCCGGCTGGACCATGACGAGCCGATCCGCTGGGAAGACGGCGTTCGCGGGCCGCAGAAATTCGACCCCGCGCAGCTGTCCGATCCCGTCATCCGCAGGGCCGATGGCAGCTGGCTGTACATGCTGCCTAGCGCCGTCGACGATATCGATATGGGCGTTACCCACGTGCTGCGGGGCGAGGATCACGTTTCCAACACTGCCGTGCAAATTCAGATGTTTACCGCACTTCATGCTGCACAAGAGACCGCAGCAGAACCGCATCCGGATTTCGCGCACGAGGCCCTGCTGGTGGGCCGCGAGGGCAAGTTGTCCAAGCGGCTGGGATCGCTGGGCTGCGATGCCTTTCGCGAGCGCGATATCGAGCCGGAAGCGCTCGTCGCGCTGCTTGCCCGGCTGGGCACCAGCATGCCGGTGGAGCCGATCGCCGAGCGTGAGAAGCTGGTCGAAAGTTTCGATCTCTCCACCTTCGGCCGCGCCCCGGCGAAGTTCGACGATGCGGAGCTGGAGCGGGTCAACACCGCCATCGTCCACCAGCTGCCCTTCGAGCATGTGGCAGGCCGCCTGCCCGATGGCATGGGCGAAGATGGCTGGCTGGCCGTGCGTCCGAATCTGGAGACGGTGGCACAGGCCGGCGAATACTGGGCCATCGTCACCGGGCCGATCGCGCCTGCCGAACTGGAAGCCGAGGACCGCGCCTATGTGGGTGAAGCGGCGCAGGCACTGGAATGGGGGGAGGATCCCTGGCAAGCCCTGACCACGCGCCTGAAGGATAGCACAGGCCGCAAGGGCAAGGCGCTGTTCCTTCCGCTGCGCCTTGCGCTGACCGGCCGGGCAAGCGGCCCGGACATGGGCGCAATCCTGCCGCTGATCGGGGAGGATGCCGCGCGCGAGCGACTGGCCGCCGCAGCGGGCTGACAGGCCATGCCCTTTAGGGCGCGACAAATTGTTACGGCTTGGGGCTTCCTGTGGGCGCAGTTTCTGCTAATGCGAACCCATTGCAATAAGGAATACCCAACCATGAACCGTATCACGTTTCTCGCTCTCGCATCTGCCAGTGCGCTGGCACTTGCTGCCTGCTCGGATGGCTCCGACAACATGGCCCCTGCAGAACAAACCGCTGCGGCTGAAACCAGCGCTGCCGATACCGCCGCTGCGGAAGAAGCGCCTGCGGTGCTGAATGCCAATGATGCGACCATCGAGCAGCTGGGCGCCGTGGATGGCGTTTCTGCCGAACTGGCGCAGGCCATCGTCGACGGACGGCCCTATGCCAGCGTTACCGATCTTGCCGCTGTGCTGGGCGAAGAGGGCAGTGCGCTGCTCTCCAGCGTGTTCGTACCGGTCAACCTCAACACGGCAAGCGAGGAAGAGCTGCGCCTCATCCCCGGCATGAACGACAAGATGGTGCACGAATTCGAGGAATACCGCCCCTACGCCACGATGGACGATTTCGACCGCGAGATCGGCAAGTATGTGGACGAGGAAGAGGTCGCCCGCTTCCGCCAGTATGTGACGCTTTAAGCGCCCCCTACGCCTTCGACCTGGCGCGGGCCTGCAACACCACCCGCGCCAGTTCGATGGCCAGCAAGATCCCGGCATTGATCCACGCCACCAGCGGGTTGAAAGCCGACATGATCCAGTGGCTGAAAACCAGCACGGCGGCGGGGTAAACCAGCCGGTGCAGCCGCTTCCAGCCGCGCTTCAGCGCCTTCATGCTGGCATCGTTGGAGGTGATCGCCAGCGGCACGAACAGCGCAAAGCCGGCCCAGCCTGCCAGCAACCACGGCTCCCAGAACTCATCGATCCAGTATCCGCCCGGCCCCTTGCGCCACAGGTAGATGCCCAGGTGCAGCGCGGCATAGGCAAAGCTAGCAACCCCAAGATCGCGCCGCCGCTTAAGCAGCCAGCCGGTCCACGCCGCGCGCCCCGTCATAAGCCGCAGCGGCGTCACCGCCATCGCCGCCATCAGCAGCCAAGCCGCCCAGTCCCCGCTGTCGGCCACTGCATTGCCATAGCCATAGGTGTCAGGCGTCAGCCCCCAGCGCCCAAATATCCAGCCGCCGGGCAGGGCGAGGAGCAGCCAGAGAAGCGGGCGGCGCAGGCCCACCCTATTCCCCGTAATCGTCCAGCTCGTCGCCGCTCAGCGTCACCACATGCAACAGGTTCGTGGCGCCGGGCATGCCGAAGGGGACACCGGCGAGGAAGACCAGCTTCGCGCCCGCGCCGCCGAAGCCGTGGCGCAGGGCCATGCGCTTGCCCTTGGCGATCATCTCCTCGAAGCTGCCGATGTCCTTGGTCTGCACGGCATGCGCGCCCCACAGCAGGGCCATGCGGCGTGCGGTGTCGATGGACGGGGTGAGGGCGAGCAGCGGCGTGGCCGGGCGTTCGCGCGCCACGCGGCGGGCAGTGCTGCCCGAACTGGTGAAGACGCAGATCGCGTTGATCGGCAGCAGGTCCGCCGTCGTCATGCAGGCATGGCTGAGCGCGTCCGACGTGGTCGGGTGCGGCGGCGTCTCCAGCAGGCGCACGCGCTGGGTGTAAAGCTCGTCGCTTTCCACCTGCCGGGCGATGCTATCCATCATCAGCACGGCCTCTTCCGGCCATGCGCCCGCAGCGGTTTCGGCAGACAGCATCACGGCATCGGCGCCATCGTAGACGGCATTGGCCACGTCCGAAACTTCGGCGCGCGTCGGGGCCGGGCTCTCGATCATGCTTTCCAGCATTTGCGTCGCCACGATCACCGGCTTGCCGGCAAGTCGCGTGGCGTTGACGATCTTCTTCTGCAGCGGCGGGACTTCCTGCGGCTCAAGCTCCACGCCCAGGTCGCCGCGGGCCACCATCACGCCGTCGCAATGCTCGATGATGTCGTCGAGACGCTTGACCGCCTGCGGCTTCTCGATCTTGGCGCACAGAAAAGGCGCGCCCTTCGCCTTGTCGCCGATCAGCTTGCGCGCTTCGGCGAGGTCGTCCGGCCGCTGCACGAAGGACAGGGCAATCCAGTCCGCGCCCTGGTCCACGGCAAAGGCGAGGTCCTTGCGGTCCTTCTCCGTCAGCGCAGGGATGGGCACTTCGGCATCGGGCACGTTCACGCCCTTGCGGTCGGAGATCACGCCGCCGACTTCGGCCACGCAGACGATCCGGTCCTTATCGGCGCTGCGCACGCGCAGGCGGATCTTGCCATCATTGATCAGCAGGCGCTGGCCTTCTTCCAGGATGCCGAACAGCTCCTTGTGCGGCAGCTGTACGCGATTGGCGTCGCCCGGTGTCTCGTCCCGGTCCAGCGTGAATGTCGCGCCGTGCTCGATCCGCGCCTCGCCCTCGGCAAAGGTGCCCACGCGCAGCTTCGGGCCCTGAAGGTCCGCCAGGATGGCGACGGGGCGGCGGAACTCGTCCTCCAGCGCGCGGATGCGGCTGATGGTTTCGGCATGGGTCGCCTGGTCGCCATGGCTCATGTTCACGCGGAAGGCGTCTGCCCCTGCCATGAAGAGCGCGCGCAGGGTTTCCGGGTCGCGGCTGGCGGGGCCAAGCGTCGCGAGGATCTTGACCTTGCGGCCACGGGGTTCGAACGGTGTCATGGGCGCGATGCTATGGCAGCAATGTGCGACATGACAAGGACAGACGCGCGATGACTACGAATGCAACCAATCCCGGCGGCGATGCGCTGGACAGCCTGCCGGACGACGTGGCCGCCGCGGCCTTCCGCCGGCTGGTGCGCCACCTGCGCCATCGCCACGATGCCCAGAATATCGAGCTGATGGGGCTGGCGGGCTTCTGCCGAAACTGCCTGGCGGACTGGATCCGTGACGCCGGTTACGAAGGCGACAAACCCGCCGCGCGCGAGGTGATCCACGGCATGCCGGCGGAGGAGTGGAAGGCCACGCGCCAGAGCGAGGCGACACCCGAGCAGCTGGAGCGCATGCAGGCCAGCATCGCGAAGAACGCGCCCGACCTGCGCTGAGCGGCAAGGCGGTGGGCTGCGAGGCGGTGGCCGGGGAATTTCTCCACATCGCGATTCGCGCGCTTCACCCGCTCCGGTGCGCCCGCTAACCAGCGGCCAAGCGATTCTCGCACCAACTTACCGGAGCTACCCCGAAATGGCCGAAACCACCGATGACCGCCTGCGCCTGCTGATCGAACGTATCGAGCGGCTGGAAGAGGAAAAGAAGGGCATCGCCGACGATATCCGCGACGTCTATGCCGAAGCCAAGGCCGTGGGCTATGATCCCAAGATCATGCGCCAGATCGTGCGCCTGCGGAAGATGAAGCCGGACGACCGGAGCGAGCAGGAAATGATCCTGGATACCTACAAGGCCGCGCTCGGCATGGGTTGAGCCCGGGGCTTGAACACCGCGCCGCGACTGGCGTCACAAGGAGACGAGACATGGCCACCCCCTGGACTTCCGCCGAAGACGCAAGCCGCGGCGCGCGGGAGGCGGGGATGATCGTCTCCACCACCACCGCCATCGAAGGCCGCCCGGTCAAGCAGTACCTTGGCGTGGTGACGGGCGAGGTGATCGTGGGCGCGAACCTGTTCCGCGATATCTTCGCCTCCATCACCGATCTCGTCGGCGGGCGCAGCGGCAAGTACGAAGAAGTGCTCAGCCGCGCGCGCCGCGAGGCCATTGCCGAAATGAAGTCCGAAGCCATGCAGCTGGGCGGCAATGCCGTGATCGGCGTGGATATCGATTACGAGGTGCTGGGCCAGAAAGGCTCCATGCTGATGGTCAGCGTGTCCGGCACGGCCGTGCTGCTCTGACGCCTCAGGTAAAGGCCAGGATCAGCCCCACCGCCAGGCCATTGTGCATGGCGTGCAGCGTGATGCTCGACCACAGGCCGAAGGTGACGCGTGAATAGCCCCAGACCAGGCCCGCCACGGCCTGCGGCAGGACCAGCGGCAGCAGCGCCACCAGCGGCAGGTCCCCCTGCTCGTAATTGCCGATATGGATCAGCGCGAAGGCGATGACCGAAAGGGCGTAGAACCACACGAAGCCGCGCTGGTACCATCCCGGAACCTGTTTTCCGCGCAGCAGTGTGAGCGCCAAGATCACAGCCACAACCAGCACGCCCACGAAGACCAGTGTCGCCTGCGTCATCTGTTCCTCCGGCAGCGCGCCGGGGAAGCTGCTGGCCAGGAAGCCTATCATCAGCAGGCCGGAGACGAGCAGCGCGGCGGGTCGCCCGCTCAGCCAGCCGCGGAAGGACGCTTCCTCCATAAGCGGTGCCACGATGACGATGGCAAAGACGATAAGCGGTCCGAAATCGAGATCCTCCAGCGCATTGTCGGGAAACTCCACGCCCAGCGCCTCTGCCGCCAGGAAGATGAGGAGGATCGGCACCATCAGCGCGATGTCGAGGAGGAAGAGGTGCAGCGTGCGCCGGATCGCCTCGCCCTTCGCGCCCGTGGGCGGGGCAGGCTCCGTCTCGCCGGGCGCGGCATCGCCAAACACCGCGCGGTAGCCGATGTTCTCCTGCGGCAGCTGCGGGCTCTTCAGGAAGCTGAAGAAATCGCGCCAGGTCTGAGTGATACCCTGAGCAGCACTGGGCCCCCCAGCGAGGGTTGGCGAAGTCGTGTCCATCGGTCTATGGCCCCGTTAAATCCTTGAACATTCGAGTAGCAGGAAACCCATGGCAGGCCATTCCAAATTCAAGAACATCATGCACCGCAAGGGTGCGCAGGACAAAAAGCGGTCCAACCTGTTTTCCAAGCTGAGCCGCGAGATTACCGTGGCGGCAAAGATGGGCACGCCCGATCCGGACATGAACCCGCGCCTGCGGTTGGCGGTCAACACGGCCAAGGCGCAGTCCATGCCCAAGGACAATATCCAGCGCGCCATCGACAAGGCGAGCGCGCAGGACGCCGAGAATTACGAGGAAGTGCGCTACGAAGGCTATGGCCCCGGCGGCAGCGCGATCATCGTGGAAGCCCTGACCGATAACCGCAACCGCACCGCCACGGCCGTGCGCACCGCCTTCAGCAAGCATGGCGGCAATCTGGGCACGGAAGGCAGCGTGGCCCACGGTTTCGAGCGGCTGGGCCTGATCGTCTATCCCGCCGACGTGGGCAGCGAGGACAAGGTGCTGGAAGCGGCGATGGAAGCCGGCGCGGAAGATATCGCCAGCACCGATGACGGGCACGAAATCTGGACCGCGGCGGAAGACCTTCACCAGGTCGCAACCGACCTGGAAAAGGCGCTCGGCGAGGCGGAAACCGTCAAGCTGGCGTGGAAGCCGAACCTCACCGTCGACATGGACGAGAAGAACGCCGCCACCCTGCTGAAGCTGATCGACGTGCTGGACGACGATGACGACGTGCAGACCGTGTGGGGCAATTACGACATCTCCGACGAGGTGATGGAAAAGGTGGGCGGCTGATGCGTCCTGCGGCCATCCTTGCCGCGGTCCTGATGGCAATAGGCGCGCTTGCGGCGACCCCGGCCGGAGCGTCGAAGACACCGCAAGTGCTCTTCGAGTGCAAGGATGCCGACTGGTCCGTCCGGCTGCTCGGCACGGGTGACGGTAAGCTGGTCCTGATCACCAGCAGGCTGAGCGGCCCGCCCAGCACCGCCGGTGTCACTTCGAGCTGGCGGGAGGTCCGCGAAGGCCGCGTGACGGGGCAGGAAGGCGGCCACCAGTCGCATCTGCGCCTGCATGACGGATACCGCCAGATCATCCTGTTCGAGGGCAGGAGCGGGAATTTGTCCGACAATCCGGGCGAGACCCATGCGGGAGCGATGACCTTCACGCAGAGGAATCCGGCACAGGATTTGCGCGTTACATGCGAAGCGGACGAGACCAATGCTAAGCTGGTCGAAAACACGGTGAAATGGGCGGAGCAGACCGGCGGTCCCGTGCCCCAGCCCGAAGACGAGGGCGGCGAATTCGACGCCTGGTTCTGATACCGTGATTATCCTCGGCCTCGATCCTTCGCTCAGCTGCACCGGCTGGGGCGTGATCCGCAGCGAGGGGGCGCTGCTTTCGCATATCGCCAACGGCCAGGTGAAGACCGATCCCAAGGCCCCGATGGCAGAGCGGCTGCACCAGTTGCACCGCGCCATCGCCGATGTGATCGAGAGCCACGGCCCGGACCGCGCCGCCTGCGAGGAGGTATTCGTCAACAAGAATGCCCAATCCACCATCAAGCTGGCGCAGGCGCGCGGCGCAGTGATTGCCGCCTGCGGTGGGCGAAGCCTGGCCGTGAACGAACATGCCGCGCGGCTGGTGAAGAAAGCCGTGGTGGGCACGGGCGCGGCGGAGAAATCACAGGTCCAGGCCATGCTGAAGGTCCTGCTGCCGGGCGCATCCATCGCGGGCGCCGATGCAGCCGATGCGCTGGCCGTGGCCATTGCGGACGCGCATCTGGGCTGAGAGCGCACGCACGGAACGCGCGGTGTCTTTCACGCGTATAGGCTTGCAAGACGCGGAACAGGGCGTGTCGCAACCCTATCGGAGACGTTCCCATGCAAAAGACATTCATTCCCGCAATCCTGGCAAGCACGCTGGCCCTTGGCGGATGCGCCCAGCTGGGCGATCTTGGTGGCCTCGGCGGGATCCTGGGCGGCGACGACCGGGGTGACAATTACGGCTATGGCTACCAGAACAATTCGGAATTCGAGCGCGCTGCCGTGCAGGCCTGCGGGCGCGAGGCGGAACGCTATGGCCGGGTGAACATCACCTATGCCGAACAACGCTCGCGCGGCACCTACACCGTGCAGGGCCGGATCGATAACCGCGACCAGCGCCGCGACCAGTTCACCTGCGAATTCCGCGACGATGGCCGCATCGTGGATTTCAAGCTGGGCTGAGCGAACGCGCCCAGATTGACTTAACGGGGGCCGGGAGTCATTCCGGCCCTCGATGTACCTGGTGGTCTTCCGCAACCGCAAGCGCGCCGACATGGACGCCGCAGCTTACGCAGCCGACGCCGCACGCATGGCGCAGCTGGCCGCCGCGCAGCCGGGATACCTTTCCTTCAAGAGCTACACTGCCGAAGATGGCGAGACCGTCGCGATCAGCGAGTGGGCGGACGAGGAGAGCGCACGCGCCTGGGGCCGGATGGAGGAGCACCGCGGCGTGCAGGCGCGTGGGCGGGCGGAATATTACGAAAGCTATACGCTGTTTGCTGGCGAGCCGGGGCGCATCCACCGCTTTCCTACTTCCGAATGAGGTGTACAGGCGCGCCGCATGTCGCTGCCAATTCCTCTTCCTGTCCCCGTTTCGAAGCGCGCGCTTGCCCGGCAGGTTTTTCCGCCCCAGGACTGTGTAACACCTGTAACACCTTGTAGGACTTCGCCTCATGAGCACGCACATCTACGGCATCCCGAACTGCGACACCGTGAAGAAGGCCCGCAAATGGCTCGATGCGCAGGGCGTGGATTACACCTTCCATGACTACAAGAAGGAAGGGGCCGAGCGCGAGGCGCTAGAGCGCTGGTCCGACCGGGTCGGCTGGGAAGTGCTGCTGAACCGCCGCGGCACCACCTTCCGCAAGCTGCCGGACGAGCAGAAGGACGGCATCGACCGCGAGGCCGCCATCGCGCTGATGCTGGAGCATCCCAGCATGATCAAGCGCCCGGTGATGGAGCGCGACGACAGCGACCGCGTGCTGGTCGGCTTTGCGGAAAGCGAGTGGGAGAACGTGCTGTGCTGAGGGCGGTGCTGGCCCTGCTGGCCGCGCTTCTGGCGGGCGCTCCGGCCATGGCGCAGGAGGAGACCGCGATGGCGGATGCTGACATGATCGTGATTGCCCATCGCGGCGCAAGTGCAGAGCGCCCCGAACACACGCTGGAGGCCTATGCGCTCGCGATCGACCAGGGGGCCGACTACATCGAGCCGGACCTTGTGGTGACCAAGGACGGCGTGCTCGTCGCCCGCCACGAGAACGAGCTGTCGGACACGACCGATGTCGCCACGCGGCCGGAGTTCGGCGGACGGCGCACCACCAAGGTGATCGATGGCGAGGAGGTCACCGGCTGGTTCGCGGAGGACTTCACGCTGGCCGAGCTGGAGACGCTGCGCGTGCGCGAGCGCTTGCCGGAGCTGCGGCCCGGCAACACGGCCTACGACTACCTCTACCGCATACCCAGCCTGGGCGAGATCATCGCTCTGGTCAGCGCCAAGGAGGCGGAGACCGGTCGGCGCATCGGGCTCTATCCGGAACTGAAGCACCCCGCGCATCTCGAAACGCTCGGTTTCGACCCGGCGCAGATGCTGGTCGATGAGCTGGCGGGGTCGGGCTACGGCGCGGGCGATCCGGTCTTCGTGCAGAGCTTCGAGGTCGTCCCGCTAGTGCGTGTGAAGCAGGGCAGCGCCTTCCGCACGATCCAGCTGATGAGCCTGGAAGGCGGCCCGGCCGATGCGCCCGCCAATGTCACCTATGCCAAGATGATGACGCCCGAAGGGCTCGCGCAGGTTGCGCGCTACGCGGACGGGATCGGCGTGCCCATCGCCGCCGTGCTGACCGCCGATGGGGGCTCGACCGGGCTGGTGGGGGCCGCGCACGAGGCGGGCCTGCTGGTGCATGTCTGGACGCTGCGGCCCGAAAACGCCTTCCTGCCCGAGGGGCTGCAATCGGGCGAGGGACCTGCCGAGCACGGCTGCGACGATGTGCTGTTCTACGCCCTTGTGCGCGTAGGGGTGGACGGGGTGTTCGCCGACAGTCCGGCACGCACGGTGCCGCTCAAGGGCGGGAACGGCGGGCGATGCGCACGGGCATGGTTGCCCGCGACGCCGCTGTCACCGGGTGACTGACAGGATGTAATCGAGGCTGGTATCGTCCGAGACCTCGAAGCCCTTCAGCGGATTGAAGGCGATGCCCTTCATGCGCCCGGTGCGAAGGCCCGCCGCAGTCAGCAGGTCGGTCAGCTCGTCCGGCGTGATGAAATCGCCCCAGTCGTGCGTGCCGCGCGGCACCGCGCCCACCGCTTCGGCCGCGCCGGTCAGCAGCAGGCGGGACTTCACCGTGCGGTTGGGGGTGGAGAGCACCATCAGCCCGCCATCGGCCAGCCGCGCGGCAAGCTGCGCGATGAAGGCGGGCTTATCGGCCACATGCTCGATCACCTCCAGGCAGGTGACGAGGTCGAATGTGCCAAGGCCCAGCTCGCCAAGTTCGCCGTGGCGGTAATCCACGGACAGGCCCATGCCTTCTGCGTGAAGCCGCGCCACCGCCACGTTCTCGGCCGCCGCGTCCACGCCGGTGACCTCGGCGCCAAGGCGTGCCAGCGGTTCTGCCAGCAGCCCAGCGCCGCAGCCGACATCCAGCGCGGTCTTGCCCGCCAGCGGCTGCGCGGCCTCGATGTCGCCGCCCCAGTGCATGTCCACCGCATCGCGGATGAAGGCCAGCCGGACCGGGTTCAGCCGGTGAAGCATGGCCGATGTGCCCTTCGGGTCCCACCAGTCCTGCGCCAGCGCGCCGAAGTGTTCGGCTTCGGACGGGCGGATGGTTGCAGGTGTTACAGTTGCATCGGACATTCGCGCACACTAACAGCGCGGCTTCGCGCTATCCAGCGCTTTGGCCAGCCATCTGAGGGGGCGACGTGGCACGTATCGTGATGAAATTCGGCGGAACCTCCATGGCGGGGACCGAGCGGATTCGCCGCGTGGCGGGCATCGTGCGCAAGCAGCAGGCCGCCGGACACGAGGTTGCCGTGGTGGTCAGCGCCATGGCCGGCGAAACGGACCGGCTGGTCAACTTCTGCCGCGAGGCGAACCCGCTTTACGATCCCGCCGAATACGATGTGGTGGTGGCAAGCGGCGAACAGGTCACGGCCGGACTGCTGGCCCTGACGCTGCAATCCATGGGCTGCGAGGCGCGCAGCTGGCTCGGCTGGCAGATCCCGGTGCGCACGATGGACGCTTATGCCAAGGCGCGCGTGAACCTGATCGATGGCGATGCCTTGTCGGCCGCCATGGCCGCCGGCCAGATCGCCGTCATTCCCGGCTTCCAGGGCGTGTCCGAAGAAGGGCGCATCACCACCATGGGCCGCGGCGGATCGGACACCAGCGCCGTGGCCGTGGCCGCTGCGCTGAAGGCCGACCGGTGCGACATCTACACCGATGTGGACGGGGTCTACACCACGGACCCGCGCATCGTGGCCCGCGCGCGCAAGCAGAAATACGTCACATACGAAGAAATGCTGGAGCTCGCCTCGGTCGGCGCAAAAGTCCTGCAGACCCGCTCCGTCAGCCTTGCGATGAAGGAGAACGTGCGGGTCCAGGTGCTCAGCAGCTTCATCGATGACGATGCCCCGCCGGCGGACGAACTGCCCGGCACCATGATCGTCTCCGACGAGGAGATGGAACAGATAATCAAGGATACCGACATGGAACGCCAGCTCGTGACCGGCATCGCGCATGACAAGAACGAGGCGCGCGTCGTCCTCACCCGCGTGCCGGACAAGCCCGGCGCCGTCACCGCCATCTTCACGCCGCTGGCCGATGCAAGCATTAACGTGGACATGATCATCCAGAACGTGGGCCGCGAAAAGGGTGAGACGGATGTGACCTTCACCGTCCCCCAGGCCGACCTTGCACGCGCTCAGGCACTGCTGGAAGACCGCCAGGATGAGATCGGCTACAACCGGATCATCACCGATGCGAAGGTCGCCAAGATCAGCGTCGTGGGCGTTGGCATGAAGAGCCATGCAGGCGTTGCCGCCACCATGTTCAAGGCGCTGTCCGACCGCGGCATCAACGTGCAGGCGATCTCGACCTCCGAAATCAAGGTCAGCGTGCTGATCGACGAGGACGAGACCGAGCTGGCCGTGCGCGTTCTTCACACCGCATACGGTCTGGACGACGAGGGCTAGAACTCCGGCGTCTCGCTGACGGTGACTTCGACGCGGTCGCCTGCGCCAAGCGGGACGACACCGCGCCCGAAACGCACGTAGCGCCGCGGGCCGCGCGTCAGGCCATTGTCATAGGCCGCTTCCGCCGCCGTGCGGTCATAGCCCATCCACACCAGCGTTTCCGGGAACAGCTGGCTGAGCGAATGCCCTTCGCGCGGCGAATCGTCGTATACTGCCGAGCGCTCTGGCGAGAGGAAGGCCAGCAGCGGCACTTCATATTCCGTGCGCACTCCGTCACGGCTGCAATGCGGCAGGGTATCGGGCGCGATGTTCTGTCCGTGGTCGGAAGTGTAGGCGATGGCGACATCCGCCCGGTCGACACCTTCCAGGAGCGTTTCGAAGAAGTCGCGCTTCGAATAGGTCAGGGCCGCGCGATATTGCTCGGCTGGCGGCGCATCGGTGGGAACCGTGCCGACCGGGAAGTGGTCGCGGTACTGGAAATGCACGCCGCGCAGGACGACGAAGGTGAAGCTGCGCTCACCGGACTTGAGCTGCCCGTTCAGCCAGCCCGCAACCCGGCGATCGGTGTCCATGTCGCCCGCCATGTTGAGCGTCTCGTCCACCAGCGCCAGCTCCGGCAGCAGCAGCAGGTTCTGCGGCGGGCCATCGACCTGCGCCTCGACCAGCAGCGTGCGGTAGCCCGCCTTCTTCGCGTAAGCCCAGATGGAGGGCGTGGCGCGCAAATCCATCTCCGGTCCCGCACGGTCCACCGCCACGCCGGAGCGCAGCGCCACATTGGCGGGCGCGCTGCAATTGCCCATCGCCCATGCCCGGCCGAAATCGACCGGCTGAAGAGCGGCGAGGCGCGGTGCGATGAGCCGGGCGAAGGGATCGTAAGCGATGCTCTCGTCCACGATCCACACGACATGGCGCGGCGTTCCGGCCGTGTCCGGCGCGATGCTGACGGCTGCGCGCGCCGGGGGAGGCTCGGCAGCGGCGACACGCAGGGCGAGCGAATAGACATTGCGCTCTGCCGCCCCTGCCGCCGGAAGCCAGATCAGGCCAAGCAGCGTGGGCAGGGCCAGAGCGAAAAGCCCCAAGGCCAGCGCGCCCTTGCGCGGTGCCAGCACCTTGCGCGCGGCCCAGAACAGGCCGGTTGCCACTACGGCCTGCGCCAGCGCCAGCACCAGCGGGCCGAAGAACTCGCCCATCGCGGGCCCCGCCTGACGCGTCTCGGCCAGCAGCCATGCAAGCTTGCCCGCATCCAGCGTGTCCGCAACCGTCATTCCGAAGCCGAGATTGACCAGCACGGATACGAAGGCCAGCGCCAGCGCCGCTGTCATCCAGCGCGTAGGCAGCAGCCACAATGCCGCCAGCAGCGCCGCGCCCTGCAGCGCCAGCCAGCCGAAATTCGCTGCCGCGCTGGCCATGTCGCCCGCGGCCCAGCGGTACAGCACGCCGTGCGTCAGCTGGTAGCGATTGGCCACGGCATAGCCCGCCGCGAACAGCGCCAGCGCCAGCAGCACGCGCCAGAGCGGCAAGCGCCGCTGCATGGTTTCCGCATCGTTCATCACATGCGCGCCCTATCGCAGCGCTATTGATAAAGGTTTGACGCGCTTGCCCGCCGCTCGCGCCCGCCCTAACGCTGCGCGCATGACAGACTATGCAAAGACGCGCGGCCTGATGGCACGCGGGGCCGAATTCCTGGGCAGCGAATATGCGATCATGTGCGGGGCGATGAGCTGGGTTTCCGAGCGCAACCTCGTATCCGCCATGTCCAATGCCGGCGGCTTCGGCGTGATCGCATGCGGTGCGATGACGCCGGACCTGCTCGACACGGAAATTGCCGAGACGCGCAAGCTGACGGACAAGCCCTTCGGCGTGAACCTGATCACCATGCACCCGCAGCTGATGGAGCTGATCGAGGTTTGCGGGAAACACGGCGTGACGCATGTCGTGCTGGCAGGCGGCATCCCGCCCAAGGGCAGCGTCGAGGCCATCAAGGGCCATGGCGCGAAGGTCATCGTCTTCGCACCCACGCTGGCGCTGGCCAAGAAGCTGCTGCGCAGTGGCGGCGATGCACTGGTGATCGAAGGCATGGAGGCAGGCGGCCATATCGGGCCCGTGTCCACCAGCGTGCTGGCGCAGGAATTCCTGCCCGCCCTGTCCGAAGATCACCTCGTATTCGTCGCTGGCGGCATTGGCCGGGGCGAGGCGATGGCCGGCTATTTGGAAATGGGCGCGGTAGGCGTGCAGCTGGGCACGCGCTTCGCATGCGCGACGGAAAGCATCGCCCATCCGGACTTCAAGAAGGCGTTCTTCCGCGCCAATGCCCGCGATGCGGTTGCATCCGTGCAGGTCGATGCGCGCCTGCCGGTGATCCCGGTGCGCGCGCTGAAGAACAAAGGTACGGAAGAATTCACCGCCAAGCAGCGCGAGGTAGCCGGCGTGCTCGACCGCGAGGAAATCGCCATGGCCGAGGCGCAGCTGCAGATCGAACATTACTGGGCCGGTGCCCTGCGCCGCGCGGTCATCGATGGCGACGTCGAAAACGGCAGCCTGATGGCCGGCCAGAGCGTGGGCATGGTGAAGGAAGAAGAGCCCGTGGCTGACATCATCGCCGCCCTGATGGCCGAGAGCGAAGCCGCCCTGACGCGGCGGTAAACGCCGACTGACCGGTTAACGCCGCGCCCACGATCCGTTAACCAAACAGGCGTAACGATGGTCCTCCAGCTTCGATGGAGGGCCCCATGGCCACGCAACCTGTCCCGCTTTGCCCCGCCGATATCGGCGCGCTGTGCGATGTGCGCGGTGGCCGTTTCGAAGTCGCGCTGTCGAGCCTCTCCAGCGGGGCCTGCGAGATCGAGGACTGCCCCGATTGTGCAGATGGCGATTTCGTCCACCTGCGTATCGACGGGCGGATCGACATCAACGGCACGATCGCCTGGCGCCGCGGCCAGCGGGCCGGGGTCCGCTTTCACGGCCAGATCCATCCGGTCGTAATCCAGCAGCTTTCCGGCACCGCCTGAGATTTCATGCGTTGAGCCTCCAGCAACGGAGGATCAGCGACTATGTGTGACCAGGACCAGATGGCGGCGATGGGCCGCGTGAACCGCAGGCAATTCGGGGCCATCGGCCTTGCAGGCGGCGCGGCAGCCGGGCTTTCGGCCTGCACCACAATGGACACGGCAACCTCCTCCAGCCTGACCGAGCGGCAGGTGACATTCGATGCGCCCGGCGGCCGGATGGATGGCTATTTCGTCCATCCGCGCGACGGGGCGCATCCCGGCGTGATCCTGTGGCCCGATATTGCCGGCATCCGCGAGGCAAAGCGCGCCATGGCCCGCAGGCTGGCGGGCGAGGGCTATGCCGTCTTTGTCGCCAACCCCTATTACCGCAGCGTCGTTGGCGAGCAGTTCGCAGATTTCGAGACGTTCCGCGCGGCCGACGGCTTCCAGAAGGTCGCCCCCTGGCGCGAGAAGAACACGCCGGAAGCGGTCATGGCCACGGCGCGTGCGGTGGTCGACTGGCTGGACGATCAGGAACGCGTCGATTTCGGCAAGGGCATCGCCAACCAGGGCTATTGCATGACTGGCAGCTGGACGGTGTTCACCGCCGCCGCCCGGCCGGACCGCGTGCGTGCAGCCGCCAGCTTCCACGGCGGCGGATTGGTGGTGGACGGCGCGATGAGCCCGCACCGCCTCCTTTCGAAGACCGATCCGGCAGCGCATTTCCAGATCGCGATTGCCCAGGATGACGACGCCAAGGCGCCCGATCACGACAATATCCTGCAGCAAAGCCTGACCGGCGCGCCGCGCATGGGCGAAGTGGAGGTCTTTCCCGCCAACCACGGCTGGACCGTGCTGGACAGCCCGGCATACGACCGCGCCGCCGCAGAGCGCGCGTGGGGCCGCATGCTGGCGATTTACCAACGGTCGCTCTGACCCGAAGCGGGACAGGACTTTTGCCTTGGGAACCGGCATGTTGGCAAAAGGTTAACAGAGGCGAATACCGGGGTTCCATCAATCGTAGGGGAATACGCATGAAACTGAAGATCGCTGCCATCGCCGCACTCGCTGCAACCGGGCTTTCGGGCTGCATGAGCTATGACGAAGCCGATGAGGTCGTCGTGAGCCAGCCGCCGATGGGCCCCGGGGCCATTGCCGGCACCGTCGCGGCAGACCGCGATGGCGACGGTGTCGTCGACGGCTATTACCGCGATGGCTATTACTACGCATTCGAAGCGCCGCCCTGCCCGGTGACGGAGCCGGCCTATGTTCCCGCTCCTTCCGGGGAACGCGGTTAATCACACGCCCATTGCGGGTGCGGTAGGGGTGCCGCACCCGCAACGACGGGTTTTATACGGGATCGCATGATGCATCGCCTCGCCTCCGCCATTGCTGCATCGTTTGCCGCGCTCGCCGTGCCCGGTCCCGCTGCGCTTGCCGCGCAGGTGCCGACGGACCTGCTGCCGACCAGCGCGAACCAGGGTGAGATCGCCCGCATCCTTGCCGACAAGGCAGGCGGGGACCTGCGCGATTTCTATAGCAGGCGCGGATACTGGCCGCTCTGGATAGAGAATGGACAGCTTTCGCAGGCCGCTTACCAGCTCGTCCCGATGCTGGAGACGGCTCAGCTCGACGGGCTGCGCGCGCGCGATTACGATGCCGAGGAGCTGACGCGCCTGGCTGCGCAGGCCCGCTCCGGCGATCCGGCGGCGCTGGCCAAGGCGGAACTGGCATTCTCCCGCGCCTTTGCCCGCTATGTCACGGACCTGCGGCAGCCTTCGGTGGAGATGAATTACTTCTCCGAACTGGCAAAGCCGCAGACCGGCGATGCTTCCGAGATCCTGCGCCGCGCTGCGCTGTCCACCGACTTTACCGGCTACATCGCCCGCATGGGCTGGATGAGCCCGCATTACGTGCGCTTGCGTGCGGCACTGGCGGAAGGCTCCGGCGATGTGGCGCTGCCGGTCGTTTCGCACGGGCCGACCTTGCGGCAAGGGGACCGGGGCCTTCGCGTAGTGCAGCTGCGCCGCCGCCTCGGCCTGCTGGAATCCGACATTTTCGACGGCGTGCTGTATCACGCGGTTCAGGACTTCCAGCGCCAGCGCGGCCTGACGCCCGATGGTGTGGTCGGGCCGCAGACGGTCTCGGCCATGAATCACAGGCGCGGGCATGACACCGCCGCGCTCCAACGCAACATACAGCGCCTGCGCGCCTTGCCTGGCCCTTATGAAAAGCACGTAGTGGTGAATGCGGCGACGCAGGAACTGGTGTATTATGACGAGGGGCGCGAGCAGGGCCGGATGAAGGTGGTTGTTGGCACACCCGACACGCCCACGCCCATGATGGCTGGCGTGCTCGCCTATGCCACGCTCAACCCGTATTGGAACGTGCCCGTCAGCCTCGTGCAGAAGCGCATCGCGCCCGCCGTGGCGCGCGGCAATTCGCTCGATGCCATGGGTTACGAGGTGCTTTCCGACTGGACGGCCGACGCCCAGGTGCTCGACTGGCGCTCGGTGGACTGGAAGGCCGCAGCACGCGGCGAAACGCAATTGCGCGTGCGCGAGCTGCCGGGGAGCGGCAACGCCATGGGGGACGTGAAATTCATGTTCCCCAATGACATGGGCATCTTCCTGCACGATACCGATGGCAAGCACCTGTTCCGCAAGCGCGACCGCTTCTTCAGCAATGGCTGCGTCCGGCTGGAGGCTCCGCGCGAGCTTGGCGCCTTCCTGTTTGGCAAGCCGATGCCCGCCCCGTCCAGCGACCAGCCGGAACAGCATGTCCCGCTGCCCCGGCCCGTGCCGGTGTTCATCACATACCTGACTGCAGAGCCCGCTGGCGACGGCGGCATTGCTTATCATGATGACCGCTATGGCTGGGATCGCGGGCCGTTGATGGCCCGCCGCTGACGCAGGTTATCGCAGGGAAGGGCCGCTGCGGCGCGCGCGCACTTGTTGCAGCGCAACATATGGTCTAGGGGCGCGCCAGCTAATTTCCGCTTCCCGAAAGAATCGATATGTCCCTTCGCAACGTGGCGATCATCGCCCACGTCGACCACGGCAAGACAACGCTCGTCGACCAGCTTTTCCGCCAGTCCGGCACCTTCCGTGAAAACCAGCGCGTGGAAGAACGCGCAATGGATTCCGGCGACCTGGAAAAGGAACGCGGGATCACCATCCTTGCGAAGCCGACCAGCATCGAATGGGCACCCGAAGGCGGCAAGGAAAACTACCGCATCAACATCGTCGATACGCCCGGCCATGCCGACTTCGGCGCCGAGGTGGAGCGCATCCTGTCCATGGTGGACGGCGTGATCCTGCTGGTCGACGCTGCCGAAGGCCCGATGCCGCAGACCAAGTTCGTCACCGGCAAGGCGCTGGGCCTGGGCCTGCGCCCGATCGTGGTCGTCAACAAGATCGACCGTCCCGACGGCCGTGCCAGCGAAGTGCTGGACGAAGTCTTCGACCTGTTCGTGAACCTCGACGCCAATGACGAGCAGCTCGATTTCCCCGTGCTCTACGCGTCGGGCCGAGCCGGCTATGCCAGCGAAGACATGGAGGCGCGCGATGGCGACCTGACGCCGCTGTTCAAGGCCATCGTCAGCCATGTGCCGGAACCCGACCTCGATCCCGATGCCGATTTCGCCATGCTGGCCACCCTGCTGGACCGCGACAATTTCCTCGGCCGTATCCTGACCGGCCGCGTCGAAAGCGGCCGCCTGGAAACCGGCATGCCGATCAAGGCGATGGACGTGAACGGCAACCTCGTCGAAGCGGGCCGCGCCACCAAGGTGTTTGCCTATAACGGCCTGGAACGCGAGCCGGTGCTGCACGCCAAGGCGGGTGACATCGTGGCCATCGCCGGCCTGACGGAAGCGACGGTTTCCAACACCATCTGCCACCCGAATGTGACCGCGCCGATCCACGCGCAGGAAATCGATCCGCCCACGCTCTCCATGACGTTCAGCGTCAATGACAGCCCCTATGCCGGCCGCGAAGGCGACAAGGTGCAGAGCCGTGTCATCCGTGACCGGCTGGAGCGCGAGGCCGAAACCAATGTCGCCATCCGCGTCACCGAAAGCGCCGAACGCGACGCTTTCGAAGTCGCTGGCCGCGGCGAATTGCAGCTCGGCGTGCTGATCGAGAACATGCGCCGCGAAGGCTTCGAGCTTTCCATCAGCCGCCCGCGCGTGCTGTTCCGCGAGGAAAATGGCGAGCGCATGGAGCCTTACGAGACTGTCGTCGTCGACGTGGACGACGAATTCTCCGGAACGGTTGTCGAGAAGATGGCGCTGCGCAAGGCAGAGATGACCGACATGCGCCCCAGCGGCGGCGGCAAGACGCGCCTGACCTTCAGCGCGCCCAGCCGCGGCCTGATCGGCTATCACGGCGAGTTCCTGTCCGACACGCGCGGCACTGGCATCATGAACCGGCTGTTCGAGAAGTACGGCCCCTACAAGGGCAAGATCGAAGGCCGCCAGAACGGCGTGCTCATCTCCATGGAGCAGGGCGAGGCCATGGCCTATGCGCTCAACACCATCGAGGAGCGCGGCGTCCTGTTCATCGGTGCGAACGAGAAGCTGTACCAGGGCATGATCATCGGCGAGAATGCCAAGCCGCAGGATCTGGAAGTCAATCCCCTCAAGTCCAAGCAGCTGACCAACTTCCGCGCCAGCGGCAAGGATGAAGGCATCCGCCTGACCCCGCCGCGCAAGATGACGCTGGAACAGGCCATCGCCTACATCCAGCCGGACGAGCTGGTGGAAGTGACACCCAAGTCCATCCGCCTGCGCAAGCGCCACCTCGACCCGCACGAGCGCAAGCGCGCATCGCGCAAAGCGGAAGACTGAGTTTTTTGAAAATAATGCGGGCGGGGATGTAACCACATTCCCGCCCGCTGCGAATGCTTCCTGAACCCGTTTACTTTCAGGAACGCATCATGTCCCGTATCTTTCTCGCCCTGACAATTCTGGCAGGCGCTGCCTTCCTGGTCCTCTCCGCATGGATTGCTCCTGCAGAGGCGCGGGAGGTTTCCGGCTGGAAGGCCTATTCGCCGGCATCGTTCGAGACGTTGAGAGCGTCCGGCCGGCCCATCGTGGTTGATGTCCACGCTTCGTGGTGCCCCACCTGCCGTGTGCAGGCCGGGATCCTCGATCGTTACCGCAAGAGCGATGCGTTTGGCGATGTTGCCTTCGTGCGGGTCGATTACGACAACGACCGCCAGTTTCTGAAAGACTTTCGCATACCGCGCCAATCCACCATCCTGGTGTTCAAGGGTGGCCGCGAAGTGGGCCGCTCCGTAGCGGAAACCAATCCCGAAAAACTTGGCGCCTTGCTGAAGCGCGCTTTGTAACCCGCGCTCACCGAGAATTAGCCAGACACTACAACAAAAACACACGCAGGAGCCTTCTATGACCCGCATTATCCTTATCATCCTTGCACTGGCAGGCGCAGCTGCCATCGCCTGGTACGCGCTGACGCCCAAGTTCGATGACGAACCGGCCACGAACTGGCCCGGCTATGAAGCTGCGCAATTCGATGCGCTGCAGGCAGACGGCGAGCCCATCGTGGTGGACGTCTACGCGCCGTGGTGCCCCACGTGCCGCAGCCAGGAACCGATCCTGGAAGGCTTCCGCACCGATCCCAAGTTCGAAGGCGTGAACTTCGTGCGCGTCGATTACGACAACGATGCGCAGTTCCTCGAAACCCATGCCATCCCGCGCCAGTCCACCGTCCTGGTATTCAAGGACGGCAAGGAAGTCGCCCGCTCGGTTGCTGAAACCGATCCGGCCAAGCTGGAAGCGCTGGTCAGCCAGGCGCTGTAAGGCGCCGCTCCCACATCTTCCAACGCAGCGCAGGGGTTTCACGCGATGACCGCCAGCTACCTGCTCGCCTTGCTGGCGGGCGCGATCACCATACTGAACCCCTGCGTCCTGCCCCTGATGCCCGTGATTGTCGGGTCATCGCTGGGCAAGAGCCGCTACGGGCCGCTCGCCCTGGCGCTGGGCCTCGTCCTGTCCTTCACCGTCTTTGGCTTCGCTGTCCTCGCCTTTGGCCACGCCATCGGTCTCGACGCGCGCAGCCTGCGGGTCGTGGCGGGCGTGCTGCTGGCGCTGGCCGGTGTCGTGCTGCTGGTGCCGCCGCTGCAGGCAAAGCTCAGCCAATGGGGCGCGCCGCTGGCCAATGTCGGCAACCGCATGCTGGGCCGTGTGGGCGGAGACGGCGCGGGCGGGCAATTCCTCGTCGGCACGCTGCTCGGCATCGTGTGGGCACCCTGCGTCGGCCCCACGCTGGGCGCAGCCATCGGCGCTGCCAGCGCGGGTGAGAACCTGGCGCAGAGCTTCGCGACTTTCGCCTTCTTCGGCGTAGGTGTCGCAGGCAGCATCCTCGCCTTCGCTTACGGCTCGCGCGCTGCCATGCGTGACCGGGTGAAGGGTACGGCGGCCATCGCGAAATATGCCAAGCCGGTGTTCGGCGTGATCCTGTTTGGCGTGGGCCTTGCGGTCCTGACAGGCGCGGACAAGCTGCTGGAGGCCGCCATCCTCGACCTGCTTCCGCAATCGCTGGTGGACTTTACCACCCGCTACTGAGCGCCGCCCCGCCGCCGGACCACCGGTTTCGCTTGCCCGCCGCCCCCGCTGCGCTATCCTGCCAGCCGGAACGGGAGAGCAAACATGGAAATCCTGCTTGGCGCACTGGTGCTGGCAACCCTCATCTTCCTGCTGATGGGCGTACGCGTCGTGAAGCAGGGCTTCGTCTACACCATCGAGCGGCTGGGCAAGTTCACGCTGGCCGCAGAGCCGGGCCTGCACTTGATCATCCCCTTCATCGACCGCGTCGGGCAGAAGGTGAACATGATGGAGCAGGTGCTGGACATCCCGGGCCAGGAAATCATCACGGCAGACAATGCCATGGTCGGTGTGGATGCGGTGGTCTTCTTCCAGGTGCTGGACGCCGGTAAGGCCGCATACGAGGTCTCCAACCTGTTCCAGGCGATCATGGCGCTCACCACCACGAACCTGCGCACCGTGATGGGTTCGATGGATTTGGACGAGACGCTGTCAAAGCGTGACGAGATCAATGCGCGCCTGCTGTCGGTGGTCGATCATGCCACTTCGCCGTGGGGCGTGAAGATCACCCGCGTGGAGATCAAGGACATCCGCCCGCCGCTGGACATTTCCGAAGCCATGGCCCGCCAGATGAAGGCCGAGCGCCTGAAGCGCGCCGAAATCCTCGAAGCCGAAGGCGACAAGACCAGCGCCATCCTGCGCTCGGAAGGCTCCAAGCAGTCCGCCATCCTGGAAGCAGAGGGCAAGCGCGAAGCCGCCTTCCGCGACGCCGAGGCGCGCGAACGCGCTGCCGAGGCCGAGGCCAAGGCCACGCAAATGGTGTCCGATGCCATCGCCAGTTCCGGCAGCCAGGCGATCAATTACTTCGTGGCGCAGGAATACACCAAGGCGATCGGCAAGTTCGCCACCAGCCCCAATGCCAAGACCATCCTGTTCCCGATGGAAGCGACCCAGCTGATGGGCACGCTGGGCGGTATCGGAGAGCTGGCAAAGGACATCATCGGCGACAAGACCGGCGATGTCGGCACGCCGATCCCCGACAGCCGCCGCTCCCCCGTCCCGCGCACGAAGCGCGGCGAGTAAGCGGGGGCCGGGCCGATGGACTGGGAAGGAATCGATGCCCACTGGCTGTGGCTGACGCTGGGCGTCGTGCTGGCCGCGCTGGAGATGCTGGTGCCCGGTGTCTACCTGATCTGGCTGGCCGTCGCCGCCCTGATCACCGGCGTGCTGACTTACGGCCTCGACCTGTCACCCGCCATGCAGGTGATCGACTTCGTATTCCTCAGCCTGATCATCGCCTTCTCGGCCAAGCGCTTCCTCAAGGAGCGTCCGATCGTCAGTTCCGACCCGCTCATGAACAAGCGTACGGGGCGCATGGTGGGCCAGACCGCAGTGGTCGCCGATGCTATCGAGGATGGCGAGGGCCGCGTCCTGCAGGGCGACAGCGTTTGGCCTGCGCGCGGCCAGGACTGCCCCAGCGGCACGAAGGTGCGCATTACCGGCAGCGATGGCGCCGTGCTGCTGGTGGAGCCGCTGAACCTTCTGACGGACGAGAGCACTCAGCCTGCGACCGAAAGTGACGCAGAGCCGGAGCCTCCCGCTAAGGACTAGGTCAGCTGGAGACGCGGGCCTTGGTGAAGCGCCCGTGCTTCCTGTAGCGCTGCATCCACTTGTCCAGGAACAGGTCCAGCGGCCGCGGCGTGATGCCCAGCTTGCCGATGGTGGGCAGCTTGCCGCCAACCGTGCTGCCGCGCTTCAGCAGCAAGAACTGGTCCGAATTCATCGGCGTGAAGGGGATGGCGGCAAAGATCTTGCCCAGCGCATCGGGCACGGGAATGAAGCTGCGCTTGCGATCCTGTGCGGCGGCCAGCTTCTCGTGCAGCTCTTCCATCGTGATCACGTCCGGCCCGCCCAGCTCGAAACGCTTGCCGCCATGCTTGCCGGGATCTTCCAGCGCCACGGCGACCGCCTCGGCCACATCGTCCACCCACACCGGCTGGATCGGCGAATCCGCCCCGAACACGGGCAGGGCCGGCAAATTGCTGATCATCCCGGCGAACATGTTGGTGAAATCGTCTTCCTCGCCGAAGATGATCGACGGGCGCATGATGCTGGCCTTGGGGAAGGCTTCCAGCACCAGCTTCTCGCCAAGCCCCTTGGTGCGAGCGTAACCGCTCTGTTCGTCATCCGCATCGGCCCCGATGGCGGAGATATAGACGAAGCTCTGCGCGCCCTGCTCGGCGGCGTAGCGGGCGGCAAGGCCCGCTCCCTTGGCCTGCAAGGCTTCCTGGTCACCGGCAAAGGTGCCGACGAGGTAAACCGCCGCATCCGAGCTCTGCATCACGGCCTCGATACTGCGCTTGTCCTTCGCGTTGCAGCGGGCGAATTGCAGCTGGCCCAGATTGGCGAGCGGTTTCAGTGAGAATGCGCTTTCCGGATTGCGCCCGGCCACGCGCACACGCGCGCCGCGCTCCAGCAGGGCCTGCGCCACGTGCCGGCCGAGGAAGCCATTGCCGCCGATCAGCGTGACCAGCTTGCCTGAGAGGGGAGATGCCTTTGCCATACCTGTCCAATCCGGCGGCCCCCTGCCGGGTTCCGCATGCCTGTTCGCCCGCGGCCATGCCGCATGGCGCGGCGCGCCGCAAGCAGGCAGGTGGGCGGGGCCCGGTGCGTACTGTCATTTCATTTGCCCTGGCAGCCGCAGAATCGTTGACACAGGTGCGCAAGGGGGGCTATCGGCGCGCCCCTACCCGCAGCAACCAACGATGTGTTGCCTGCTTCCGGTGCCCAGATGGCGGAATTGGTAGACGCACCGTCTTCAGGTGGCGGCGCTCGCAAGGGCGTGGAGGTTCGAGTCCTCTTCTGGGCACCATTTCATCGTACATCGATGTTCGCTGGCGGTTGCAAAAACCGCGGAAATCTGCCAAAAGTAGGGCTGATTTGGCCGCTGGCGCCCGCTCACATTCGCCGACAATCGCGACATTGTGGGGGCCACGCTGGGGGCCATTCTGAAATGGCTTTCAGGAGTGGCCCCCAATATGGCGCTTACCGATACATCGATCCGCAACGCCAAACCCGGCCCCAAGCCGAAGAAGCTATTCGACGAGCGCGGGCTGTTCCTGCTTGTCCAGCCATCAGGCGGGAAACTCTGGCGGCTGAAATACCGCTATCTCGGCAAGGAGAAGAAGCTCTCGCTGGGCATCTATCCGGACGTTTCGCTGAAGGTGGCGCGCGAGCGGCGCGACGAGGCGCGGACGATTCTTGCCAACGGCACCGATCCCGCGACTGTCAAAGCGGCGCTGAAGGATGAAGCCAAGGAAGCGGCTGCGAACACGTTTGCGTCGATCGGTGAGGAATACGTCGCCAAGATGGAGCGGGAGGAAAGGGCGGCGGTCACGATCAAGAAGACCCAGTGGCTGCTATCGTTGCTCAATCGCGATCTTGGCAAGCGGCCTATTTCGGAAATCACGCCAGCCGAACTGTTGGCGTCGCTGAAGGATGTCGAGTCTCAAGGCCAGTTGGAGACAGCGCGGCGGATGCGTTCGCTTTCTGGCCGCATTTTTCGGTATGCCGTTGCGACCTCCCGCGCGAACGCTGATCCGTCGGCACTGTTGCGCGGTGCGTTGACCGCGCCGAAGGTGAAGCACCACAGCGCCATCCTGGAGCCGGAAGCCGTTGGTGGGTTGCTGCGCGCCATCGATGGCTATTCCGGCCAGCCGCTCACGCTGCTGGCGCTCCAATTGACGCCTCACGTCTTTGTACGCCCCGGCGAACTTCGCCGCGCGGAATGGCAGGAGTTCGATCTCGACGAGGCCATCTGGACGATCCCCGCCGAGAAGATGAAAATGCGTGACCCGCATGTTGTGCCGCTGTCGAAGCAGTCGCTTGCGTTGATGGAGTCGGCCAAGGCCATCAGCGCGGGCCAGCGCTACGTTTTCTCGTCGCTCTATCCCGGCAAGCGGCCAATGTCGGAAAACACCATCAATGCCGCACTTCGGCGGCTGGGTTACAGCGGCAAGGAAATGACCGCACATGGCTTTCGGGCGATGGCCAGTACCTTGCTCAACGAGAGTGGTAAGTGGTCGCCGGATGCTATCGAACGGGCGCTGGCCCATAAGGACAGCAATGCGGTTCGAGGCACCTATCATCGGGGCACGCACTGGCATGAGCGCCTGGAAATGACGCGGTGGTGGAGTGACTACTTGGATCAGCTGCGGGTCGGTGGCGAAGTTGTAGAGTTCCCCAGTGCAAGAGTGGCTGATCCTACAACCTGATAATCCACCAGCGTTCGCTACCGTTCGCTTGCGCTCAGGAATTGCCTCGCGATAGTCTTTGCAAATGGCCGATCAATGGATCGCTGCAAGCACGGCGCTAGAACTCGGCATCGACCGAATGTCTCTTTGCGCGCGGCTTCATAAGGGTGAAGTCTTGGCGCGAGCTTCTTCTCTCCATCGAGGCGACCAGAGCGCAACCAATGCTAACATTCCTAAGGAGTTTTGGTGGGCTGAAGGGCACGGAGCACTTGAGCAGGATTGGCAAACGGGTGACTTCGCAACCTCGATTGAGCGAGGAGACTTCCAGGGAGAATGGCAAGCCTTTGGCGTAAAGTTTTCGCTGTCTAGCCTCTTGATGATGTTGCCCTTTGAATTGCGTCCAGAGAAACGGCGCGTTCTTTCCGTCGCGGGCAATGACAAGTGGATTCCCGCTGATGATGCTCGGCAGCTGGCTTACCACTGCGGCAAAGAAAATGGTTCAGAATACATAGTCGAACAGGCTCGACTTGGCTTCTTGGTCGGAGTTGCAGTCGAGGCACACGGAGCCTCGCGACCTACCAACTTTCTCAGGTGGGACTGGGAGGAGCGAGAGTGGGAGATACCAGATTGGTTCTGGAGTGACTTCGCACGCCCAATCGGTGCACGAAGCAAGTGGGAAATCGGCTTTTTCGCAGGTGAAGGCTCCTCTCCTATCGGTTCAAGATACGTTGAAGTCAGCGGCGTGCATTTTCTTCGATCAAGCGTTGCCGCATGTCTGAACTTACCCGAGCAACCTGCAACTCCCGAATCGAGCGGAAGAGTTGGCCGCAGACCAAAATATGATTGGCCTTCTGCAACTCTGGCGGTTTTTGGCCTTATCCATCGTGGCGACTTCAAACCATCGAGCCAAGCCGATGTTGAGCGCTGTTTGATTCAGCATCTAACCGAAGGTGAAAACAGTCCTTCCGAAAGCACCGTTCGACCATATGCGAAGCTGATCTGGGAAGAAGCTGCGAAGGTCTGAAATACCGAGTGCGGCCATTTGCGGCCCTATTTCGGCCTTCTCGTCCGACAGAAAGACTGATTTCGCCGATGCTTGTTCGCATCCGCTGGCACTTGCCAGCCAACTACGGAGCGCGAACATGGAAGCACTGCTTGTCTCTATCAACGAAGCCGCCAAGGTTCTGAACCTTGGCCGCACTTCGATCTATGCCTTGATCAACGAGGGCAAGCTCGAAACCCGCAAGATGGGTCGCCGCCGCTTGGTGACGACCGCGTCGATCATGCGCCTGGCCGACGGGCAGGACTAGGGCGACTCAGAAATGGGCCGGGTCAACTCGCGTCTCGCCAAACTGCATCGGTCTTATGACGTCGCAGAACTGGCGCAGCTGCTCGGTGTGCATAAGCACACTGTGCGGAGCTGGTTGAAGGACGGATTGCCCGTTGTCGATGGCACTCGCCCCGTCCTGATCCATGGTGACGAGTTCCAGGTGTGGTTGGCTAAACGGACCAAGTCGAAGAAGTGCCCGCTGAAACTGGGCCAGCTCTATTGCGTGAAGTGTCGCGAGGGGAAGCGGCCTGCGCTCGAAATGGTCGAGTATGTCCCGCTGAACGATACGACCGGCAACCTCAAGGCAATGTGTGAGACCTGCGGAAGTATGATGCACCGCCGCGTGCGGCGAACGGCGATCTCGGCAGTCATGCCCAAAATCGATGTCCAGATCACGCAAGCCTCTCCGAGCATAGGAGTGCGGACAACGCCCTCCCTAAACACTGACAAACTTGCGGAGGACTAGGCCATGGCAAGGCACAACGCGGCAAACACCCGGATCAAGCGGGAATATTTCGACTACATGAAGGAGGCGATGCGGCGCGACGAAGCGTCGATCGATCAGGTTGCGAAGGCACTTGCCCGCTTCGAGGAAGTCACTGGTCACAAGGACTTCAAGAAGTTCCACCGCGAACAAGCGAAGGCTTTCAAGCGAAAGCTGGACCTCGAAGTGAACCTGCGCACGGGGAAGCCGCTGGCGCGGGCGACCGTCCACTCGACGCTCTCTGCTCTGCGCGCGTTCTTCATCTGGCTCGCTGGCCAACCGGGCTACAAGTCGAAGATTTCCTATTCCGATGCCGACTACTTCAATTTGTCCGAGAAGGATGTCCGCATCGCCAAGGCCAGCCGCCAGAAGCCGGTGCCTACGTTGGAGCAGGTGTACCACGTGATCGCGTCGATGCCCGCCGTGACGGACATCGAGAAGCGCAACCGCGCGCTGATTGCGTTCACCATCCTGACCGGCGCGCGGGACGGGGCGCTCGCCTCGTTCAAGCTCAAGCACGTGAATCTATCGGAGGGGCTTGTCGACCAGGACGCCCGCGACGTGAACACGAAGGCGAGCAAGAGCTTCCCGACCTGGTTCTTCCCTGTTGGCGGTGACGCGATGAAGATTGTAATCGACTGGTGTGCCTACCTGCGTGACTCGCTGCTCTGGGGCGACAATGACCCGCTCTTCCCTAAGACGCAGATGGGACTTGGCGAGACTGGCGGCTTCCAGGCCGTCGGTCTGTCGCGTGAGCATTGGAGCGGAGCGGGGCCGATCCGCAAGATCTTCCGCGAGGCGTTCGAGGTGGCTGGCCTGCCCTATTTCAATCCCCACAGCTTCCGCGATGCACTCGTGCAACTTGGCGAGCGCACTTGCAGGAGCCCCGAAGAGTTCAAGGCATGGTCGCAAAACTTGGGCCATGAGCGCGTGCTGACGACGCTGACTAGTTACGGCACCGTCCCGGCCGTAAAGCAGGCGGAACTTATACGAAAAGCGGGGACAGGCGTCTCGACAGATGTGATGGCCCGGTTGGACACAGCTGAACTGATTGCTGAGTTGGCAAGACGGCATTCTTAGCGCTCGTCAACTCGAACTATTCAAGTTCTTTTCCGCGAGCTAAGCTTCCCGAATCAAACGATTCTTGGGGGGTGACAATGAAGCCAGACAAATTGACCGTGTTTGAAGTCTTCTCGAAAGAGAAGCGCTTCGTAATTCCGCTTTTCCAGCGGTCATATGTTTGGAATGAACAGGATCAATGGGAGCCGCTTTGGGAAGACATTTCCAGCCGCGCAGTGGCTCACCTCGATCGGCTTGAGAAGGACGTCGAAGGGGAGGTCCGGTCCCATTTCCTTGGGGCTGTCGTGCTTAATGTAACCAAGACACCAGGTCGCGGAATTGCACGATCGGACGTGATCGATGGCCAGCAACGCCTAACCACCCTTCAGATCTTTCTCTCCGCGCTCCGGGATCTCAGCGAGGAGCTGCACGCTGAAAAGAGCGACCGTGAACTCTTCAAACGGCTGACGCGCAATCCCGACTGTGACGACGATTCTGACGAATTGTTCAAGGTCTGGCCTACGAACTCCGATCAAGCAGATTTCGCCAAGGTTGTTCTCGCTGGAAGCGCCAACGAGTTGTCGATTACGTATGCCGATTACGGCGATAGTCCACCAAGGCTGGCACAAGCCTATCTCTATTTCGAGAAGGCACTTCGCGACTTCCTTACGTCCGAAGAACTCGAAGCACAGATTGGCGACCGCTTCCTATCGATCGTCAAAGCAATCAAGGACTCGCTCCAACTCATCGTTATCGAGTTGGAGCCCGGCGACGATCCGCAGATTATCTTCGAAACCTTGAATGCACGGGGCCAGCCGCTTTTGCCTTCAGACCTGATTCGCAACTTCGTATTCATGCGGATCACCGACAAGGAGAGCAATCGGCTCTATGGAACCTACTGGCACCATTTCGATACAGACCGGGTGGATGAGCCGGACGAGGATGGCGAAAACCGTTTCTGGCATATCGAGGAGAGGCAAGGCCGCCTGCTAAGGCCACGCATCGACCTCTTCATCTTCCATTATCTGGTGATGCAGACTGAATCGAGCATTCGCATAGAGCGGCTGTTCAAAGAGTTTCGTGATTGGAGAGATAGCGGCTCGCTCAGCAACGAAGAGTTTCTCGCAGACTTGAAAGCAGCCAGCGGGCATTTCCGGAGATTGATCAGTCCGGAAGGAGATTCTCGACTTGAGGTCTTCGCGCGTCGCTTGCGCTCTCTCGATACAAGCACCGTTTACCCGCTTCTGCTTTTCCTTGCGTCGATCGAAGGGAGACCGGGCAAAAGTGCAGAGGTGGACCAGGCTGTCCAGGATGTAGAATCCTTCATGATCCGCCGGTTCATGTGGAACCTGACCACGAAGAATTACAATAAGTTTTTTGTGTCGGTTTTGGCCAAGGCGAAAGCGGCACATCGCGAGGGGAGGTCTGTTGCATCGGCAATTAGAGCCGAACTCTTGCGCTCGCAAGAGTGGTCGGCTGTTTGGCCGGATGACGAAGGATTTGAAGAGGGCTGGTGCTGGAAAAAGCTCTATGTGCGCTCGCGTCCCGACAGGGCGGTGATGATCTTGTCCGCGCTCGAAAATGCCAGCCGAACGAATAAGAACGAGCGCGTGAACATCCAAAGCGGGCTGACGGTCGAGCACCTTTTGCCGCAAAACGGTGAGCTCGATGATTATCCTTACGCTTCGGACGAAGACTATGAGCGTGAAGAGGATGAGTCGGTTGAGGAAGGCCGCGAAGATATGATGCACACGGTCGGCAATCTGACTTTGTTGACCGGCCCTCTCAATTCCTCGGTCTCGAACGGACCGTGGCCGAAGAAGACACGCGCAATGGTCGAGGATAGCGATCTGCGTCTGAATGCATGGCTGCGCAATGACCCGCCAAGGGTCTGGCACGAAGGGAAAATCTGGGAGCGAAGCGAAGAGCTATTTGAGCTCGCTCGCGAGATATGGCCTCGGCCCGATCCGGCTGGTGACGTTTGATTGCTTTGCAACCGACTCGTCTTCAGGGCGGGCCTCCCCTAATGTCCTGCACGATGACTGACATAGACCCGCAAGCCATTACTCTTCGTTCGACCCGCATTGCGGCTGGCCTGTCTGTTGACGACGTTTCCAAGGAGTTCGGGGTGGCCGTGGACGATGTATTACAGTGGGAGAGCGGAGCTCGGACTCCACCGCCAAATGTTCGTCGTTCGCTTGAGGTGATCGGAGCGATGGCTGGCAAAGGTAGCTCAGCGGGGCTGCGACCGCGCCAGGCGGAGTTTGCTGAAACTCGCGATGATGGGCCCTTGTACAAGACCGAAAGCCTGATCAGATCGAAGCAGCGTGTGGCCGACCACGGTGAGGTGTTCACGCCGCCCTGGCTGGTCGAAAAGATGCTCGATCTGGTCAAGGGCGAGACCGAGCGCATCGACTCCCGCTTTCTCGAACCTGCCTGCGGTAGCGGCAATTTCCTCGTGCCAGTGCTCCAGCGCAAGTTGGCAGCGGTAGAGACGAAGTATGGTAAGTCTTCGTTCGAGAAACGCCACTACGCCATGCTGGCCCTGACCAGCCTCTATGGCATCGAGCTGCTGGCAGACAATATCGCCGAGTGTCGCGCCAATATGCTGGAGGTGTTCGCGCAATATCTTGGGCTTGAGCCAACCGATGAACTCCATCGCGCGGGGTCGCACGTGCTTTCGCTCAACCTCATTCATGGAGATGCCATGACCATGAAGGGGGCGGACGGCGAACCTATTGTGGTGGTGGAGTGGGCCTATCTCGGTAAGGGCAAGTTCAACCGGCGCGACTTCCGACTGGACGTGCTGACCGGCATGTCGAAGTTCAAGGAGGAGCGCTCGCTGTTTGCCGGGCTGGGCAGCCACGAGATATTCCAGCCGACGGAAAGCTATCCGTCGATGACGGTGCGAGAGCTGGCCGCGCAGGACGGGGAGAGTGCCGAATGAGCGAGCAGGCCACGTTTGCCCTGAAAGGGCGCAATCCCGATGTGCTGAGCTGCATCGCCAACCTGTCGAACGACGAAGTGTTTACGCCGCCCGAGTTTGCCAACCGGATGCTCGATACGCTGGAAGAGGCCTGGGCGGCGGACAATGATGGCGCGAGCATCTGGGCGGATAGCAGCGTCACCTTTCTAGACCCCTGCACCAAGTCGGGCGTGTTCCTGCGCGAGATCACCAAGCGTCTGATCACCGGGCTGGAGGAAGAGATTCCGGACCTTCAGGAGCGCGTAGATCATATCCTGACGAAGCAGGTGTTCGGGATCGGTATTACGCAACTGACCGCGTTGCTAGCGCGGCGGAGCCTATATTGCTCAAAGCACGCGACGGGCGAGCATTCGGTGGCGTCGACTTTTGATAATGATAACGGGAACGTGTGGTTTGAGCGCACGGAGCATTCTTGGGTAGGCGGAAAGTGCAAGTATTGTGGAGTTGCGAAAGAGACATTTGAGCGTGGTGACGACATGGAAACTCACGCCTACGCTCTAATCCACACCGAGAATGCAAAAGCTCTCGCACGCGAAATATTCGGAGACAGTATGCAGTTCGATGTCGTTATCGGGAATCCCCCTTATCAGCTAAATACAGGGGGCTATGGCACACAGGCTCGACCGATATACCATCAGTTCGTTGAGCAAGCCAAGGCTCTGGAGCCGCGTTACTTGTCCATGATTATTCCATCGCGTTGGTTTTCCGGAGGGATGGGGTTGGACGATTTCCGTCAGTCGATGCTCTCCGATGCAAGCGTCCGTTCAATCGACGATTTTCTTGCGGCCTCTGACGTGTTCCCGGGAGTCGGACTCAAGGGGGGTGTGTGCTACTTCTTATGGGATCGGGACAATCTCGGGGCCTGCCGCGTCGCAACTCACTACCAGGGCAGGGAGCCATCAATCATGACGCGTCCGTTGCTCGAAGAGGGGGCAGACATTTTTGTGCGTTTTAACGAGGGGCTGTCCATACTGAAAAAGGTCGTTGCCCATGAAACCGGGAGTGATGGTTCGTTAGCTTTGCCTGAAGAAAAGCGGTTCATTAATTTGGTGAGTTCAATTGGCGCTTATGGATTGGAGAGCACTTTTCGAGGTCGAGACGAGAAAAAGGATGACGATCTGAAGGTCTACAGGAATGGAGGCGTCGGTTATATAGCACGCTCTGAAGTAGGCAAAGAAGAGCACACTTTCGATAAATGGAAGGTTTTTATTGGAAGAGCTGCGCCAGGAACTGGCAATAAAGACACCTATCCTCACAAAATTTTGAGCACGCCATTCTTGGGAGAGCCGGGAAGCATATCATCTTGGACATACATGTATATTGGACCATTCGAAAAAAAATCAGAAGCTCAAAGTGTTCTTTCCTATTTATCGTGCCGTTTAACTCGCCTTTTGATCCTGCTGCATAAACCTTCTGCTGATACGACGCGAAAAGTCTACACATTTGTGCCGAAGCAAGACTGGTCGAAAATGTGGTCGGACGCTGATCTATATGAAAAGTATAGACTATCTGACGAAGAAATTGGTTTCATAGAAGCTTTTGTTCGACCGATGGATGTCGAAGTTGACTAAGCCCTCCATTGACGAAATCCTGACGTCCAAGCCTGAAGCGCGCCTACGCATCTATGCTTGGTCGCCGGATGATCCCCCTGCCGATTATGTTGGCCTGATCAAGGTTGGGCAGACCACGCAGGAGAACGTCAACGACCGCATCAGGCAATCGCAGGGGCAGATGCAGCAAGCCTATACGCTGCACACCGATCCCGATACTTTTGCAGAGCGTGAAGACGGCTCGATATTCCGCGACGGCGATGTGCGGCAGAGGCTGATCAACAACGGGCACGAAAATGTCCTGCACGGCTCTTCGCGTGAATGGATGCGTTGTTCGCCGCAGGATGTGCGCAGCGCTATCATCGAGCTGCAACAGGGCCTGCGGTTCGAGACCGCTCGCGACCAGACCTTCCCCATGCGCGATGAGCAAGCCGACGCGGTCGATCAGACTTTCGAATATTACCAGTCACGCTGGGCAGAAGACGCCAAGGCGGTTCCGCGCTTCCTCTGGAACGCCAAGATGCGCTTCGGAAAGACTTTCACCAGCTACCAGCTCGCGAAGAAGCTGGGCGCAAAACGCGTTCTGGTGGTGACTTTCAAGCCTGCGGTCGAAGATGCCTGGCAGACCGATCTGGAGAGCCATGTCGATTTCGACGGCTGGCGCTATGTTTCGCAGAAGTCAGGCGGTGATCCGCTGGAGGTACCAGCCGATACGCCGATGGTCTATTTCGGCTCATTCCAGGACCTGCTCGGAAGGGACGGCAACAGCGTCAAGAAGAAGAACGAGTGGATTCACGCGATCAATTGGGATCTGGTCGTGTTCGACGAATACCATTTCGGTGCCTGGCGCGATTCCGCGAAGGAGCTGTTCGAGGGTGAGGACGAAGCGGTCGCCAAGAAGGAAATCGAGCAGGAGTTTGCCAGTACGCTCGACAAGGTGAATGACCAGCTCGACGTAGTCGGTGACGATGAGGAGCTGTTCCTGCCGATCACCACGCGCGCCTATCTCTATCTATCCGGCACTCCCTTCAAGGCGCTGGCCACTGGCGAGTTCATCGAAGAGCAGATCTTCAACTGGACCTATACCGATGAGCAGCGGGCGAAGGCCGAGTTTGCGAAGGCGCATCCTGACCAGCGGAACCCTTATGGCTCGTTGCCGCAAATGCGCCTGCTCACCTACCAGATGCCCGACGAGTTGCTCTCCATCGCGAGCGGAGGGGAGTTCGACGAGTTCGATTTGAACGAGTTCTTTTCCGCTTCGGGCAAAGGCGTGATGGCGACATTCACGCACAAGGACGAGGTCCAGAAGTGGCTGAACATCATTCGCGGTTCTGGCGATACGGAGGCGATCACTGGCCTCAAGACCGGAACCCGCCCACCTTGGCCTTACTCCGATGTGCGGTTGTTGCCTTATCTCAATCACACATTCTGGTTCCTGCCCCATGTCGCCGCCTGCGAAGCGATGAAGAACCTGCTGGAGGAAAAGCAGAACACCTTCTGGCACGACTATGATGTGATCGTTTCGGCTGGGACCGCTGCTGGCATTGGTCTGGATGCATTGCCGCCCGTACGCGATGCGATCAAGGGCGGGCACGACACCAAGACGATCACGCTGTCATGCGGCAAGCTGACGACTGGTGTGACAGTGAAGCAGTGGTCATCCATCCTGATGCTGCGCAACCTGAAATCGCCGGAGACATATTTTCAGGCGGCGTTCCGCGTGCAATCGCCATGGTCGATCAGCAATCCCGACGGCGATGATCCCAGCCGCGAAGAGGTCTTGAAGCCCGCGTGCTTCGTCTTCGATTTCGCGCCTACCCGCGCTTTGCGACAGATTTCGGAATACGGCATCGGGCTATCGCCGGGCGAACCCAATCCCGAAAAGGCGGTTGCAGATCTCGTCTCGTTCTTGCCAGTGCTTGCCTATGATGGCGCGCAAATGGTGCAGATCGATGCGGGCGGCATTCTCGACATCGCCATGGCAGGCACCTCGGCAACCCTTCTCGCGCGCAAGTGGGAATCGGCGATGCTGGTCAACGTAGACAATGACACTTTGCGCCGCGTCCTCGATAGCGAAGAGGCGATGGATGCGGTGAGCAGGATCGAGGGCTGGCGCGCCCTCGGCGACAACGTGATCGAGACGATCATCAACAAGAGCGAGAAGGTCAAGGAACTCAAAAAGAAGGGCAAGGAAGGAGAGCTGTCCAAGAAGGAGAAGAAGGAACTCACCGAAGAGGAGCGCGAATACAAGTCGATGCGCAAAAAGGTTCAGGAGAAGCTGATCAAGTTCGCAACGCGCATCCCGGCCTTCATGTATCTCACCGATTTCCGCGAGAACACGCTCGTCGATGTGATCACAAAAATCGAGCCAGAGCTGTTCCTGACGGTCACTGGTCTAACAGTCGCAGACTTCAACCTGCTGGTTGACCTCAAGGTTTTCAATACCGAGCGCATGAATGCCGCAGTCTTTGCGTTCCGGCGCTATGAGGATGCGTCGCTTCGCTATACCGGCATCGATAGCCATGAAGGGCTTTCAAGAGTAGGCGGATATGACACGGTGATCGCCAGAGAGGCTTGAGGCGGAATTTGCGGTAGTGGCGTTTAGTGCAGAGTGATGAGTAAATGGAGCTCATATGGCAATGCGGGGCTACACCAAAATCATCGTTGAAGTTTATGATTCCGGTCGTGTTGGCGGAAAGCACGGGACGAGACACGTTCGTCCGGCGCGGGGTCAGCCATTTCCCCAAAGCCTGGACGTTGAATGCGATTCCTCGTTAGCTTCCCATCCTGTAGGAACGCGGTTTCGAATGGATGTCTAATTGAAGTATCGCGAAGGGGCGGGCGAACACCTGTACTCGTACTGGGGTTGGCCCGCTGAGAAACTGCGAGACTGAGCAAGCGACCAAACTATTTCGGGTAAAGAAGCTAGCTTGGGGGCCAATTTGGGGGCCACTTTTGGACGGCTAATCGAAAATATGAGCTAGAACAATTTGTTAATGCACATATTCGAGTCCTCTTCTGGGCACCATTTTCGCGAAAATCCGGCTTGAAAGCGGCTTTCAGTCGCGGCGGACCTGTACCCTTGTGCCGGCCATTCCGCGCGTGATGGCGAAGGGTTTGTCGATCGAGATATCCGCGCCCGTCACATTGTCCATCCCGACGCATTTCTCGCCCAGGCGGTGGGCGAAGGTTTCGATCAGCGGGATGTGGACCAATGCCAGCGCGTCGATCTCGGAAACGATCCAGCGATAATCCAGCGTCTGTTCGATATCGCTGACAGAAGGAGCCGCAATCTCCACCTCCACATTCACTACCAGCGGCTGCCGCCGGCCGATCTCGTCGGGATTTATGCCGATATCGGCCAGCACCGGATAATCGCGCACCCGCACGATGGTTGTCGCACTAATCCCTGCCATCTTGACCCTTCCCGGCGTTGCGCGCCGCCTTCAATGTATTGGCCAGCAGGCAGGCGATGGTCATCGGACCGACACCACCCGGCACAGGCGTGACCGCCTTGGCATGTTCCATTTCGTCGATGGCGATATCGCCCACCAGGTTCTCGCCGCCATCCTCGCGCGCGGCGCGGGTGATGCCCACGTCGATCAGCACGGCGCCCTGCTTGACCCAGAAGCCGCGCACCAGGCGCGGCGCGCCGGCGGCCGCGATGATGACATCGGCCCGCCGCGCGATCTCGGGCAGGCCGCGCGTCTCTATATGCGTGACAGTGACGGTGGCCTCGCGCTCCAGCAGCAGCATGGCAATCGGCTTGCCCACGATGTTCGATTTCCCGATCACGACCACGTTCATGCCCGTCAGGTCATCGATCACGGTATCGAGCAGCTTCATTACACCCAGCGGGGTGCAGGGGACCAGCCCGCCCGTGCCGGTCGACAGGCGGCCCACATTGACCGGATGGAACCCGTCGACATCCTTGGCCGGGTCGATCGCGCCAAGGATCACGCCTGCCTCGATATGCGGCGGCAGGGGAACCTGCACGAGTATGCCATGGACGGTAGGGTCGACATTGAGCCTTGCGATCAGCGTCAGCAGGGCATCCTGCGAGGTGCTTTCCGGCAGGCGGTGCTCGTAACTGACAATGCCAACGCGCGCGCAGGCCCGGATCTTGTGCGAGACGTAGACCTCGCTCGCCGGATCGCTGCCGACCAGCACCACGGCGAGCCCCGGCGCCTCGTGCCCGGCGGCTATGCGCTCGGCCACTCCGGCCCGCGTTTCTTCATCCAGGCTTCGCGCAAGCGCGCGCCCATCGATCAAATTCGCCAACTGGCCATTCCCTCTTCCCGAAGCGGCATTGCCCCTCCGACCAATGGCGGGCCTGATGCCGAGCACGATTGCCGAAAGCAATTGCCGTTCATCTGCACCGCACCAGCAAGACATTTGCAAATGTTATGACACGGCCTGGCAGCGGGCTGGCGGGTTCGCGGCAGCCCGTGCGCAACCGGCGGAAATCGGGGATTCCTTGCCCGCAGCGCCCGGCCTGCCGGGATCGCACTAATCCCGAGCATTAGTATGCCGAATGCAGGTTCTGCGCGTTGCGAACCCGCCCCCGCGCAATGCATATGAGCCTCAGGGGTTGTCCCACGGATTCTCGGACGGATTTTGCCAGTGACTATGACGACAAACGCGCGAGTGGTTGTGATCGGCGGGGGCGTGGTGGGCGTGAGTACGCTCTACCATCTCGCCAAGCTCGGCTGGTCCGATGTGGTGCTGATCGAACGCAAGGAACTGACCAGCGGTTCGACCTGGCATGCCGCCGGCCTGCTGCCGCTGTTCAATCTCTCCTATTCTGTCGGCAAGATCCACCAGTACTCGGTCGATTTCTATCCCACGCTGGAGGAGGAGACCGAGCTGAACGTCGGTTTCTCGCGCGTGTCGAACATCCGCCTCGCCAAGACGCAGGACCGGATGGACGAGTATCATTATTACGCAGGCGTCGCGAAGACGATCGGCGTGCATTGCGATTTCCTGACGCCGGACGAGGTGAAGGAAATCTGGCCGCTGGCCGAAACGCACGACATCATCGGCGCGATCCGCCATCCGGACGATGGCTATATCCAGCCGGCCGATCTAACGCAGGCGCTGGCAAAGGGTGCGCGCCAGCGCGGCGCAAAGATCCATCGCAACACGACCGTCACCGGCATTACGCAGAAGGCCAATGGCGAGTGGGTCGTCTCCACCGACCAGGGCGACATCACCTGCGAGCATGTGGTGTCCTGCACCGGCAATTTCGCGCGCCAGACCGGCAAGATGGTCGGCCTCGATATTCCGGTGATCCCCGTGGAGCACCAGTATTTCGTCACTGAACAGCACCCGCTGATCATGGAGCGGCGCGCACAGGGCCTGCCAGAGCTTGGCGTCCTGCGCGAGAGCGATTCCAGCTGGTACATGCGCGAGGAGGCCGGCGGCCTGCTGCTCGGCCCGTACGAGGTTGGCGCGCCTGCCTGCTACGTGGACGGACCTGCCGTCAACAGCGAATACGAACTGTTCCCGGACGATTTGGAACGGCTGATGCCACATATCGAAACGGCGATCGACCGCGTACCGGCGTTTGGCGAAGTGGGCGTGAAGAAGGTCTATAACGGCGCCATCGCCTATACGCCCGACGGCTCGCCGATTATCGGCCCGGCCTGGGACCGCAAGAATTTCTGGCTGAACGAAGGCCACAGCTTCGGCATCACGGCCGCAGGCGGTGCAGGCTGGCAGCTGGCCCACTGGATCGTGGACGGCGAACCGACCATCGACATGATGGGCGTCGACCCCCGCCGCTTCGGCGAATATGCGGGCGAAGGCTATCTGATCGAGAAGAACGAGGAAGCCTACGCCAAGGTCTTCACCGTCCATTATCCGGACGAGGAACGCGAAGCGGGCCGCGGCCTGCGCCGCACGCCCTGCTATGACCGGATGAAGGACCTGGGCGCGGTGTTCGGCACGGTGTTCGGCTGGGAACGGCCCAATTGGTTCGCACCGGAAGGCTACGAGGTTTCCGAAGAGGAGCTCGGCAAGACCGACGTGCTGCTGAACCACAACCACCCGGTTCACGATGGTGCGCCGATCCAGGAAAAATGGTCGTTCCGCCGCTCCAACTATTTCGAGCATGTCGGCAACGAGGTGAAGCACGTCACCAGCAAGGTCGGCATCCAGGACATGTCGCCATTTGCCAAATGCCGTATCTCCGGCCCGGGCGCGGCGGACTGGCTGGGCGGCCTGCTGACCAATTTCGTGCCCAAGACGGTCGGCCGCCTCTGCCTCAGCTATCTGCTCACCAGCGAAGGCGGCGTGCGCAGCGAATTCACCGTCTACAAGACGGGCGAGCAGGAGTTCTACCTCGTCTCCGCTGGTGCCTATGAGCGGCACGATCACGATTACCTGAAGAAGGCGATGCCGACCGATGGTTCTGTCACGTTCGAACGGCTGACCACCAGCATGGGCGTGCTGGTGCTGGCCGGCCCGCGGGCGCGCGACGTGCTGTCCAAGGTGACGCGCGCCGACCTGTCGAACGAGGCCTTCCCCTGGCTGACCGGCCAGAAGATCAGCATCGGCACGGCGCCGGTCCACGCCCTGCGCGTGAACTTCATCGGCGAGCTGGGCTGGGAAATCCATCACCCGATCGAGATGCAGAACTACATCTTCGACCAGCTGATGGCGGCGGGCGAGGAGTTCGAAATCAAGCCCTTCGGCATTCGCGCCATGGTGCTGATGGCGATGGAGAAAAGCTACAAGCTGATCCCGCGCGAGCTTTCGATCGAATACTCCGCGCATGAAAGCGGGCTCGATCGCTTCATTTCGAAGAAGAAGGAACACTTCCACGGGCGCGAGCGCCTGCTGGAGCGGCAGGCTGCCGGGCTGAGCAACACGCTGGTGACGATGGAGGTCATGGACGTGACCGATGCCGATGCCCGCGGCTCCGAAGCGATCTACCAGGGCGACGAGCTGGTCGGGCGCGTAACCTCCGGCGGTTATGGCTGGCGCGTGGGCAAGAGCCTGGCTCTGTCCATGGTCCGACCCGACCTGGCCGAACCCGGCACCGAGCTGGAAATTGCGATCCTAGGCAAGCGCCACAGGGCCGTGGTCATCCCCGACAGCCCGTTCGACCCTGAAAACGAGGCCCTGCGCGCCTGATCCGATGGTGAAGTTCAGCGCCCTTTCCCTGTTCGCCAAGGCACTCGGCCACCACAAGGCGTGGCCGGAGCAATGGCCCGACGCCGCGCCCAAGAAATCCTACGATGTCATCATCGTGGGCGCGGGCGGGCACGGGCTGGGTGCCGCCTATTACCTGGCGAAGAAGCACGGCATCACCAATGTCGCCGTGATCGAGAAGGGCTGGCTGGGCGGCGGCAACACGGGCCGCAACACCACGATCATCCGCTCCAATTACCTCTATGATGAGAGCGCGCATCTCTACGACCATTCGGTGAAGCTGTGGGACGGGCTGAGCCAGGACCTCAATTACAACGTCATGTATTCCAAGCGCGGCGTGCTGATGCTGGCGCATAATGTGCACGACGTTCAGAGCTTCAAGCGGCACATCCATGCCAATCGCCTGAACGGTGTCGACAATGAATGGCTGACCCCGGAAGAAGCGAAGGAATACTGCCCGCCGCTGTCGATCGATCCGGCCGCGCGCTATCCCGTGCTGGGCGCGGCCCTGCAGCGGCGCGGCGGCACGGCACGGCATGACAGCGTGGCCTGGGGCTATGCCCGCGCGGCTGCGGCGCTGGGCGTGGACATCATCCAGAACTGCGCCGTCACTGGCATCCGCCGCGGGGCCGACGGCGCGGTGCAAGGCGTGGAGACCCAGCGCGGTTTCATCGGCGCGAAGAAGATCGGTGTTTCGGCGGCAGGCAACAGCTCGCTGATCATGAAGATGGCCGGGCTCGATTTTCCGCTGGAGAGCTATCCGCTGCAGGCGCTGGTCAGCGAGCCGGTGAAGCCGGTCTTCCCCTGTGTCGTCATGTCGAACACGGTCCATGCCTACATGAGCCAGAGCGACAAGGGCGAGCTGGTGATCGGTGCGGGTACGGACCAGTATGTCAGCTATTCCCAGCGCGGCGCCTCCCACATTATCGAGCACAATATCGCGGCCATCTGCGAGATCTTCCCGATCTTCCGCCGCATGCGCATGCTGCGTAGCTGGGCAGGGACGGTGGATGTGACGCCCGACCGCTCGGCGATCCTGGGCAAGACGCCGGTGAAGGGCCTGTATGTGAATTGCGGCTGGGGCACCGGCGGCTTCAAGGCCACGCCTGGCGCGGCGGACCTGCTGGCCTGGACCATCGCCAAGGACGAACCGCACCGCATCAATGCGCCCTTCACGCTGGAGCGATTCCGCAACGGGCGCCTGATCGACGAGGCCGCCGCTGCTGCGGTGGCGCACTGATATGCTGCTGATCCGCTGCCCCTATTGCGAACAGGACCTGCCGGAGGTGGAGTTCACCTATGCCGGCGAAGCCCATATCGCGCGCCCGCTCGACCCTGCCGCCCTGTCGGACGAGCAGTGGGAGAAATACCTTTTCGTGCGCGCCAACCCGCGCGGTCGCCACAATGAACGCTGGCGGCACAGTTTTGGCTGCGGGCGCTTCTTCAATGCCGTGCGCGACACGGTGAGCGACAAGTTCGAAGTGACCTACAAGGCCGGGGAGCCTCGCAAATGAGCGGCTGGCGCGTAGAGGGACTGGGGCGGATCGATCGCTCTAAGCCGGTCGCCTTCCAGTGGGACGGCACGGCGCGCGAAGGCTTTGCCGGCGATACGCTGGCGAGCGCGCTGCTGGCCGATGGCGAAACGCTGTTCGGGCGCAGCTTCAAATACCACCGGCCGCGCGGGCTGATGTCGGCCGGCACGGAAGAGGCCAATGCGCTGGTCTCCGTCGACCGCGGGCCGGGCCGCTTCACGCCGAACCTGCGCGCCACCATGGTCGAGATCTACAGCGGCCTCGACGCGCGCAGCCAGAACCGCTGGCCGTCTCTCAAGACGGATTTCGGCGCGATCAACGACCGGCTGGGGCGCTTCTTCCCTGCGGGTTTTTACAACAAGACCTTCATGTGGCCGCGCAGCTTCTGGGAGAAGCTGTACGAGCCTGCGATCCGCAAGATGGCGGGACTGGGCGACGCGCCCGAACTGCCCGATCCCGATCATTACACTGCCGAATACCTCCATGCCGAAGTGCTGGTCGTCGGCGCTGGCCCGGCTGGTATCGAAGCCGCCTTGGAAGCGGCGCGGGCCGGCGGGCGGGTGGTGCTGGTGGACGAGCAGGACGAGCTGGGCGGCGGCGCGCTGTCCGACCCGGCGCAATGGCCCGCGCTTGAGGCTTCCGTGCGCGAGCTGGAGCAGGCTGAGAATGTCCGCATCCTGCGGCGGACCACGGCGCTCGGTTATTATCACGACAATTTCATCACCGCGATCGAGCGGCTGACGGATCACCTGCCGGAAACCGGCAATGGCCCCCGCGAAAAGCTGTGGCGCATCCGCGCAGGCGAAGTGGTGCTGGCGCAGGGCGCGATCGAGCGTCCGCTGGTTTTCGAAGGCAATGATACGCCCGGCGTGATGCTGGCTTCGGCCGCGCGGACCTATCTCCACCGCTACGGCGTGGCGGTGGGCCGCAATGTCGCGCTGATGGCCTGTCACGACAGCGGCTGGCACGATGCATTTGCCATGCAGGATGCCGGCGTAAAGGTCGCCGCCATCGTCGATTACCGGGCCGATGTGCCGGGTGACCTGATCGACGCCGCGCGCGACCGGGGCATTTCCTACCACCTCGATGCCAGCGTGTTCGAAGTTGAAGGCCGCCATGCGGTTTCGGGCATTTCCATTGCCGGCAATGACGGTTCGCGTCGCAGCAAGATCGCCTGCGATGCGCTGCTGATGGCGGGGGGCTGGACACCCAGCATCCACCTCTGGTCGCATTCGAAGGGTTCGATCACCTGGGATGACACATGGGGCGCTTATCTGCCTGACAAGCCGCATGAGAACGTCCGCTGTGTTGGCGCGTGCGGGGGCGCATGGGATTTCGGGGGCGGGGTCAATCTGGACCGCCTGCCCACGCCCAAGGACCCGGCCACCGTCAAGGCATTCGTCGATTTCCAGAACGATGTGACCGCCAAGGACATCGCCCTTGCCGTGCGCGAAGGCTTCAAGTCGATCGAGCATATCAAGCGCTACACCACCACCGGCATGGCGACCGACCAGGGCAAGACGAGCAACCTCAACGGCCTGCAGCTTGCCTCCACCGCGCTCAGCCGCCCGATCCCGCAGATCGGCCTGACCACCTTCCGCCCGCCCTATACACCGCAGACCTTCGGCGCGATGGCGGGGCATGCGAAGGACGCGCTGTTCCAGGCGACGCGCACGACCAATATCGACGGCTGGGCCGAGGAACACGGCGCGGTGTTCGAGCCTGTCGCCCAGTGGCGCCGGGCGCGCTATTTCCCGCAAGGCGGCGAGGACATGCACGCTGCGGTCAACCGCGAGTGCCTGGCGGTGCGAGAGGGTGTGGGAATTTTCGATGCCTCGACGCTTGGCAAGATCGAAGTCGTCGGCCCGGATGCCGCCGAATTCCTCAACCGCATGTACACCAATCCGTGGAAGATGCTGGAGCCGGGCCGCTGCCGTTATGGCCTGATGTTGAAGGAAGACGGCTTCATCACCGATGACGGCGTTTCCGCGCGGCTGGCGGACGACCGCTTCCACCTGACCACCACAACCGGCGGCGCGCCGCGCGTGCTGACGATGATGGAGGATTACCTCCAGACCGAATGGCCGGACCTGGACGTCTGGCTGACCAGCACGACAGAGCAATGGGCGGTCATCGCGCTGCAGGGCCCGAAGGCGCGCGACGTCATTGCGCCCTTCGTGGAGGGCATCGACCTCTCGCCCGAAGCCTTCCCGCACATGGCGGTTCGCGAAGGCAAGATCTGCGGCGTGCCCACGCGCCTGTTCCGCGTCAGCTTTACTGGCGAACTCGGCTTCGAAATCAACGTGCCTGCCGCCTATGGCCGCGCGCTGTGGGAGCGGTTGATGGAAGCCGGCGCAGCGCATGGCATCACGCCCTACGGGACCGAGACGATGCACGTGCTGCGTGCGGAGAAGGGCTACATCATCGTGGGCCAGGACACCGACGGCACGATCACGCCCACCGATGCGGCGATGGACTGGGCCATTGGCAAGAAGAAGACCGATTTCGTGGGCATGCGCAGCCTGAAGCGCCCCGACATCGTCGCGGCCGGGCGCAAGCAGCTGGTTGGCCTGCTGACCGAAAATCCGGAAGAGGTGCTGGAGGAAGGCGCGCAGATCGTGGCCGATCCGAACCAGCCTGTGCCCATGACCATGCTGGGCCATGTCACCTCGAGTTACTGGAGCGCCACGCTGGGCCGTTCCATCGCCATTGCCATGGTCGCAGGCGGGCATGGCCGGATGGGCGAAACACTCCATATCCCGATGCCGGGCAAGACCATTCGCGCCGAAGTGACCGGCATGGTCTTCTATGATCAGAGAGGGGAGAAGCTCGATGGCTGAGGCGCTTCGCCGCAGCGAGCCCGTGCCGCTCGCCCCTGCAGAATTTGCCGGCGTGACGATCGCGCTGGAGCCGCCCATGGCGCGCTACTCCCTTCGTGCGCGCGATCCGGCCCTGCTGGACAAGGCCATCGGCGGCGTCTTGCCGCGCAAGATCGGTTCGATCGGCGATGGCATCATCTGCCTTGGACCGGACGAATGGCTCATGCGCATGCCCGCCGGCACAGCTGCTCCCGGGAAGCCGGGCGAACCGCTGAGCGTTGTCGATGTGTCGGAGCGGCAGGTTGCCATATCCATCGAAGGCCCGCGTGCGGTGGAAGTGCTGCGGCGCGGCAATCCGCTGGACCTCGAAAACTTCCCGGTCGGCAGTGGCAAGCGCACCGTCTTCGAAGCCACAGAAATTGTCCTGATACGCGAAACCGATACGCGCTTCGTGATCGAGGTCTGGCGCAGTTTTGCTGAATTCGTCTGGGGTGTGCTGGTGAAGGCAGCCACCGAGAGCTGAACCGGTAGGAAGTGCGAGGTGCGCACTGCGGCCCTCGCGCAAGGCATTGAGAGGTGTCGATATGGTGCAAGGCGTAACTCTTGTCGCGGACCAGCAGACCGGCGGGGCGATCATCGCCCGCGGCACGGCAGACCGGCTCCACCTCCATCCTATCTGGCTGCGCGAAAGGGTAAACGACCCCGCGCTCGTCGACCCGGTCAATCACCAGCGCCTGTATGAACCCAATGACCTGCCGGGCGACCTGCGCGTGGCGGATATCGCGGCGCTGGAAGACGGGGCCTTTGCCATCAGCTTCAGCGACGGTTTCAGCTCGCGCTTCGATGCCGCGCGCCTGCTGGTGGAATGCGGGTGGGAGGACGATCCGGAGCGCACGCCGTCGCCGATCGCCTGGACCAATGCCAGCGGCGAAATCCCGTCCGTGGATTTCGCTGCAATCGACACGGCGGACGGCATGCACGCGCTGCTGGACGGTTTCTTCGCGCGCGGCTTCTGCATCATCCGGGGCACGCCGCACCAGCCGGGCGACCTTGACGCGCTGGCCCAGCGCTTCGGCTATATCCGCGAGACGAACTGGGGCCGCCTGTTCGACGTCTACAGCAAGCCGGTCGCCACCGACCTTGCCTATACCGGCCTCGCGCTCGCCGCGCATACGGACAATCCATACCGCTTCCCCGTGCCCGGCATCCAGTTCCTCCACTGCCTTGAGAATAACGTGGCGGGCGGGCTTTCCACCGTGGTCGACGGGCTGGCGCTGGTCGAGCACATCGAAGAGGTCGCACCGCAGGAAGCACGCGTGCTGGAAGAACTGCCCGTACGCTTCCGCTATGATACCTCCAGCTGCATCGTCGAGGACGCGAGCCCGCTGGTCGAGCGGGACAGCCTGGGCCGATTAATCGGTCTGCGGCTGAGTTCGCGGCTCGATTATGTGCTGCCGGCCGAGCCGGAGAAGCTGGACCTGTTCTATTCCGGCAGGCGGCGCTTGCAGAAGCTGGCGAACGATCCCAGGTTCCAGCTGAGTTTCCCCTTCGAGCCGGGCCTGCTGCTGATGATGGACAACCGCCGCACGCTGCATGGCCGCACCGCTTTCGACGGGACCAGCGGCCGGCGCCACCTGCAGGGCTGCTACATCGATCATGACGGGCCGCGCAGCCTGTGGCGCACACTGATGCGCGATGGCGTGGCCAGCCTCGGGCGCGAAGCGGCATGAGCGGCGCGGGCAAGGTCACTTTCACCCGCATGGATGAAGGCACGCATGACGATTACGCGCTGCTGGAAGAGCATGAGGCGGCTTTCAAGGCGCAGCTGCCGGCGCGGCTGATGGCACGGCTGCGCGCCATGGATGACGGGCTGTCGGGATACCAGGTATCGCGCCTCGATCATTCGCTGCAAACCGCCACGCGAGCACGGCGCGATGGAGCAGATGCAGACTGGGTGGTGACCGCGCTGCTGCATGATCTGGGCGACGAGCTGGCGCCGGAAAACCACGACACGCTCGCTGCCGCCATCATCGCCCCCTATGTGCGCGAGGAGTGCACCTGGGCGACGCGCCATCACGGCATTTTCCAGTTCAAATATTATGGCGACAAGGTCGGGCTCGACCCCGATGCGCGCGAGAAATACCGGGGCGATCCGCACTTTGCGGCCACCGCGCATTTCTGCGAGGCGTGGGACCAGACCAGCTTCGATCCCGCCTATGCAACGGAGCCCCTGGAAAGCTTCGCGCCGGAGCTGGAGGAAGTGTTCTTGCGGCCGGCGTGGGACGAGGCCTATCTGCGCCCCGGATTCGTAACGCGATTCGTGAGTTGAGTTCACGGCGGGCTGCGTGCCTGCCCCGGACCTAAGGTGCAGCATGACCCGGATATTCCTCGCCCTCGGCTCGCTGTTCGTCTCCTCCGCGATCCTGCTGGCCGGCGGGGCGCTGCAGAACACGCTGATTTCGATCCGGGCGAGCATGGAAGGCTTCGCGCTCCAGTCGATCGGCATCGTCATGGCCGGGTATTACGCCGGCTTCATCCTTGGCTGCGTGATGACGCCGGAGATGGTGCGCCGCGTTGGCCACATCCGGGTGTTCGCCGCCCTGTCTGCATTGGCTGCCGCATCCAGCCTGATCTTCGCGATAGAAGCATCCGCATGGCTGTGGACGGGCCTGCGCGTGGTGGTCGGCTTCAGTTTTGCCGGTCTCTACATGCTGATCGAGAGCTGGATCAACGAACGCTCCACCAATTCCAATCGCGGGCAGGTTCTGGCGATCTATCGCATCATTGATTTCGCGGCGATGACGGTGGGCCAGTACCTGCTGCTGCTGGCCGATCCTGCAGGCTTCATCCTGTTCTCGCTGGTCGCCGTGCTCATCGCGCTCGCCATCGTGCCCGTCGCCCTGACGCGGATCGAGCATCCCTCGCCCCCGCGCGAGGCGAAGCTGAACCTGCGGCGGCTATGGGCGGTGTCCCCGCTGGCGGTGGCGGGCTGCTTCGTGGTCGGACTGACCAATGGGGCCTTCTGGTCCATCGGCCCGATCTACGTGCAGCAGATGGGATACGGGTCGGCGATGATCGCGACCTTCATGAGCGCGGCCATCCTGGCAGGCGCGGCGGCGCAATACCCGCTCGGCCTGATGTCGGACGTGATCGACCGGCGCAAGATCCTGATCCTTGCATCGACCGGTGCAGCCATCGCCGGCGCAGCACTGATGGTGCTTGGCACACGGTCGGACTTCGCCATGCTGGCAGGCGCGGGCGGTTACGGCATCTTCGCCATGGCGCTGTTCGGCCTGGCGGCGGCCCATGCCAATGATCATGCGGAGCCGGACGATTTCGTGGCGATCAGCGGCGGGCTGCTGCTGATCTATGGCCTTGGCTCGGTGGCAGGGCCGCTCCTTTCGCCATCGATCATGACCGCGTTCGGCCCGTCGGCCCTGTTCGGTTACACGGCGGCGATGCATGCCGCGCTGGTGGTGTTTGGCCTGTACCGCATTGCGCGGCGCCGCAGCGTCCCGGCCAGCGAGCAGGACGGGTTCATCATCGCCCGCCCGACCACACCCGCGGTGTTCGAATTCGATCCGCGTAGCGGCGACTAGGCGACCCGGTCATCGATCGGCAGGCGATCCTTTACCGGTGCCTGCCGCTCCGCACTCGGCGTATTGCCGAATGCCTCGCGGTAACATTTCGTGAAATGCGCCGGAGACGCAAAGCCGGTTGCCAGCGCCACCTGCACAACCGGGAGCGCAGTGTGGCCCAGCAAATGCCTGGCGCGGGCGAGCCGGAGGCCGAGATAATAGCGCGAGGGCGTCTTCTCGAAATGCATGGCAAACAGCCGTTCCATCTGGCGCGGCGACAGGCCCGCGCCTTCCGCGATGCGGTCCAGCGGTGCGGGGTGCTCGATCGCCTCTTCCATCAGCGCGATGGCCTGGAGCAGCTTGGGATGCCGCACGCCGGTCCGCTCCAGGATGGAAAGGCGCTGCGGCTCATGCGCCTCGCGGGCGAAGTGATGGACCATCAGCTCGGCCACGCCGACGGCCAGCTCCCGCCCGTGGTCCAGCGCGATGAAGTGGATCATCATGTCCAGCGGGGCCGTACCGCCCGAGCAGGTCACGCGGTCGCGGTCGATTTCATACAGGCGCGAGGTAATTTCGAGCTCCGGAAAATTCTCGGCAAAGCTGACCAGGTCTTCCCAGTGGACCGTGCAGCGATAGCCGCCAAGCAGGCCGGCCTCGGCCAGGATGATGCTGCCCGTGCACACCCCGCCAAGCGATTCGGTATGCCGCGCCTGCAGGCGAAGGGCATTCAGCAGCGCCGGTGACGCGTGATCTGCGGCAGAAAGCCCTGCGCAGACCAGCAGCACGCCCCCTTTGGCCACGTCCGCCAGCGAACCATCCGCCACTACGCTGACGCCATTGCTGGCTTTCACCTGGCCGCCATCCAGCGTGGCCACGCGCCAAGAATACAGGGTGCGTCCCGCCGTCCGGTTGGCCGCGCGCAGGGGCTCGATCGCGGCGGTAAATGCCATCATCGAAAACTCGGGGACGAGCAGGAATGTGAATTTGCGGGTGGGCGCAGCAGGCACGCCGTTTTCGCCGCCGGTAAACTCGCCCATGCCCGTCTCCTCTCCGCACTCGCTGAGCGCGTCGATAATGTCGCATTTATAGCATTTGTTGTCGCATGCAGAATAGACAGAAAGCGCAGGCCTACGCATTTTCCATCCACTCCCGGAAGAGGAGGTCCCGGGCGGTCAATTGCCGCCCTCGTCGCGCTGGAGAGGATGCGGCTTATGAGCGAAGATTCCGAAGAAATCATCCTGCGTGATCTGAACGACGACGATCTCGTCGAGCAGATGAAGGACGACCTCTACGACGGGCTGGCGGACGAAGTGCACGAAGGCACCACGATCCTGCTGGAACGCGGCTGGGACGCGAACGAAGTGCTGAGCGACGCGCTGGTCGAAGGCATGCGCATCGTGGGCGTCGATTTCCGCGACGGCATCCTGTTCGTGCCCGAAGTGCTGCAATGCGCAGGGGCCATGAAGTCCGGCATGGAACTGCTCCGCCCGATCCTCGCAGCCAGCGAGAACAAGGCCAGCCTCGGCAAATATGTCATCGGCACGGTCAAGGGCGACATCCACGACATCGGCAAGAACCTGGTCGGCATGATGCTGGAAGGGGCCGGTTTCGAAGTGATCGACCTGGGCATCAACAACCCGATCGAGAACTACCTCGCCGCGATCGACGAGCATGAGCCTGCGATCCTGGGCATGTCCGCCCTGCTGACCACCACCATGCCGTATATGGGCGTCGTGATCGAGGAGCTGGACAAGCGCGGCATCATGAAAGAGCTGCCGGTCATGGTTGGCGGTGCGCCGCTGAACCAGGAATTTGCCGATGCCATCGGGGCAACCCAATATGGCCGCGATGCTGCGATGAGCGCCGAACTCGCCCGCGCGCTGGTTGGGCAGAACCACTGATGAGCGGCGCCGCTCGCCGGTCGGGCGGACGGCAGTCTCGATTGGCACGGCGCGCCCGTCCGCAGGGCGAATCGGGTGCAGTCGGGGCGACGCTGGCGACCACCACGCGCAATCCCGATGGCCCGGCGCTGATCCTGGCCTGCGGTGCGCTGGCGAACGAGATCATCGCCCTGCGCAAGCAGCTGGGCGTGGGCGAGGATGCGCTGGTGCTGCATTGCCTGCCGGCAGAACTGCATAACCGCCCGGCGCAGATCGCGCCGCGCGTCGATGAGTTCCTGGCGCAGCACCGCGAAAAGTATTCGCAGGTCCTGATCGGCTATGGCGATTGCGGGACGGGCGGCGCGTTGGATGCCGTGCTGACCCGCCATGATGCAGAGCGGCTGCCGCATGCCCATTGCTATGAATTCTATGCCACCAGCCCGGTATTCGAGGACATTACCGAGGCAGAGGTCGGAAGCTTTTTCGTCACCGATTTCCTGGTCAAGCATTTCGACCGGCTGATCTGGGAAGGGCTTGCGCTGGATCGGCACCCGGAGATGCTTGAGAGCCTGTTCGGCAATTACCGCGACCTTGTTTACCTGGCGCAGGCCGATGTGCCGCTGCTGCGTATCAAGGCCAAGGAAGCGGCCGACCGGCTGGGCCTGAATTACGTATTCCGCGATGTGGGTTATGGCGACCTGGCCAGTGCCGTGGCAGCCGTGGCGCGCGAATCCGGGGCGCAGCCGCATGTATAGCGTGCGCCTGTGGTCAGTGCGCCATTCGCGCGGGATGGAGCGCGTCTACAACGCGATCAACCCGGCAATCGTGAAGCTGCTACGCGGTGTGACGAAGGTGTTCGGCCGCAGCCTGGACCGCCCGATCACCGCCGTGGAGCGGGTGGGCAAGGAGTTCTTCTTCGACTGCAAGATGTGCGGCAACTGCGTGCTTTCCAGCACCGGCATGTCCTGCCCGATGAATTGCCCCAAGACGATCCGTAACGGCCCGTGCGGCGGCGTGCGCGAGAACGGCATGTGCGAGGTGAAGCCGGAAATGCGCTGCGTGTGGCACGCTGCGTGGGACGGGGCGAGCCGGATGCGCGAAGGCAGCGAGGCGATCCGCGACCTGCAGTTTGCCGTGGACCAGCGTAACAAGGGCAAGTCATCCTGGCTGAGGCTGGCCCGCGATGAGTGACGATTTCGCCTTCGACGAATATGGCGCCAATCCCGGCGACCCGCTGCCGATGCGCGAGGGGTATTCCTCGCACGGCCGGTTCGAGCGCGTGCTGCGTTCAGGCCATTTTGCCATCACATCCGAAATCGCTCCGCCCGACAGCGCCGATCCGGACGAGGTGCTCAATCGCGCCTCGCTGTTCGATGGCTATGTCGACGCCATCAACGCGACGGACGGGTCGGGCGCCAATTGCCACATGTCCAGCCTGGGCGTCTGCGCCCTGCTGACGCGCGTTGGCTATTCGCCCATCATCCAGATCAGCTGCCGCGACCGGAACCGCATCGCCATCCAGGGCGACGTGCTGGGGGCCGCCGCGCTGGGCGTATGCAGCGTGCTGTGCCTGTCCGGCGACGATGTCAGCGTGGGCGACCATCCGGAAGCCAAGCCCGTCTTCGATCTCGATAGCGTATCGCTGCTGCAGACCATCCGCACCCTGCGGGACGATGAGCATTTCCTGTCCGGCCGCAAGCTGGATGAAGGCCCGCGCCTGTTCCTTGGCGCGTCGATCAATCCCTTCGCGCCGCCGATCGCCAACCGCGTCGACCAGTTCGCCAAGAAGGTCGCGGCAGGTGCGCAGTTCGTCCAGTCGCAATATTGCTTCGACGTGGACATGGCGCGCGAGTTCATGAAGCGCGCGGTCGACATGGGCCTGGCGGAGCAATGCTATACGCTGATGGGTGTGGGCGTGCTGGCCAGCGCAAAGACCGCCATGTGGCTGCGCAGCGCCATTCCCGGCGTGCATATCCCCGATGCGCTCGTTCGCAGGCTGGAGCAGGCCGAGAAACCGCGCGAGGAAGGCCGGGCCATCGCTGTCGAGCTGATGCAGCAGCTGGCCGAGATCGAAGGCATCAACGGCATCCACCTGATGGCTTACAAGCAGGAGCAGTTCGTGGGCGAGATCGTCACGCACTCCGGCGTGCTGGGCGGCCGCAAGCCGTGGGCCCTCGCGGGCGCGGAAGACGCGCTGCAGACCAATATCGAACATCAATTCCAGGCGGCTCAAGGATAAGGACCCACCCCGCATGTCACGAACCGTACTCAGTTCCGCCTCAAAGGAAGTCATCATCGGCTTCGACCAGCCCTTCGTGATGATCGGGGAGCGGATCAATCCCACCGGGCGCAAGCTGCTCGCCGCCGAAATGATGGAAGGCGACTATTCGCGCGTCCAGGCCGATGCGCTGGCGCAGGTGGAAGCGGGCGCACAGATGCTGGACGTCAACGCTGGCATCCCGCTGGCGGACGAGCCGAAGATCCTCGCCGAGGTGGTCCAGCTGGTGCAGTCGGTGACCGACGTGCCGCTGTGCATCGACAGCTCCATCATCGAAGCGCTGGAGTCCGGGCTTGCGGCTTACCAGGGCCGCGCTCTGGTCAACTCCACCACGGCCGAAAGCGAAGTGATGGAACGCGTTTTGCCGCTGGTGAAGAAATACGATGCCGCCGTGGTCGCCATTTCCAATGACGAGACCGGCATCTCGGAAGATCCGGACGAGCGTTTCAAGATCGCCAAGCTGATCGTGGAGCGTGCGCAGGACCACGGGATCAAGCCGCAGGACGTCGTGGTGGACCCGCTGGTCATGCCGATCGGCGCCATCAATTCCGCGGGCAAGGACGTGTTCCGCCTGATCCGCCGCCTTCGCGAGGAGCTGGGCGTCAACACCACCTGCGGGGCATCGAATGTCGGTTTCGGCCTGCCCAACCGGCACGCCATCAACAACAGCTTCCTGCCCATGCTGCAATGCGCCGGCATGACCAGCGCGATCCTGAACCCGCTGCATGAAGGGCTGGTCCCCGCCATCAAGGCGGCGGACGTGCTGAACGGCAACGATCCCAATTGCGCCAATTGGATCAAGACTTACCGCGAACCGCCTGCCGAAGGCGAAGGCGAGGGCCGGGGCGGTCGTCGCGGCAGCCGCCGCCGCCGTGGCTGACCTGCGCACCGGGCAGTGCCTCTGCGGTAATGTGACTTACCGCGCAGAGGGGCTGCGCGACATCTGGTACTGCCATTGCCGGCAGTGCCGCCATGTCACCGGGCATTACATGGCCGCCTGCCGCACCGGGAATGGAGAGCTGGACTGGGACGGGCTGATTTCCTGGACGCCGCATTCCGGATCGTCGGAGCTTGCGCGCTGCCGGCAATGCGGCACGCCGCTGTTCTGGCGCCAGCGCGCGGGCAAGACCATCAGTGTCCTGGCCGGAAGCCTGGACGACACTGCAGGTCTCGCCACGCCCGGCCATATCTTCACCGCCGAAAAGGGCGATTATTACGATGTGACCGATGGGTTGCCCGCATGGCCCGGACAGCCATCGGGAGGCTGCTGAGGCACGCATGACGCAGCACAAGGTCATCTTCACGCCTTCCGGCATCCGCGCCACGGCCAGCGGTGAGGACACCGTTTACGACGTTGCGCTGGCCGCCGGCGTGGACCTGCAATCCATCTGCGGCGGCAAGGGCATGTGCAACCGCTGCCAGGTGGAAGTGGAGCCGGGCAGCCACGCGAAATACGGCATCACCGTGGGTGAAGATGCCCTGTCCGATTTCACCGACAGCGAGAAGCGGGCAATAGAGAAGGGGCGGCTGCAACCCGGCCGCCGGCTGGCCTGCCGCGCACGCGTCCTGGGCGATGTGGTGGTGGATGTGCCCGCCGACGCGCGCGAATACGACACCAGTATTTCCAAGACCTCGGTCGCCTTCCTGACCGATCTCGCACCGGCCGTCACGCTTCACATGCTAGAGCTGCCGCAGCAGGAGCTCGACGATAACCCCTCCGATGCCGAGGCGCTGAGCGCCGCCCTGCGCCGGTTCGGGATCGAAGCTTCGCCCAAGCATCGCACGCTGGTGAAGCTGCAGCCGATCCTGGCGAAGAACAACCGGCGGCTGATCGCGGTGGTGCGCGACGACCGGGAAATCATCGACATCTGGCCGCCGGAGATGTTCCACGTCTACGGCGCGGCAATCGACATCGGTTCGACCTCCATCGCGCTTTATGTCTACGATCTCTCGCAGGGCGAGCTGGCCTATGAGGCGAGCGCGATGAACCCGCAGATCCGCTTCGGCGAGGACCTGATGAGCCGCGTGTCCTACTGCATGCTCAACAAGGGCGGTGAGGAGAAGCTGACCAAGGCCGTGCGCGAGCAGGTCGCCGCCATGCTGGAGCAGGCGCGGGTGACGCTGAGCCTGGGCCAAAACCAGATCCTGGAAGTGGTCGCAGTGGGGAATCCCATCATGCACCACCTGTTCCTCGGCATCTCTCCGGTGGAGCTTGGCCAGGCGCCCTTCACGCTGGCCGTCAAGGACCAGTTCCAGGTGCCCGCCCGCCTGCTCGACCTCGGCATATCGGAAAGCGCGCGTGTTACCATGCTGCCGCTGATCGGCGGGCATGTGGGGGCGGATACGACAGGCGCGTATCTTACGCAGATCGACGCGATGGAGGGCCGCAGCGTCCTGCTGGTCGATATCGGCACCAATGCGGAAATCGTGCTGAGCCACGGCGGGAAGGTCGCCGCGGCGTCCTCCCCCACGGGCCCCGCCTTCGAAGGCGCGGAGATCAGCGCCGGGGTGCGCGCCAGCAAGGGCGCGATCGAGCGCGTACGGATCGATCCTGCGACAGGCTCCGCCAGGGTCCGCATCATCGGCCATGACGAATGGAATTCCGACAGCGACGGATCGGCCCTGCCGCACCGCGTCAGCGGCATCTGCGGTTCCGGCATCTTCGAAGTGATGGTGGAACTGGCGGATGCCGGCTTCATCGACCGGGGCGGCCTGTTCCGCCCTGAAGCATGCCCTGCGCGCTTCGTGCAGGACGGGAAGAGCTGGAAGTTCCTGCTGGTCGACCAGCCGGGCGCGCAGATCTGGATCAAGCAGACCGATATCCGCAGTGTGCAGCTGGCCAAGGCAGCTCTGGCGGCGGGCGTGCGGTTGCTGACCGACCATTTGGGCTGCGAGAGCTTCGACGAGGTGCTGCTGGCCGGCGCTTTCGGCAACCACCTCGATTCCTCCTACGTCGCGCGCATCGGCATCATCCCGGGGGCCGAGGCGGACCAGATCCGATCCATCGGCAATGCCGCAGGGATGGGCGCGGCCATGGCGATGTTCAACCGCGCCGAGCAGCAGAAACTGGTCGAGGCGGTGCGCCATATCGAAAAGGTCGAGACCGCGACCGAACCCAAGTTCCAGGACTATTTCGTGGAGGCGATGGCATTCCCCTCCGCCCCGCAATCGAATGATGAAAACCAGCAGGGGCGGGGCCGCCGGCGCCGCTCGCGCGACAGGACAGCATAGGAAGGACCATTACCATGGCGAGAGAAGGACGTTCCGGGGGCCGCCGCGGCCGCGCCGCAGCCAATGCTGCCGAGGCACAGCCGCGCGCAGCCTATATCAAGCGCAAGATCCCGCCCTATGAGGTGCTGGGCGATGCCGACCTGGCGACAATCGAGGATAATGCCGAGACGATCCTCTCCGAGATCGGGATCGACATCAAGGACGACCCGGAAACCATCGAGATCTTCGTCAAGGCCGGCGCGACCGCCGATGGCGAGCGCGTGCGCTTCCCGCGCGGCATGTGCCGTAACCTCATCCAGGCCACCGCGCCCAGGCAGTTCACGCAGCACGCCCGCAACCCGGCCAACAATGTAGAGATCGGCGGCGACAACACCGTGCTCGTCCCGGCTTACGGCTCCCCCTTCGTCTATTCGCGCGAGGAAGGCCGCCGCTACGCGACGATCGAGGACTTCCGCAATTTCGTGAAGCTGGCTTACATGGCGGACAGCCTGCACCATTCGGGTGGCACGATCTGCGAACCGGTCGACCTGCCGGTGAACAAGCGCCATTTCGACATGGTCTACAGCCACATCAAATACAGCGACAAGGCCTTCATGGGTTCGGTCACGCACCCCGACCGCGCCGAGGATTCGGTCGCCATGGCCAAGATCGTATTCGGCGACGATTTCGTCGACCAGAACTGCGTGCTGATCAATCTGATCAACGCCAATTCGCCCATGACCTTCGATGACACCATGCTCGGTTCGCTGAAGGTCTATGCCAAGCACAACCAGGCCGTGATGGTCAGCCCCTTCATCGTGGCAGGCGCGATGAGCCCGGTAACGGTGGCCGCAGTGGCCGCGCAGTCGCTGGCCGAGGGCATGGTCGGCATGTCGCTCGCCCAGCTCGTGCGCCCCGGCGCGCCGGTTATCTACGGCAATTTCGTCAGCTCCATGTCCATGCAGTCCGGCGCGCCGACCTTCGGTTCGCCGGAGGCTTCGCTGGTCATCAACACCGGCGCGGCGCTGGCCCGCCGCCTTGGCGTGCCGTTCCGCAGCGCGGGCGGCTTTACCGCGTCCAAGGTGCCCGACGCGCAGGCGGCTTACGAAGCTGCCAATACGCTGCAGCAGGGCCTGCTCGCGGGCGTGAACTTCATGCTGCACACGGCTGGCTGGCTCGAAGGCGGGCTCGCCATGGGGTACGAGAAATTCGTGATGGACTGCGACCAGGCGGCCATGATGGCGGTCTATGCCAATGGCGTGGACATGACGGAGAACGGACAGGCGATGGACGCACTGCGCGAAGTCGGCCCCGGCCAGCATTTCCTTGGTTGCAGCCACACGCAGGCAAACTTCAAGAGCGCCTTCTACCGCTCCACCATCGCCGACAACAACAGCTACGAGCAGTGGGTCGAGGACGGCTCGCTCAGCGCGGAAGACCGTGCGGAGAAGCTCTATAAACAGCTGCTTTCCGATTACGTACCGCCCGCGCTCGACCCGGAAATCGACGCGCGGCTGGTGGAGTTCATGGAAACCCGCAAGGCGAGCTTCCCGGATTCGAATATCAGCTGAGGCCTGCCTGCCCCCGCTCCATCAGCTCCAGGGATAGGGGCTGTTGGAGACGGGGTGCAGCTTGCCTTCCTCGTAGCGCGCGAAGCGGAAGGGTTCGAGCAGGCGGCTTTTCTCGCCAAGGATTTCCTGCGCTACCAGCTTGCCGACGCCGATCATCTTGTAGCCGTGATTGCTGTCCGCGATCACCCAGGCGTTGTCGCGGAACACGTCGATCACAGGGAAGCTGTCGGGCGTGAAGCAGCCGACGCCGCCAGAGGGCTCCTTGTGGTAATCGGCCATGCGGCCTTCGAAACGCTTCTGGCAATGGGCGAGGGCGGAAACCCACATCACCGCGAAATCGGGCGAGGAAATCCACTCCGGGCTCGCCGGACCGTAGGGGTCGATCGCCAGCTCTTCCGCCGGGGTCGTCACCTCGTAGGGCATGGCGCCGCCCTGGATGCCGTTGAAGTTGAAATCCGGCTTGTAATAGATGCCCCACAGCTCGTTGGTGATCAGCGATCCGTCCACCGTGGAATAGAGCGGGGCGTCGGTATCGATATGGATGACGGGCGGCATGGCCCCGTCATTGGTCTTCTGGATCTCGGGATCGACCGCCAGAACGCCTTCTTCCAGCTGCCAGAACTTCCACATGGGAACGCCTTGGTGCAGCGTGCCATCACTGCCGCGCACTTCGATGGTCTGCGGCAGTTCCAGCATCGACCACATGTCGCGCACCCACGGACCGGCGCCGATAACCACCTGGTCGCAGCGGATTTCGCCGCGGTCCGTCAGCACCGCCTCGATTGCGGAGGAATTGCCGCTGGCGGCGCGAAAGCCGGTAACCGTCGTGCCGCCAAGCAGCCGCACGCCTTCGCTCTCGGCCTTTTTCCAGACGCCCTTCATCGCCAGCATATTGTTGGCGTAGCCCCCCTTCTTCTCATGCAGGACGGAGGTGATCCCCTTGGCCTGCCAGTCGGAAAAGATCGATTGCATGTAACGCGCGCTGTCGCCTTCCCCTTCTACGAAGGTGCTGTCGTAGCCGATGGCCTTCTGCTGATCGTAGATCGAGGCGACATCTTCATGCATGCTTTCGGGCGAGATCTGCATGTAGCCTACCGGGTGGTAGCTGTAGGTCTCGGCATCTTCCTCCCAGACCTCGACCGAATGCGCCATCAGCTCGCGCATGGCAGGCTGGAAGTAGTTGTTGCGCACCACGCCGCAGGCGATGCCCGATGCGCCCGACCCCACATCGCCCTTGTCGACGATCACGATATCCTCGCCAGAGCCAAGCCCGCGTTCGCGCAGCATCACCGCGAGGTGATAGGCGACCGAGAGGCCATGCACGCCGGCACCGACGATCACATATGGGGCATGTTCGGGAAGGGTCATTGCGCAGCGCTCCTCAATCGCCTGGCGTGCAGCGTGCCATTGCCGGTGCCGCAGGCCAATTGCCGAAGCCTTGCATCACGGCCTCTGATGGCAGCGAACAGAAATGCTTGGCCAGCTCAGCACGCGAAAGCCGGGTCGATCGGGAAGTGGGTCAGCCGCTCGTTCCCCGTATCGATGACCAGTACCATGTCCTCGTGCTTCACCCCTTCGCCGCCGTGTTCGGAGCCGACGAAGGCCTCCACCGCGAACACCATGCCGGGCTTCACCAGGCCTTGCGGATCGGTTTCGTCCGAGTCCTCGGGATAGCGGATTGCCGGGCATTCGTCCGCCATACCGACACCGTGCGCCAGGACGCTGTACCTGTGCGCACGGAACTCTTCGGGCAGGCGGTGGGCCTGCGCACTAATCTCGGCAAAGCTGGTGCCGGGGACGATCAGCGCGGCATTGTGAGCGACATGGGCGAGGGCGATGTCGCTCAGGCGCCGCTGGTGGTCTGATGGCTTGCCATCCCCTGCCAGCCAGCTGCGCGAATAATCGACGCAGTAACCGTAGGCGCCGATCAGGTCCGTATCGAAGGCAACGATGTCGCCAGCCTCGATGATGCGCCCGCTGCATTCCTGGTACCATGGGTTGGTGCGCGGGCCCGAGGTCAGCAGCCGCGTTTCGATCCATTCGCCGCCGCGCTTGATGTTGCCGGCGTGGAGGTGGGACCACAGCTCCACCTCGCTGATTCCGGGCTGGAAGGCTTCCCGCATTTCGGCGACGCTCGCGTCACAGGCAGCGATGGCGCAGCGTATCGCGGCAATCTCGTCGGCGGACTTGATCTCGCGGGCGCGCTCCATTGCGGGTTGGCCCTCGGCAAGCGCGGCGCCGCATTGCTGGAATGCGAAGATGACCGAAGGGTCTGCGCGGTCGATTGCGAGGCGCCCGCCGCCCCCGCCCGCTTCGCGCAGCACATACATGACCTCGGTCGCAAATCTCGCGGCGGGAACGCCGGCGTGCTCGCCGTAGCTGAAGACCGGCGCGCCCCCGCTCGCGCGCGTCTCGCCCACCAGCGGCAGGTCTGCGGAGAGATGCGCGCAGCCCTTGAAGTCCCACAGGATCACGCGCCCGGCGGCAGATACCAGCACCGCGCGGCACGGGTTGTGTGCGACCCAGAGCTGCATGTTGGGGCAATCGGTGATGTAGCGGATATTGACCGGGTCGAAGCACAGCATGGCGGAGATGCCGCGCCGGTTTATCTCGTCAATGACACGACCCAAGCGGTAGGCGCGCATCGCGTCCAGGTCCGGCAGGATGAGGTCAAGCGCCTCCCATTCGCTTAAGGCGATGCGGCTGGGCGCGCTGCTCTTGCTGCCAGCCGAGGCGGTTGTCCTCGCACCCGGGCCGATGCGCGATCGCATGGAGGCTGCTCAGTCCAGCGCCACGGCGATGTTCTTCGTGCGCACGTAATTGAGCAGGGCCTCCGCGCCCTTCTCCCGCCCGAAACCGGATTTTCCGACGCCGCCGAAGGGTGTCTGGATGCCGCCGGCAAACCACTTGTTGACGAAGACTTGGCCCGCACGCAGCCGGTTCGCCGTTCGCAACGCGACGCCGATGTCGCGCGTGAACAGGCCCGCGACCAGCCCGAATTCGGTGCCATTGGCAAGCGCGATGGCCTCGTCCTCGCTGTCGAACGGCGTGACACACAGGACCGGTCCGAAGACCTCCTCCTGCGCGATCGGCGAGGCTGGGTCGACATTGTCGAGGATGGTGGGCGCCATGAAATGCCCCGGCCGGTCTATCCGCGCACCGCCGGTGGCGACCTCCTGTCCGTCGCTGCGCGCACGGGCGACCATGGCCTCCACCCGGTCGAGCTGCGCGGCGGAGATCTGCGGTGTGTGATCATGGTTGGACAGGCCGTCACCCACGCTAAGCGATCCGGCCATGGCGACCAGCCGCTCCATGATCTCTGCGTGGCGCGAGCGATGGACAAGTAGACGCGACATGGCCGAGCAGACCTGCCCGGCATTGTTGAAGATGCCCCATTTGACGCTCTCGACCAGCGCGTCCGCATCGGCATCCGCATAAGCGATGGCTGCCGACTTTCCGCCGAGTTCGACCAGGGCCGGCGTGACTATATCCGCGGCGGCATGGAGTATGGCCTGCCCGGTGGCGACTGAGCCTGTGAAGACGATCTGGTCGACGTCCGGCGATCTGACCAGCCTGGCCCCAAGATCGGCGCCAATTCCGTTGAGGATGGAGACCGCGCCCTTGGGAACCCCCGCCCGATCGATAGCATGGCCCAGCATCAGCAGTGCCGCCGGGTCGAGCTCGGGGGCCTTCAGGATCGCGCAATTGCCCGCCGCGAGGGCCGGGGCGAGAGACCGCGCGGCGAGCGAGACCGGGTAATTCCAGGGAATGATCTGCGCCGAGATGCCATACGGCTCCAGCACCGTGAAATCGGCAAGACCGGGACCAAGGGGTATCGAGCGGCCTTCGATCTTGTCCGCGAGGCCGGAATAATATTCGAAATAGGCGGCAGCCTCGGCGAATTCGCCTTGCGCATCCTCCAGCCGCTTGCCGCTCTCGCGCGCCAGCAAGGGGCTGCCTTTCTGCGCCAGGGTGCGGATCTCGGCCGCGATACGGCGCAGCAAGGCGGCGCGCTCGGCGGGCAGCATGTCCGAGATTGCGCCGCGGGCCACGCAATCTTTCGCCGCGCCGATGGCAACGTCCAGGCTCTCGCTGCCGGCGATGGCCGCATCCAGCACGCGTTCTTCGGACGCCGGATCCTCTACTGCGATCGATTCACCGCCATCACCGCCGCGCCATTCGCCTGCGACGAAGTTGCGGGCAAGCCCGTCTGCAGCGAAATCATCCGTCATCCAACGTCCTCCAGAAGCCTGCCTGCAATCCACTGGTGGAAGGCATGCGTTGGCCTGTCCATCGCCGGGGCGAACTTTCCGCCATCGAATTTCAAACCGCTACGGCCGCGTTGCATGCCTTCGACCGATGCGACGTCTTCCTCGAACACGGTGCGCCACAGCTGGGCATTGCGTTCGCGCAAGGCAGTCCACTCGTCGCCGGAAACCCCGGCATCGGCATAGTAAAGCGCAACATGTTCGCGCGTGCGCGCCGGGCCATCAGGCTCCAGCACGATGGCAAAGCTGTGATCGCGGTGGACACCCAGAAGGACGTTGGGAAACAGCGAGATATATTCCCCTTGTGTCTCCCAGCTTTCCGACAGGTTGGCAAAATCGGGAAAGCGCTGGCCTTCCTCACCTGCGAGCTGGCGGTAAACCCGGGTGCCCTGTCCCGCAAAATGGCCAAGCTCGATGATGTCGTAATGATCCTCCAGCCGCGAATAGGTGTTGAGTGCGGGGTGTACGAAGGGGAGGTGATAAGCCTCGCAGTAATTCTCGACTGCAAGTTTCCAGTTGGTGCCGACATCGATGGTGAAGGCGCTTTCCTCCCCGCAGAAATGCACGGGCTGATCGAACTCGGCCCATCGCTCGATGGCGGCGGCGGCGTATTCCTCGAACGGAGGCGCTGTGCCCGATACATTGACGAAGACCACATCCTGCCAGACGTGGGAGGCGATCTCGACCAGCCCGAACTCGCCCTTGTCGAAGGCCGGATCGCTGTTCTTGCCGGGGCCGCCAAGGTGCGGCGTTGCGGCCAGCGCGCCATCGAGCTTGTAAGCCCAGCTGTGATAGGGGCAGCGGATGAGGTTGCCCGGCACCTTGCACGGCGCATCCACCAGCACGGTTCCGCGGTGACGGCAGACATTCTGGTACACCCGCACCTGCCCTTCGCGGTCGCGGACGATCAGCAGCGGCATGCCCAGGAAAGTGACGGGGTGGACCTGCCCGCTTGCAGGCACATCCTTGCCAAAGCCGATCCCGCTCCAGTTGCGGAACAGGACCTCGTCGCGCTCTACCGCGAAATGGTCGGGGCCGGTGTAGTGCTCATTGGGCAGCCCGCGTGCCTGTTCGATCGGCAGGCGGACCTTTTCCAACGCTTCGATATCGAGAACAGACGGCATGCGCACGGCCTCTTCAGCAGTTGACGCCAAGGGAGGTCTCACTCCGCCCGGTCATAGACAACAACATTTCCGCTGATGGTTTGCTTCGCCAGGCGCCATCCATGCACGAGGGGCGGGGCGGATCAGCCGTCGCCATCCGCCCCGCTCGTGCAGTCGACACCGTGGCGCATCCGGATCGTGTCGCGCCAGATGGCCTTGACGACGGCGATGGCCAGAAGCGCGCTGACGAAGCTGAAGGGCAGGGCCCCGATGATCATGGCCGTCCGGATTGCGCCAAGCCCGCCAACGACCAGCAGGCTGCCGACCACAAGCGCGATGGCTACACCCCAGAAGATGATGTGGCGGCGCCCGTGATCCTCACTATTGCCCCCCGCGTTGATCGTATTGACCACCAGGATCGCGCTGTCGGCGGAGGTGATCACATATGTCAGCAGCAGCACGACCACGAGGATGGAGAATCCATAGGCCAGCCCCGGGCTCATCAGGGCAGCGATGGTGGCGTAAAGCTGGTCCGAAATGACGGTCCCGATAATCTCGCCCTGGCCTGCGCCGCTCAGCACCAGATCGACGGCCGTGCCGCCAATCAGCGCCAGCCAGACGAAGCACATCAGCGCTGGCGCAAGCACCACGCCGAGGATGTATTCGCGCACAGTCCGCCCTTTCGAGACGCGGGCGATGAACATGCCGACGAAGGGGGCAAAGGCGATCCACCAGGCCCAGTAGAATACGGTCCAGTCGAGCTGCCACTGCGCGACGGCATCGCCGATCGACGTCCCGTCGGACGAGGCACCGCCAAAGGAAAGGGCGGGCAGCGAAACGATATAGTCGAACAGCCCCCGGCCGAAGATTTCCAGGCTAAGCAGCGCCGAGCCCGCGACGATGAAGGCGGCAAACAGTACGAAGGACAGGATCAGGTTCAGGTTCGACAGCCATTTGATGCCCCGGCCAACGCCGGAGAGCGCCGAAAGTGTGGATGCGCCCACGATTACGATCAGCGCCACGATGATCGCTGCGGTCGATGCTGACGCGTCCTCGGCAAGCAGCCATTCGCCCAGGCCGATACGGTGCAGTCCGTGAACGAATTGTTCCACGCCGAGGCCGAGCGTGACCGATATGCCCAGGATGGTGGCGACGACGGCCACGATGTCCACCAGGTGGCCCGGAAGCCCCGTCAGGTGGCGTCCGAAAAGTGGTGCCAGGCCGGAGCGGATCGTCAGCGGCAGCCCGCGGCGATAGGCGACATAGCCGATCGACAGCCCGGCCAGCGCGTAGATCGCCCAGGCCGAGAAGCCCCAGTGCAGGAAGGAATAGAGATAGGCGGAGCGCACCGCGCCTTCGGTCAGCGCCGTGGCTTCGCCGGCTATGATAACGGGGTTGTTCTGCAGGTGTGCCAGCGGCTCGCCAGTGGAATAGGTCAGCATCCCGATGCCAAGGCCTGCGCCAAACATCATGGCGAACCAGGAAAAGCGGGAGAATTCGGGCACGTCGTCCGCCTGGCCCAGCTTGAGCCGGCCCGACACGGGCAGCAGCGCCAGCACCACGCTGAGGGCGAGAAAGCCGCCGACAAGCCAGATATACCAGCCCGAGAACATCTGGATCAGCGTGGCATTGGCCACGCCCAGCACCTCGCCCGCATTCAGCGGGAAGGCGATGGCCCAGATGATCAGCAGCGAAACGATGATCTTCGAAGGGAGCGCCACATGCTTGCTGAAGCCGGAATAGAAACCGTCTTCGGATACGGCGATGGGCAGTTCCGTTAACGGCGGCTCTATCGTCTTCTGATCGTTCTCACCCATCCCGGTTCCCCTCCGCTTCCCTCGGCTGCGCGTTCATGCCTGTAACCGGCAGCAGATTCTCACAGGCTGGCAGGGGTAGTCGGCAAAATGGGCGGGTGGAACAATTGCATGACCAGAAGGGGGCATGATAAGTGAGAGTAATGCTGATTATCGGATGCATGCACTGCAATGTTGCAGGAATCCCGATTAGCGAGGGCGCGGGTCACAGGGTCGATAGGGGGCCGGTTGGCGGATAGCAGATGAAGCACGGTAAATCGCTCGGGAGCTTCGAGTTCCGCACGCTCCAGGTGTTCGTCACCACCGCCGAACAGGGTGGGATGACGCGCGGCGCGGAAGTGCTGGGGATGACGCAATCGGGGGTCTCCCAGACCATCGCTGCGCTGGAGGAGGCTGTTGGCCGGCAGCTGTTCGACCGGACCGTGCGGCCCATCGTCCTTACCGGGGCTGGCCGGGCGCTGCTGGAGAGGGGGAAGAAGATCCTTGCCGATGTCCAGCAGGCCTATTTCGAAGCGGCCGAGATCGAGAAGGCCCAGCTTGCCAATATCTCGATCACCATGCCCGAAAGCCTGGCCAATGTGCTTGGGCCGCGGCTGTATCACCGGGCCGGGGCGATGGCGCGTTCCTGGCGCATCTCGAATGCGTTGTTTCCCGACCAGCTTTCCCGCTTCAACGCGCACGCAGCGGACATCATGATCACCGAGGAAAGCCATGTTTCCGGCATGATCGGGGTCGAACGCTACACCGTCTTTACAGAGCCATACGTACTCATCTTCCCGAAGGATTTCCCGCTTGAGACAGAGCTGGGTCCGCACCTTTCGGCCAGCAAGTTCATTCGCTTCTCCCTGCGGTCCTCGGTCGGGCGCAAGACGGAGGCGCAGCTTAACCGGCTGCAGCTCAAGTTCCCCGAACAGGTCGAATTCGACTCGGTCACGGGACATGCGCGCGCGGTTTCGCTGGGCGATGGCTGGGGCATCACGACCCCCTTGTGCCTCGCACAGACGCCGGACGTTTTCGATGACCTGGTCGTGAAGCCGATCAGCCGCGGCAGTTTCTATCGCCGCATGTCACTCGTCGCCCGCGAGGGCATCCTGGGCAAGGCGACGGAGACGGTTACCGAGGAATGCCGCGCCATCCTGTCGGAGGATGTGATCCCTTCGCTCGTTGAGCGGCTGCCATGGCTCGAAGAGTTCATGAGCGTGGGCGAGCCATAGGGCTTACAGGCGCAAAACCTCGCTTCCCACGCGATGCCACGGCGCGCGATTGGCAAGCATAACCATCCGTCATGCTGTCGATTAGATTAGCGCCACTAATCATATTCCATCTTGTCCGGCGGCTCACATAAGTCAGAATTAGCAGCACAAATGCGCGGCCGGACAACCGGTCCGATGGAGGGGGCACAGCCTTAATACCTTATGCCACAAGAGAACCTGCCGCCGCCGGGCGCGCCCGATATCGAAATCGCCCGTGCCGCCCGGATGGAGCCCATCCTGCCGCTCGCAGAGCGTCGCCTCGGCCTCGAACCGGAAACGCTTGTGCCTTACGGCCACCACAAGGCGAAGCTCAGCCTGGAGCATATCGCCTCGCTGCAGGACAAGCCGGATGGCAAGCTGGTGCTGGTTACTGCCATCACGCCCACGCCCGCCGGTGAAGGAAAGACCACGACGAGCGTCGGCCTGACGGATGGGCTGAACGTCATCGGTGTCAACGCCATGGTCTGCCTGCGCGAGCCTTCGCTCGGCCCGTGTTTCGGGATGAAGGGCGGCGCCGCTGGCGGTGGCCGTGCCCAGGTCGTGCCGATGGAAGACATCAACCTGCACTTCAACGGCGATTTCCACGCCATCACCTCGGCGCACAGCCTGCTCGCCGCGCTGATCGACAATCACCTGCAGTGGGGCAACGCGCTCGACATCGATCCGCGCCGCATCACCTGGCGCAGGGTCGTCGACATGAATGACCGCGCGCTGCGCAACATCACCATCGGCCTTGGCGGCCCGGCCCATGGCATCCCTCGCGAAAGCGGTTTCGACATCACCGTCGCGTCCGAAATCATGGCGATCCTGTGCCTGGCGAAGGACCTGGAAGACCTGCAGAAGCGGCTCGGCGATATCATCGTGGCGCGCACCCGCTCCAAGAAGCCCGTCACTGCGCGTGATATCGGCGCGGACGGTGCGATGGCGGTGCTGCTGAAGGATGCGCTGGCGCCCAATCTGGTGCAGACCATCGAGCACAATCCCGCCTTCATCCACGGCGGCCCCTTCGCCAATATCGCGCATGGCTGCAATTCGGTCATGGCCACCAGCAGCGCGCTTAAGCTGGCCGATGTGGTTGTCACCGAGGCAGGCTTCGGCGCCGATCTGGGCGCGGAGAAATTCCTCGACATCAAGTGCCGCCAGTCCGGCCTGCGCCCCGACGCCGTGGTGCTCGTCGCCACAGTGCGCGCGCTGAAGATGCAGGGCGGGGTGAAGAAGGACGATCTCGGCACGCCCGATGTCGACGCGCTGAAGCGCGGCTCGGTCAACATCGCGCGGCATATCGAGAACCTGAAGAAATTCGGCATCAAGCCGGTCGTCGCAATCAACCATTTCGTCCACGATTCAGAGGACGAGGTCGCGGCCCTCAAGCAGGTCTGCGCCGATAACGGTGTCGCCTGCGCGGTGTCGAAGCATTGGGCCGAGGGCGGTGAAGGCGCGCGCGAACTGGCAGAGGCGGTGAAGTCTTCGCTCGATGCCGGCGAGACCAAGGTCAGCCTGCTGTACGACAACGACCTCCCGCTGGCCGACAAGATCCGCACGGTGGCGAAGGAGATCTACCGCGCCGAAAACATCGTGCTGTCAGGCGCGGTCGAGCGCACGCTGAAGGAATTCGAGGACCTTGGCCACGGCCATGTCCCGATCTGCGTTGCCAAAACGCAGTACAGCTTCAGCACTGACCCGGCACTCAACGGTGCACCTTCCGGCCATACGGTCGAGGTGCGCGAGGTCCGGCTGTCGGCCGGCGCTGGCTTCGTGGTGGCAATCTGCGGGGACATCATGGTGATGCCCGGCCTGCCGCGCCATCCGGCTGCGCTGGATATCGGGCTGGACGGCGACGGCCAGATCGTCGGCCTGGCCTGAGGCGCCTCGAATTTCAGTTTGCCAGCCGGGAGGAAAGCCGATCGCCGATCGACAGGAGCAATTGACCGTCCGCATCAGCCGTGATGGACCGCTGAAGGGGTATAATCCGGCCGTGGTCATCGCATCGGCAAGCATCGCCGTGTTGCTGATCGGATGGGCGGTCATTTATTCCGCATCTGCCGGGGCTGCGCTTGCCAGCCTCAACCAGTTCGTGGTCGACCGGTTCGGGGCGTGGTACCTTTACGCCATGTTCGCCTTCGTGGTGTTCTGCGTGGCCATCGCGGCATGGCCTGCGACAGGCAGGCTCCGGCTCGGCAAGCCTGGCGAGCGGCCGGAGTTCTCCAACTTCTCATGGATCGCGATGATGTTCGGCGCGGGCATCGGCATGGGGGTGCTGACCTATTCGACTGCCGAGCCGATTTTCCATTTTTCCACCAATCCCGATGTGATCAACGGGGTGGTGGAGACCAATTCGGCAGACAATGTCCGCTCGGCAATGAAATGGTCGGTGCTCCACTGGGGTTTTTCCGCTTGGGGGTGCTACGCGCTGGTCGGCCTGTCGCTGGCCTATTGCAGCTTCAACAAGGGCCTGCCGCTCAGCCTGCGCTCGGCGCTGTACCCGCTGTTCGGCAAGTCCCTTTCCGGCCCCCTTGGTCACGCAGTCGATGTGGTCGCCGTCCTGGCGACGATCGTCGGGGTCACGATCACGATCGGTTACGGTGTTGCGCAATTCTCATCCGGATTGTTCTACATCACCGGCTGGGACTGGGTGATGACCGAGGCCGGCAAGCCGGCACTTGCCGCCATGCTGGCTTTGCTGATCGTGGTGATGGCGATCTCCACCGCTTCGGCATTTTCCGGGGTGGAGAAGGGGATCAAGTGGCTGGCCGATGTTAACCTCGTGCTGTCCATCTTGCTGCTCGCCTTCTTCCTGATTGCCGGGCCGACCCTGTTCGAGCTGAAGACGCTGGGCGTGGCGATCTGGGATTACGTCACCGGTTTTGCATCCATGGCCACGCAGCACTTCGCTGCCGACGGCAGTTCGCAGGGTGATGCCCTGGCCGAATGGCAGGGGGCCTGGACGATCTTCTACTGGGCATGGTGGATCGCGTTCGCACCATTCGTGGGCATGTTCCTGGCGCGGGTGTCGCGCGGGCGCACGATCCGCGAATATGTACTGGGCGCCATGCTGGTGCCGACGCTGGTCTGCTTCTGCTGGTTCGCCTTCATCGGCGGGACCGCGTTGGAACTGGAGCTGAGCGGGCGCGCGGGCGGCGTCATCCTGGAAGCCGACCTGTCGGCGCGCCTGTTCGCCACGCTCGACGTGATGCTGGGCAATTGGGGACTGGTGGCCATGAGCGGGCTCGTGGTGGTCCTGCTCATCACCTTCCTCGTCACCTCCGCGCAATCGGGAATCCTCGTCATTCACACGATCTCCTCGGCAGGGGAGATCGGGCGGCGCAAGGGCTCTCACATCGCCGGCTGGGGACTGCTGATCACCGCGGTGATCGGGGTCCTGCTCAGTGTGGGCGGGCTCGATGCCATCAATGCAGTAATGACAGTGGGAGCCTTGCCGTTCTCTGGCGTGATGGTATTGATGATGTTCGCGCTGGCAAAAACCTTGCTGCGCGATCGCACCGCATCATCGCCATGAGGAGAGGGCTTCGCTCGCAAGGGGCGTCTGGCCTGCCCGAGGCGCCAGCCACAACCGGTCCCGGATAGGGGTTATGAGATACATCAGTTTCTCTGATTTTTAGGGATTAATGGATATTTTCCTACGCGTGCGATACGCTGGGATTTGGAGGGATTTAGCCACAGGTGACTGAAACCGGGTGCTAATTCCCCAGCCATGAGGTTTAATATCGTTTTTTTATCAATCCGTACGTTTATCTGACTTGCAAATCTATGTGCCGCTCACCGATCACGGTCGGGAGTGTGTGAGGCATTCATAAGATCCGCATATTTGTCGAGCGGACGGGGCCACGAAGTCGTGATTAAGGGAGATCGTCAATGTCGAAGCTTAAATTGATGCAGGGAGCTGCAGTCTGTGCACTCGCAATCGGGGGCACCGCGCAGACCGCGCATGCCCAGGATGCTGCTCCAGCAGAAGAGCAGGAGGCTCGGCAGGGCGGTATCACGGAAATCGTGGTCACCGCCACGAAGCGGACCGAAGACCTGCAGGATGTCCCTGTGGCAGTGCAGGCCATCGGCAGCGAAGCGCTGGACCAGCTCGGCGTTGCGACCTTCGACGATTACCTGGTGCAGCTGCCCGGCGTATCGGCTGGCGGCGGCGGCCCCGGCCAGAGCACGATCTACATCCGCGGCCTCGCCTCGACGACGCCCGCCAACTCCATCGCAGGTGTGGCCGGCCTCGCTCCGAACGTCGCGCTTTACCTCGACGAGCAGCCGGTGTCGCAGCCGGGTCGTAACCTCGACGTTTACGCTGCCGACCTCGAGCGTGTGGAAGTCCTGGCCGGCCCGCAGGGCACGCTGTTCGGCGCCAGCTCGCAGGCCGGTACGGTTCGCCTGATCACCAACAAGCCGGTGACCGGCGAATTCCAGGCCAAGTTCAAGGCCGGTGTCGCCTTCACCAAGGACGGCGAATCCAGCCAGAACCTGGAAGCAATGGTCAACGTCCCCTTCGGTGACAGCTTCGCCCTTCGCGTGGTCGGTTATATCGACAACCAGGGCGGCTATATCGACAATGTCGCCGGCACGCGGAGCCTGGCAGACAGCGCCCGCTTCCGTCCCCAAGGCACGGTGCGTGAGAACGGTGTGCCCGTTAGTGCAGCGCGCCGCGGCTTCCAGTCCACGTCGAACCTTTCGGGCGTAACTTTCCTCAACGCCGACAACAGCGCGCTGGTCGAAGAGAATATCAACGACTCCCAGTATCTCGGCTTCCGCGTCTCGGCTCGCTACGAAATCGGCCTCGACTGGTCGATCACCGCGGCACACGCCCGCCAAGGGCTGGAAACAGACGGTGTTTTCCAGGTCGATCCGACGCTGGGCAAGGACGACGTCCAGCGTTTCGTGCCGGAACGCCTGGAAGACAACTTCCATAATACCAGCTGGACGGTGGAAGGCCGCGTTGCCGGTCTCGATGTGGTTTATACCGGCGCATATACGGTCCGCGATTCCGACCAGGTGGCTGATTACACCGAATATCTCTTCGTCGGTCAGTACTTGCCCTATTACATCTGCGACGGGTCGGTGACGTATCCCGGTTCGGCAGCGCCGTCCGGCACTTGCCAGGCGCCGACATCGCAGACCGATGCCACGTCCAAGACCACGGTCTTCACGCAGGAACTGCGCTTCAACACGCCGGAAGAATACTTCATCCGCGCGACGGTTGGTGGTTTCTACAGCGACCTCGTCCTCGAGGAGCGCGTGGACTTCCAGTACCTGAACAACGTGATCGCCAATCCGTTCGGCGGCTTCCCGGCCAACTTCCCGCAGCCGGGCGTGTACAACTCCGATCCGGGCCCGTTCCCGGCGGAAACGATCTTCCGCAACGACATTCGCCGTACCGACAAGCAGTTCGGTATCTTCGGTGAGGTCACGGTTGACCTGGGCGACCAGTTCTCGGTCACCCTTGGTGCCCGTTACTACGACGTGGAAGTCGATTTCGAAGGCAGCGCGAACGGTTCCTTCTGTAACGCAGGCGGTACCGACCAGAACGCCTTCGGCACCAACATCAGCGACCTGTTCGATGGTGACGGCCAGTTCACCTTCATCGGCAGCTGTAATGCGGCCCTGCGCCAGACCTTCACGCTGAACGACAGCGTGCAGGACATCCAGAATGCTGGCCTGAATGCAACGCAGGCGAACCTGGTGTTCAACGCGCTCCGCGCGCCGGACACCGCTTCGACTGATGGTTTCATCTTCAAGGGCACGCTCAACTGGACGCCCACCGATGACCTGCTGTTCTATGCGACCTATTCGGAAGGTTTCCGTCCGGGCCTGCTGAACCGTCCTGGCGGTGCATCGAACGGTGCCGGCTTCACGGTGCCCTTCGCGATCGAGACCGATGAGGTCACGAACTACGAAATCGGCTGGAAGACGAACCTGTTCGACAACCAGGTCCGGTTCAACGGCAACGCGTTCTACGTCGATATCGAAAACCTGCAGACGACGATCTTCGATCCGAACATCACCAATCTGTTCTTCTCGGACAATGCGGCGAATGCCCGGATCAAAGGCGTCGAGGCCGATCTGACCTTCGCGCCGTACAGCATTCCCGGGCTGACCGCGACGGCTGCATGGTCGCTGCTGGACACGGAAATCACCGAAGTCCTGACGCCGACGAACGATGTGGTCCTGGGTTCCGAACTTGCCTTCGCTCCGAAGGCGCAGGCCAATGTGCTGGTACGTTACGAATTCGACGTATCGACCGACCTTACGGCTCATATCCAGCCGCAGGTGACCTATACGGCATCGCAGGAAACGGACATCATCCAGATCAACCGCATCACGCTGCCTGCGTGGACGACCTTTGCCCTTTCGGCAGGCGTCACCAATGGCGACTGGTCGCTGGAGATCTTCGGTGAGAACCTGACCAACGCTTCGGCGCCGATCAGCGGTAACTTCATCAACGACCGCACGCGCTGGGTGATCTCGCGTCCGCAGACGGTGGGGGCACGCGTCAGCTACCGCTACTGATTGTAATGCGGTAAAAGCTGACTACTGACGGGGGCTGGCCGGTTTCGGCCGGCCCCTTTCGTTTCAATGGGATCGGATTTCTTTTCACGACATGGCTGACAATGCGACCAGTGACCAAGACAAGCTCGCAGACGTCCAGGCGCTCATGTACGAAGGGAAGTTCGAGGATGCGATCGGCGTCCTTTCCGGACTTTCCGCACCAGACAATCCGGACATCGAGGCGCTTTACCTGACGGCCGTCTGCCGCCGCTATCTCGGCCAGCTGGACGAATCGCTGGACCAGATCACGCAGCTGCAGCAGGTCGCACCCGATTTCGGCCGGGCGCTGCAGGAGGAAGGCCACATCCGCCGCGCCATGGGGCAGGCGGACCGCGCCCTCGAAGCCTATCGGCGCGCGTGCCAGAGCAATCCCGCACTGCAGGCCAGCTGGTCCGCGCAGGCCGCCATCCTCTCTGCCCAAGGAAATGGCGAAGCCGCGGCCGCCGCGCAGGCGCAGGCCGACCGTCTGGCGGCGCTGCCCAAGCCGCTGGTGGCGGTCACCCACCTGATGCACGAAGGCAAGATCCTGAAGGCCGAAAGCCTGTGCCGCGAATTCCTGATCGCCAACAAGACCCATGTCGAAGGCATGCGCCTGCTGGCGGATATCGGTGTGCGGCTTGGCGTGATGGACGATGCGGAATTCCTGCTGGAAAGCGCGCTGGAATTCGAACCCGCCAACGTCCAGGTCCGGATCGATTACATCCAGGTCCTGCGCAAGCGGCAGAAGTTCGAGGCTGCGCTGCAGCAGGCCAGGAAGCTGTTCGAGTCCGATCCGGGCAGCCCGATCTTCCAGTCGCTATACGCAATCGAGGCGATGCAGACCGGCGATTATGACCAGGCCTTCGAGCTTTTCGACAAGGTGCTGGAGCGTTTCCCTGACGATCCTTCCACGCTGACCAGCCGCGGGCATGCGTTGAAGACGGTGGGCAAGCATGAGGATGCGATCGCGTCCTATCGCAAGGCCTTTGCGGTCAATCCCGGCTTCGGCGATGCCTATTACGGACTGGCCAACCTCAAGACCTATCGCTTCAGCGAAGCCGAGCTGCAGCAGATGCACCAGCAGCTGGAAAGCAAGGCGCTGACTTACCAGAACCAGGTCCATGTCTGCTTCGCCCTGGGCAAGGCGCATGAGGATCGCAGCGAATACGAAAAGGCGTTCCGCTTTTACGAGCAAGGCAACGAACTCAAGCGAAAGCAGTCACGTTACAAGGATGACGTGATGACGGCGGAGTTCGACGCCCAGATCGAACATTGCGGCCGCGACCTTTTTGCGAAGCACGAAGGGTCAGGTTTCGCTGCCGGCGACCCCATCTTCGTGGTCGGCCTCCCGCGTGCGGGCTCGACGCTGATCGAACAGATCCTGGCATCGCATTCGCAGATCGACGGGACGCTGGAGCTGCCCAATATCCTGACGCTGTCGCACCAGCTGAGGGGCCGCAAGCTGGCGGGCGGCACGTCGGATTATCCCAAGGTCCTGCACGATTTGACGGGCGAGCAGCTGGCCGCGATGGGCAAGGACTACATCGACAGCACTGCGATCCACCGGCAGGGCGCGGCCTATTTCGTCGACAAGATGCCCAACAATTTCCGGCACATCGGCCTCATCCAGCTGATCCTGCCCAATGCCAAGATCATCGATGCCCGGCGCGAGCCGATGGCGTGCTGTTTCTCCGGCTTCAAGCAGCTGTTCGCCGAGGGGCAGGAGTTCACTTACGGCCTGCATGAGATCGGCAGCTATTACCGTGATTACGTGCGGCTGATGGACCATTGGGACGAGGTCCTGCCCGGCCGCATCCTGCGCGTGCAGCACGAAGATGTGCTGGACGATCTGGAAGGCCAGGTCGCCCGCATCCTCGACTATGTCGGCGTGCCCTTCGAGCAGAGCTGCGTGGAATTCCATAAGACCAAGCGCGCGGTCCGGACGGCAAGTTCGGAGCAGGTGCGCCAGCCGATCAGCAAGGCGGCCGTCGACCAGTGGCGCAATTTCGAGCCCTGGCTCGGACCTTTGAAGAATGCGCTCGGGCCGGTGCTCGAACGCTATCCGATCGCTGCCAGCGACTGAATGATACCGGGGAGATATGGCGCATGACTGACGTGAAACTGGCGCTGGACGAAGTGCACGCACTGGTGGTGGACACGCTGATGCGGTGCGGCTGCGACGAGGAGAACGCCGCCGCCGTCGCCCGCGTGATCACCGCAGCCGAGCGTGACGGATGTCATTCCCACGGGCTGATGCGGCTTGCCGGCTATGCCGCGACGCTCAAATCGGGGAAGGTCAATGGCAAGGCCCGCCCGCGCGTCGAGCAGATTGCCCCTGCTGTCGTGCGCGTGGATGGCGACGGCGGCTTTGCCCCGCTCGCGCTGGAGACGGGGCGCCAGCCGCTGGTGGATTGTGCTCGAAAGAACGGGATCGCGGCCCTGGCGCTGGTCGACATCTATCACTTCGCCGCCCTGTGGACCGAGATTGAGCCGCTGGCCGAGGCCGGCCTCTGCGCCCTTGCCTGCACTTCCTACAAGCCGGCAGTCATCCCGGCCGGCGGCAAGAAGGCGCTCTATGGGACCAATCCGATTGCGTTTGGCTGGCCGCGCAAGTCCGGTAACCCGGTCGTCTTCGACCAGGCGACGTCCGTCGTCGCGCGCGGCGAGGTCATGCTGGCGGCGCGCGAAGGCCATCAGATGGCGGAAGGCGTCGGCGTGGATGCTGACGGCAATCCCACCACCGATCCCAATGCGATACTCGAAGGCTCGCTGCTGGCATTCGGCGGCCACAAGGGATCCTCGCTTGCCATGATGGTGGAGTTGCTGGCCGGCGGGCTGATCGGCGAGAGCTTCAGCTTCGAAGCCGCCAGGCGCGACAACAATGACGGCGGGCCGCCGCAGGGCGGCGAATTCATCCTGGCGATGGACCCCGGAATGTTTGGCGATGCGGAGGGCTGGCTGGATCACAGCGAGCTGCTGTTCGAGCAGATCGCCGCGCAGGAAGGTACGCGGCTCCCCGGTGACCGCAGGCATGCCAACCGCGAGCGCAACACGCGCGATGGGATTTCGCTGTCCCAGGCGGTATATGACAAGATCCTGGAGCTTTAGAGAGACACGCCATCAAGCAGTTCGGCATCACCCTGCGGCACTTGCGCGCATTTGTTGCAGTCGGCCAGCTGGAGAGTTTCAAGCTTGCCGCGCGCGAACTGCTCAGGACCCAGCCTGCCGTTTCGCTGGCGATCAGCCAGCTGGAAGATTCGGTCGGGGTCAAACTGCTCGAGCGCACCACGCGCAAGGTGCTGCTGACGACCGAGGGCGAGCATTTCATGCCGGTCGCCGCGCGGCTGATCCGCGATTTCGATGCCGCGCTTTCCGATCTGAATGCAACATCCGAACGGCGCAGCGGGCATGTCAGCCTTGCCGTTCTGCCGTCTGTGGCCACGCGCCTCCTGCCGGAAGTGTGCCGCCAGTTTTCCGAGGAATTTCCCGGCATTTCGGTCCACATGATCGATGACAATTCCCGGGGTATCGAACAGCGACTGGCGCGGAACGAGGTCGATTTCGGAATCGGCGGACGCTCGCCGGGGCGCAGCGATCTGGATTATCGCCTGCTGCTGGAAGACCGGATCGAACTGATCTGCCACCGCGACCATCCGCTGGCGCAGGAGCAGGGACCGATCGAATGGGCCCAGCTATACGGCCAGCGGTTCCTCGATTCCGGGCTTCACAATCTGACCAAGGCGCAGGACCTGATCGGCAAGACGCAGTACGAATTTTCGACCACCACGCTGCTCTTCGCCATGCTGAAGGCGAATTTCGGGGTCACCGTCCTGCCTTCGCTGGCGGCGCAGAATGCCGATCCCGTGCTCGTCTCGCGCCCGCTTATCGAGCCGGAAGATACGCGCGCCATCTACCTCATCACCAAGAAGGGGTGGTCGCTTTCACCCGCTGGCGAGGCAATGATCGAGACGATCCTGCAGATCATTCCGGCGATGATCAGGCGGCTTGAGCTGGAGAATGTCGAAGTGCGGTTCAGCGACGCCGATTTCAAAGACCTGATCACTTTTCCAACCGGCGCAGCTCCCGGCGGATAAAATTTGCTTATGAAATCGTGTCACTGCCATCCGGCAGTCAGGCAGCGCGTTTATAAAGCACCGATAAAGCGTGCAATTTTGATAATTACCGAATCCTTATCACTGGATAGCCTTATCTGACTTGCGCGCCGCCAAACTACTGGTGACAAGGGTGAGAGGGCATTCGCTTTGAAGGGCCCAGGAGGCGCGGCGTGACGGAAACCTACAAGAATCTCATCGACGGCAATTGGACTGGCGGGGGGGAACTTGTCGCCAACATCAATCCGTCCGATCACGCCGATGTCATCGGCCATTATTCTGCGGCCAGCGTTGCCGATGTCGAGCAGGCGATTGCCGCAGCAAACCGAGCAGGGGCCGAATGGGGTGCAACCGGTCTGGAGCAGCGCAAGGCAGCCCTCGATTTCATTGGCGACGAGCTGATTGCCCGGTGCGAGGAAATCGGCCGCGTGATTGCGCGCGAAGAGGGAAAGACAATTCCGGAAGGGAAGGGCGAAGCTTTCCGCTCCGGCCAGTTCTTCCAGTATTACGCCGCCGAGTGCCTGCGCCAGATCGGTGAGCAGGCGGCCTCTGTCCGTCCCGGCGTCGATGTCGAGGTGACGCGCGAGCCGGCCGGCGTGGTCGGTGTGATTACGCCGTGGAACTTCCCGGTCGCCGTGGCCGCATGGAAGATCGCCCCGGCGCTCGCCTTCGGCAACAGCGTGGTACTCAAGCCTTCCGAGACGACACCTGCCAGCGCCGCCATCCTGGCCGACATCATCCATCGCAGCGGCATCCCGGCCGGTGTGTTCAACATGGTCATCGGCGAGGGGCATGACGTCGGCAGCGCACTTGCCGGATCGCCCGGGATCGACGCGGTGACCTTTACCGGCTCGGTCGCCGTGGGGCGCAAGATTGCGCAGTCAGCCATTACGAACATGGCGCGCATCCAGCTGGAAATGGGCAGCAAGAACGCCCTCGTCGTGCTGAACGATGCCGATATGGACCTGGCCGTCCAGTGCGCGATTGGCGGGGCCTTCTTCGGCACGGGCCAGAAATGCACGGCCTCCTCGCGCCTGGTGGTGGAGGAAGGGATCCATGACGAATTCCTGGAGCGGATGATTGCCGCCGCCGATGCGCTGGTGGTTGGGCATGCGCTGGACGAGAAGACGCAGATCGGCCCGGTCGTGACCGAGCGCCAGCTGCAGCAGATCGAAGGCTACCTCCAGCTCGGCAAGGACGAGGGGGCAGAGATCGCCACGGGCGGCGACATCCTGGAACTTGCCACCAAGGGCAATTTCATGCGGCCCGCCATCTTCACCGGCTCGAACAACAAGATGCGGATCAACCGCGAGGAAATCTTCGGCCCGGTCACCAGCGTGATCAAGGTCGCCGATTACGACGAGGCGCTGGCCGTTTCCAACGACACGGACTTCGGGCTGACATCCGGCATCATGACCAATTCGCTCAGCCGCGCGCGGCATTTCAAGCGCCACTCGCAATCCGGCTGCGTGATGGTGAACCTGCCGACGGCGGGCACCGATTACCACGTGCCCTTCGGCGGGCGGAAAGCCTCCAGCTACGGCCCGCGCGAGCAGGGCACATACGCCAAGGACTTCTACACCATCGTCAAGACCAGTTACGTCGGCGGATAGGGGCGGGGCACATATGACCAAGGACGACCTGCTGATCATCGATGCCCTCCAGTATGTGAACTGGAACAGGGAGCTGTTCGAACAGGCGCGCGAGGGCGGCGTGGATGCGATCCATGTGACCATCGCCTATTGGGAAAACTTCGCCGAGGTGGAGGCCAATATCGCGCAGTGGGACCGGCATTTCGAGGAATGCGGCGACCTGGTGATGCCGGTGCGGCAGGCGGAAGATATCGACGCCGCGCGCGCTGCGGGCAAGACCGGGATCATCCTCGGCTTCCAGAACTGTTCGCCGGTCGAGGACGACTTGCACAATGTCGAGCGGCTGCACGCGATGGGCGTGCGGATCATGCAGCTGAGCTATAACAACCAGAGCCTGCTGGCGACCGGCTGTTACGAGGATGACGATGCCGGCATCACCCGCTTCGGCCGCGAGGCGATCAAGGAAATGAACCGCGTCGGCATGCTGATCGACATGTCGCACAGCGCCGAGAAATCGACCCTGCAGGCCATCGAATATTCGCAGCGCCCGATCGCGATCACGCATGCCAACCCCTCCAGTTTCCACGAGGCGCTGCGCAACAAGTCCGACACCGTGCTGCGCGCGCTGGCGGAATCGGGCGGCATGCTGGGCGTCAGCCTGTATCCCTTCCACCTTCGCGGCGGGTCCGACTGCAAGCGCGAGGATTTCTGCCAGATGGTGTACGATGCCGCCAACCTGATGGGCGTGGAGCGAGTCGGTATCGGCTCCGACCTGTGCCAGAACTGGGGGTATGAAACCTTGGAATGGATGCGCAGCGGCAAGTGGACCTTCAGGCCGGATTACGGCGAAGGCAGCGCTGCGAATGCCGACTGGCCGCGCCAGCCAGACTGGTTCCGCGACAGCCGCGATTTCATGAACATAGCAGAAGGCCTGCGCGAAACGGGCTTCTCGGATGAGGAGGTGCGCAAGGTGATGGGCCTCAACTGGCTGGAATTCTTCCGCGATGCCTTCGCGCCAGCCTCCAGTGTCGGCGCCTGAACCATGGCCGGGCATGATGTGATGTCAGGCAGCCAGCCAGCAACCCGCACCGACGATGGCCTGAAACTGCGCCCCGCGGCCGTCGTGATGGACTTGGAGCGGCTCGGTACGCTCCATCCCTACCGCCTCAGCTTCATGCGCTCTCTGATCCGCAAGATCGGGCGCGAGAACTGGCAGATAAAGCGCGCCAATCACGCGCTGGACGATCGGGGCCACGGCCATGTCGTCTATGAGATCCGCACTGCGAACCAGCTGTTCAGCTTCGTCGCCTTCGCCAAGCATCTGGAGCCGGAAAGCCGCAGCGACCGGGTGATTGCCGAAGACTGGGACATGACCGCGACGCTGTGCGAAGGAACGGTGGATACCGAGCGGCTGGAGCGACTGCGGTCCAATGTGCCGCTGCAGGAAAAGGGGCGCGTCGATGCGAGCTGCCTGGTCCTGTCGCGCGCCAACAAGAGCGTGCGGAACTTCGACTACGTGGTCGATTGCCTGTGCGAGGGCCACCAGCCTTCCGTCGATGTGTTGGCAAAGGTCGGCTATCTCTATCGCACCACGGCGGTCTACGGCAGCGGCAAGTTCGGCCTTGCCGACTGGCGCAAGGTCAGCAGCGAATATCCCGATTTCTCGCGACCCTTCATGGCCGAAATGCTGGTCTGCTACCTCATCCGGCAATTCAGCCTCGACCAGGTGGAGCACATCGCCCACCACCGCTCCGGCGGCAGCCACGTGCCGCTGGACGCGGCGCTGAAGCGGTATATCGGCATCGGCAATGCCACCGGCCTCGGCATGGCGCCCTATCTCATCAACCACCCCCTGCTGATCAACCGCTGGATCGAGGCGCGCGAAACCGCGCTTGCCCGCGTGCTGCGCGAGGGGGCTTTCGATACGGCGCGGTTCGAGCGGTTCTGCGCGATCGCCCGGCAGGCGATCCGGCATCTGGAGGAAATCGCCACCGACAATCAGGACCAGAACGCGATTAACGATCGCACGCGGCAGGAATTGTCGGCCCTGCTGGCACGGCTGGAAAGCGGCGATACGCCTTCGTCATGGCAGGACATCATGGACCTCGCCGAAGATACCGTAGGCACGGAAGCGCGCGAACTGACCTGCTCCATCATGATGGAGCTGCATCCCGAGCTGATCGACGACCTTGAAGATGGGCTCTGCGAGGATGAGGAATACCGCCTCGACCCCGATATGTCGCTGGACGAGCTGCGAAGTGTGATCGAGGACCGGTATGACTGGGCGCTCGCCTATGACTTCGATGATGAGGCGGCGCGCGCGACCTTCTGGTACCGGTCCGAGGAGAAGATGGAGCCCCGTCTCGGCGTGCGCGGACAGGAGCCGGGCGAGGACCGCGAGATGATGCTCGGCATCGGATATGCGGTGCAGCAATGCTATGAGGCGCTAACCGAATTCGCGGTGTCCGAGGGGGATGCCACCGTGGCGGACTTCGCAATGGCACATCCGGAGCACCGGCGCGTGCTGCGGCGCATCCAGACCATGGCGCGCACCCATTACGGGGAAATTCGCGCCAATCTGCTCGATGCCGCCGTCCTCCCGATCCACCTGCTTCGCTGCAAGCTGTCGTTCTTCGGTGTGGGGAAGTTCGACCCGCGCTCGCGCCTGTGGGTGCGCAACACCATGTTCCAGGGCGCCCCATTGCCCGAGGAGCTTGGTGAGCCGGGTTGCGACGAGTGGTATTTCCCGGTCAAACCGCAGGCCGCCTGATGGCCAGCGCCGGTGGGAGCAGCGCCGATGGCAGCGGGCCCCTGATCCTGTCGCGCAACGAGCTTCTCGCCCTTCTGCGCCGCGTATTCGAGGCGCTTTACGGCAAGACTTGCGATTACGAGGCCATGGCCGAGCAGATCCTGTGGCTGGAATGCCATGGCCTTGGCGGGCTGGACCTGCTGCACGATTGCCTGGCGCGGCTGGACGGCGAGGAGAGGCATGCCGACCGCCACCTGCTGGGCGCATTCCTGACCAAGGGGCCAACCATCAGGTTCGATGCAGGTGGGGCGAGCCTGATCGGCTTTGGCGACTTGCTTGCCGATGTGCTGATTGCGCGCTGCGCCGGCGGTGAGATCCGCCAGGCCGAAATCGCCGATTTGCGGGACGCGCGGGCCATACTGCCCCAGCTGCACCGCATGGCGCTGGCAGGACGCTTCGCGGCGGTGCGCATTTCAGGGCGGGGCAATGGGGCGGACCGCTTCGCCCGTGTGAGTGCATCCTCGCCGCTTCCGGACCTGTCGGGCTGGGAAGGGGCGGTGGACTGCGCGGAGCAGGCGTCGCTCCACCTTGTCTGCGCGGGCAGCGAAGAGGGCCTGCGCAGCGCGATGAGGGACCTGCATCCGGACTGGCCGGAGCCGGCAGTCACCGCCGACCAATTGGCGGGCACATATCGCGGCAGCCTGAATAACGGGGTCAAGGTTCGCGACCTTGCGGCCCTCCATGCCATCGCCGACCGCGTGCTGGTGGAAGCCACCGAGGAATCGCGGCGCGGGGCGGGCGAATAGCGCGCTTTCCGGCGTCTGGATTAGGGGCGCTAATGGGACGGGTTAGATGGCCTCATCGGCTATCTTATCGCCGGCGCAGCGCGTAATTTCGCAGGGCGATGCAGCGCTATTCCATCCTCTCCCTGCTCAAGAACGCAGCCACCGGCCACCGCCAGTGGGAGCGGGCATGGCGCGCGCCCGAACCCAAGCCTGTCTATGACGTGATCATCGTGGGCGGCGGGGGACACGGCCTCGCGGCTGCCTATTACCTCGCGAAGCTTCACGGCATCCACAATGTCGCGGTGCTGGAGAAGGGCTGGCTGGGCGGCGGCAATATCGGCCGCAACACCACCATCATCCGTTCCAATTACCTGCTGCCGGAAAACAGCCGGTTCTACGAGCATGCGATGAAGCTGTGGGAAGGGCTGTCGCTGGACCTCAATTACAATGTGATGTTCTCGCAGCGCGGGGTCATCAATCTGGCGCACAGCCCGGCGCAGATCGATGCCTTTGCGCGGCGCGGCAATGCCATGCGGATGGAAGGGATCGATGCGGAGCTGCTGACCCCGCAGGAGATCAAGCGCCGCATTCCGTCCATCGATATTGGCGCAGATACGCGGTTCCCGATCCTGGGCGCGCTGTGCCAGCCGCGCGGCGGGACCGCCCGGCACGATGCGGTTGCCTGGGGTTATGCCCGCGCTGCCGACGCGCTGGGCGTCGACATTATCCAGAACTGCGAAGTGACCGGCTTCATCCGCGACGGAGACCGGGTGGTCGGCGTCGAGACGAACCGGGGCGAGATCCGCGCGCCCAAGGTCGGGGTCTCGGTCGCGGGCAGCACGTCGGAAGTCATGCGGCGGGCAGGGATCGAGCGCCTGCCGATCGAATCGCATGTCCTGCAGGCCTTCGTGTCCGAGCCGTTGAAGCCGGTGATCGACACCGTCGTCACCTTCGGCGCAGGCCATTTCTATATATCCCAGTCGGACAAGGGCGGCCTGGTCTTCGGCGGCGATATCGATGGTTACAACAGCTACGCTAGTCGCGGGAACCTGCCCGTGTTCGAACATGTGGCAGCTGCTGCCGTGACTCTGCTGCCCAACCTTTCGCGCCTGCGGCTGCTGCGCAATTGGGGCGGCATCATGGACATGTCGATGGACGGCAGCCCGATCATCGATGTCGGCCCGTTGCCCGGAATGTATCTCAACGCCGGCTGGTGTTACGGCGGGTTCAAGGCGACGCCCGCGGCCGGCTGGTGCTTTGCCCACACCATCGCGCAGGACCGTCCGCACGAGCTGAACGAGGCCTTCGCGCTGGATCGCTTCGAAGCGGGGCGGTCGCTCGATGAAAAGGGCATGGGCCCGCATCCGAGGCTGCACTGATGCGCATCCACTGCCCCCACTGCGGCCTGCGCGACCACGGCGAATTCGGCTATCTGGGCGATGCCGGCGTCAGGCGGCCGGAGCATGGCGATACCGATGTGGCGGCATGGAACGAGTATGTCTTCCAGCGGACCAACCCGCGCGGCACGCATTTGGAACACTGGCAGCACAGCGCGGGCTGCCGTGCCATTCTGCGGGTGGAGCGGGACACGCTTTCGCACAAGGTTCTCTCGGTCGCGCTTGAAGGGGGGCTGGGCTGATGGCTGCATATCGTCTGCCTTCCGGCGGCACGTCGATCGATCGCGGCGCGCCCCTGCAGTTCACTTACGACGGCAAGGTGCTGGAAGGCTTTGCCGGGGATACGCTCGCCTCGGCCCTGCTGGCGAATGGCCGCATGGTCGTGGCCAGATCCTTCAAATACCACCGTCCGCGCGGCGTGTTCAGCGCCGGGCACGAGGAGCCCAATGCGCTGGTGACCCTGCGCAGCGGCGGACGGACTGAGCCAAACGCCAAAGCGCCCGCAACCGAGCTTTATGACGGGCTGGAAGCGCGCAGCCAGAACGCCTGGCCGTCTCCGCGCTTCGACCTGATGGCGGTCAACCAGCTGGCGGCGCCGCTGTTTGTCGCGGGATTTTACTACAAGACTTTCATGGGCACCGGCCAGCGCTTCTGGCATTTCTGCGAACGCTTCATCCGGCGCGCGGCGGGCATGGGCGCGGCCGGGTCGGAGGCCGATCCGGATCGCTACGAGCGGGCGAATTTGTTTGCTGACGTGCTCGTCATCGGCGGCGGCGCGGCCGGTGTCGCGGCGGCCCGTGCTGCGGCATCCTTCGGCCGCAAGGTTCTGCTGGTGGACGAGAATACGGCGATCGGCGGCGCGATGCCGGAAGATGCCGGGACGATCGACGGCCACGAACCAGCGGAATGGGCGGCGCAGGCGCTGGACGGGCTGAACAACGTCACGGTGATGCCGCGCACCACGGTCTACGGCTATTTCGACGACAATGTACTGGGCGCGGTCGAGCGCGTTGCCGATCATGTCGCATCGCCCGGCGCAGGGCAGCCGCGCCTCCGTCACCTGAAGATCTACGCCGGCAAGGTGGTGATCGCGGCAGGCAGCATTGAGCGCCCGCTGGTCTTCGCCGGCAATGACAAGCCCGGGGTGATGCTGGCCCAGGCAGGGCTGCGCTACGCCTATCGTCACGGTGTCGCGGTGGGCCGCAAGGTGGTCATCACCGGCAATAACGACAGCATCTACGCCGCTGCCGCGTCCCTCGCGTCGCTTGGCGTGAGTGTCACTGCGCTGGTCGACATGCGAAGCGATCCTCCGGCCGAGCTCGTCGCCCGCGTAGAGGCGCTGGGCCTGCGCTGCCTCGCCGGGCGCGCGGTCTTCAGGGCCAAGGGCTTCCAGTCGCTCAAGTCGGTGGAGATTGCGCCATTCGTAGCGGGCGAGGTCGAGACCGACCGGTCCATCCGGCTCGATTGCGATGCGCTGCTGGTCTCGGGCGGGTTCACCCCCATGGTCAATCTGTGCAGCCAGGCCGGCACGCCGCCGGTCTACGATCCCGCGATCGACGGTTTCCTCCCCGGCCAGCCGCTGCAGGACTGGACTGCGGCGGGCGCGGCGAGCGGCGCCATGGACCTGGCGGCGGCCGTCGCCTCGGGCCACGCGGCGGGATGCGCTGTTGGCGGGGCTGGCGCATTTCCCGCCCCGAACGTCACAGGCAGCGCGGCGCAGGCCAATCCCGGTGCGCCTGCCTGCATCGCGGCGCCCGGCAAGAGCTTCGTCGATTTGCAGCACGATGTGACGGTCAAGGATATCGAGCTGGCCCACCGCGAGGGCTTCCGCTCCATCGAGCACGTCAAGCGCTACACCACGCTGGGCATGGCTGCCGACCAAGGCAAGACATCGAATGTGAACGCGATTGCGCTGATGGCGGGGCTGCAGGGTCTTTCGCCCGACCAGGTCGGGACTACGCGCTTTCGCCCGCCCTATACGCCGGTGGCGCTGGGCGCGCTGGCAGGCCGGGAAGTGGGGCAGGATTTCAAGCCCGTCCGCCGCACGCCCATGCATGACTGGCACGTCGCCCATGGTGCGGAGATGATCGATGCGGGCACATGGGTGCGCCCGCGCGTCTATCGCACGCATGCAGGCGAGAGCCTGTTCGATGCCTATGTGCGCGAGGCACGCGCGGTGCGTGCCAGCGTCGGCATCGTGGACGTGACCACACTGGGCAAGATCGATGTGCAGGGGCCGGATGCGGCTGAATTCCTCAACCGGCTCTATGCAAATCCCTTCCTGAAAGTGCCGGTCGGCAAGGCCCGTTATGGCGCGATGCTGCGCGAGGATGGGATCCTGTACGATGACGGCACCACCTGGCGGCTGGCAGAGGACCGGTTCCTCACCACCACCACCACTGCACGTGCGGCCGGTGTCCTTGCCGAAATGGAGCGCCTGCTGGCGGTCGAATGGCCGGAATTGCAGGTGCAGGTTACCTCGGTCAGCGACCAGTGGGCGGCGATGGCCGTGGCCGGGCCCAATGCCCGGCGCACCTTGCAGAAGATCCTCGAAGGGCTCGACATCGACAACGAGGCTTTCCCATCCATGGCGGTGGGCAAGGGCAGGATCGGTGATTGCGATGTGATGGTCGCGCGGCTCTCCTTCTCCGGCGAGCTGGCATACGAGGTCTATTGCGGCAGCGGTGACGGCACGCGTGTCTGGGAAGCGATCATGGCCGCGGGTGAGGAATTCTCCATCACCCCCTATGGCACGGAGGCTCTCGGCACGCTGCGCATAGAGAAGGGTCACATCAGTGGCCCCGAGCTCGACGGGCGCACGACGCTGGACGACATTGGCCTGGGCAAAATGGCATCGCGCACCAAGGCCTATGTCGGCTCCGTCCTGCTCGATCGGGAAGGGCTGACAGCCGAAGACCGCTTGCAGCTTGTCGGGCTGGTTTCGACGGGCAGGAAAGCGCTGCGGGCCGGGGCGCAGATCGTCGATCCGGCGGCGCCCGGGAATGCCCTCGGCCACGTCAGTTCGACCACTTTCAGCCCGGCGCTTGATGAATTCATCGCGCTCGCCCTCGTGTCCGGTGGGCGGGCGCGCATCGGCGAGGAGATGCTGGCCCGCTTCCCGCTCGCCGATCAGTCCGACCCGGTTCGGTTGGTCGATCCCGTGTTCTTCGACCCCCAGGGGGAGCGGATGCATGGCTGATATCGCAATCGAACCGATCGCTTTCAAAAGCCTGTTCATGGCCAGCCTCTGGCGCGGCACGGCGCCTGCCGGGGCGGCGCAGCTGGAGTCCGCGCTGAATTGCGCGCTGCCGGACAAGCCCAATCGCTTCACGGAGAAGGACGGGATCGTCGCCGCATGCCTGATCCCGGGCCGTTACCTGCTGCTCGCTGAAACCGGCCAGCTTTACCCGGCAGCCGCAGGGAACTGCGACCCGGCACTGGTGTCGCTGGTCCAGCTGGACCACAGCCGCAAGGCCTTCCGGGTCAGCGGACCGCAGGCCGCGCGGCTGCTGATGAAAGGCGTGGCGATCGACCTCGACGAAGCGGCGTTTCCTGCCGGTTCGCTGTTCCAGTCCTCCATCCACGATATCGGCGTGGTCGGGCTGCGGCGTGGGGCATCCAGCTTCGACCTTCTCGTTTACACCAGCTTCGCTGACTCCTTCGAGCATTGGCTGCGTGACGCAGCGATGGAGTTTTCCTGAGCGCAGCGGTAAAGTCGGCCAATCGCGAGGGAGGACCGGGTTTGAAACTTCCGATTGGCTTCGACATTCATTCGCTCGAAGTGTTCATGCTGACGGCCGAACTGGGCGGGATGACGCAGAGCGCGGAGCATCTGGGCATGACCCAGTCGGCGGTGTCGCAAATCGTCTCCAAGCTGGAGAGCGCGCTTGAAACCCGCCTGTTCGACCGGACCACGCGGCCCCTGACGCTCACGGCCAGCGGCCGCTTCCTGCTGAATGACGGCGCGCGGCTGGTGGCTGACGCAAAGCGCCTCGCGTCCGAAATGCGCGGCCTCGGCAATCTGCCGATGAACAGCGTCACCATCGCCATGGCCGAAAGCATGGCGAACCTCGTCACCGTCCCGCTGCTGCGTGAGCTGGGCGGGAATGCCGGGCAGTGGCTGATCCGTTCCGGGACCTCCCCGGCCCAGCACGAGGATTTCCTCAACCGCAAGATCGACATACTTGTCACCGCAAGCACGGATCTGGAAGGTGCGGACGGCTTCGACCAGATGCCGATTTTCGACGAGGAATTCGTGCTCGCCTTCCCCGCCGGCCACGCCGGTGCGGTGGACCAGATCGGCGACATTCAGGACCTGCCCTTCATCCGGTATTCGCTGAAATCCGCGATCGGGCTGCGCATCGAAAGCCAGCTGTCACGCATGCGCAGCAAGCTGAAAAATTCGGTCGAAGTGGACTCCACCGCGCAGCAACTGACCGCGATCAGCGAGGGGCTGGGCTGGGGCATCACCACGCCGCTGTGCCTCGCCAGCCATCCGGCCCTGTTCGAGCGACTGAGGGTGGAGCCGATGCGGCAGGCCCAGTTCCGGCGCTATTTCACCCTCATTGCAAGGCGGGGCGAATTCGGCGACCTGCCGGGCAAGCTGGCAACGTCCATCCGCGGTTCGATCCAGGAAATCGGGCTCGCACCGCTTTTCGCGGCGCATCCCTGGCTGGAGCAGAAGGTCAGGTGGCCGGAGACCGCAAAAGCAGGCTGAGTAATCAGTCTCTTGTTTTTGGCTAATCATGCCCTGCCGGCACCACTTGAACTGCCGGTCAAGTAACTGAAATAAAACAAGATTGTCGCAATTTCGGCAGCGGCCTCGCGATGCGCGGGGAGGGCGGGCTTGTTGTCAACGGGAAGGGTTTGCGTCACTTCTTGTCGCGAACGTTTGGCCGCCCTTCGCGATAATCGATTGGACTTGCATTGAGCTCTGCCGCTCGCATTCAGGAAATCTGCGCCGCGCACTCCGCGCGCAAGGGTCCGCTATTGCCAATCCTGCATGATTTGCAGGCCGAGTTCGGCTGCATCGACGAGGAGGCGGAGGGCCTGGTGGCCAAGGCGCTGAACCTGAGCCGCGCCGAAGTGCACGGCGTGGTCAGCTTCTACCATGATTTCCGGCCTGCGCCGGACGCCCGGCCCGAAGTGCAGATCTGCCGCGCCGAAGCCTGCAAGGCGCGCGGCGTCGAGGCCATCGTGCCCGATGCGGAGCGGGCGGCGGGCAAGCGGGTACGCCTCTCCACTGTCTACTGCCTCGGCCTGTGCAGCGTCGGCCCCAATGCGCGGATCGGCGACGCGGTGTATTCGCGCCTCGATGCCGAGCGCATCCAGCAGCTGGTGGAAGGCGCATGAGCGTGGTCCGCATCTCTGACGACAGCCTGGCCAAGGCATGCGGGGCGGACGCGCTGGCAGCTGCATTCGAGAAGGCCGGCGCGACGGTTGAGCGCGTCTCCAGCTGGGGCATGCACTGGCTGGAGCCGCTGGTGGAAATCGGCGGGCGCGGTTTCGGCCCCGCCACGCCGGGCGATGTGGACGCGATCCTGGATGGCAGCAGTGCGCTGGATATCGGCACGATTGCGGAGCATCCCTTTATCGCCGGCCAGCAGCGCCTGACCTTTGCGCGTGCCGGCCTGACGCGCCCGCTCAGCCTGGAAGATTACGCCGCGACCGGCGGCTGGGCCGGGTTCGAGCGCGCCAAGGGGCTCGGCTCGGAAAAGATCCTGGAAGAGGTCACCCAGTCCGGCCTGCGCGGCCGGGGCGGGGCGGGCTTCCCGGCCGGGATCAAGTGGCAGACCGTGGCCCGGGCTGCGGGCGAGGAAAAGTACATCGTCTGCAATGCCGACGAAGGCGACAGCGGGACCTTTGCCGACCGGATGCTGATGGAAGGCGATCCCTTCGCGCTGGTCGAGGGGATGGCGATTGCCGGGCTGGCGGTCGGCGCGGGGCATGGGTTCATCTACTTGCGCAGCGAATATCCGGACGCCATCGCCAAGATGGAAGGCGCGATCGCGCTTTCCGCCGAGATCGTCGCACCCTTCAAACTGGAAGTGCGTGTGGGCGCAGGCGCATATGTCTGCGGCGAGGAGACCTCGCTGCTCAACTCGCTGGAAGGCAAGCGCGGAGAAGTTCGGGCCAAGCCGCCGCTGCCGGCGCTGGAAGGCGCCTTCGGCAAGCCGACCGTGGTCAACAATGTCCTGACGCTTGCCGCCGTGCCGCACATCCTGGCCGAGGGCGGAGCCTCGCTTTACGAGAGCCTCGGCATCGACCGGTCCAAGGGGACCATGCCGGTGCAGCTTGCAGGCAATATCCGGCATGGCGGGCTGTACGAGACCGCATTCGGCATCAGCCTGGGCACCCTGGTCAATGACATCGGCGGCGGGACCGAGTCCGGCCGCCCGGTAAAGGCCGTGCAGGTCGGCGGGCCGCTGGGCGCCTACATGCATCCCGACCGCTTCGACCTGCCGTTCGACTACGAGGCCTTTACCGCTGCCGAAAGCCTGATCGGGCACGGCGGCATCACCGTGTTCGACGAGACGGCGGACATGGGCGCCATGGCCCGCTTCGCCTTTGAATTCTGCGCAGCGGAAAGCTGCGGCAAGTGCACGCCGTGCCGCATCGGTGCGGTGCGCGGGGCCGAGCTGATCGACCGTATCCGCGATGGCGGCCGCGTGCGCGACAGGATCGAGCTGGCACCGCAGATGCACAACACAAAGACCGCCGCGCGCAGCCAGGAGGACGAGGTCCAGCTGGTCGAGGATCTGTGCGAAGTGATGCGCGACGGATCGCTGTGCGCGCTGGGCGGCTTCACGCCCTTCCCGGTCATGAGCGCGATGCGCCACTGGCCCGAGGATTTCGGGCTGGAGCGCAAGGTATGATCCTGGGCGCGGTCCTTGCGGGCGGCCAGTCCTCCCGTTTCGGGAGCGACAAGGCACAGGCTCAGCTGCACGGCGAAACGCTGCTGGAGCGGGCCGTGAACCAGCTTTCCGCGCAGTGCGATGCGGTGGTGGTGGTCGGGCGCGAGGAGGCCCCGGTGACCGCGCTGGCCGATTGGCCGCGGCCCGGCATGGGGCCGCTTGGCGGGATCGCCGCCGTTCTGCGCCATGCGGGCGAGAACGATTGCGAAAGCGTGCTGACCTGCGGGGTCGACAGCGTGGCGCTGCCGGCAGACCTGCTGGACCAGCTCGGCAGCCCGCCCGCCTATGCCGCAAGCCAGCCCGTCATCGGCCACTGGCCCGCATCCGGCTTCGCGCAGGTCGCGGAGATCCTGCGCGGCGATGGCCGCCATTCCATGCTGCAATTCGCGCAGAGCCTCGGCGCGCGCAATGTGCACCTGAACACCAAACCTGATAACATCAACACGCAGGCCGATCTTGCGGCAGCGGAGGCACGCGATGACCTATGAGCGCCAGACGGATTTCGGGACGCCCGAAAGCCGATCGCAGGAAAGCGTAACGCTGACCATCGACGGGCGGCAGGTGACCGTGCCCGCCGGGACCAGCGTGATGCGCGCGGCGCGCGAATGCGGCGGCGACATCCCCAGCCTGTGCGCCACGGACAATGTGAAGAGCTTCGGTTCCTGCCGCATGTGCCTGGTGGAGATCGACGGGCGGCGCGGCACGCCCGCCAGCTGCACCACGCCTGCCGAAGACGGCATGGTCGTCCACACGGAAAACGCGCGGCTGGCGAAGCTGCGGCGCGGCGTGATGGAACTCTACATCTCCGACCATCCGCTGGACTGCCTGACCTGCAGCGCCAACGGCGATTGCGAGCTGCAGGATACCGCCGCCGAAGTGGGCCTGCGCGATGTGCGTTACGGCTATGAAGGTGCCAACCACCTGGGCGAGGCGACCGACACCTCCAACCCCTATTTCGATTTCGACCCGTCCAAGTGCATTGCCTGCTCGCGCTGCGTGCGCGCCTGTGACGAGGTGCAGGGAACATTCGCCCTGACGATGGATGGCCGCGGCTTTGCATCCAAGATCAGTGCAGGCGCAGCAGGGGACGATTTCCTCTCCAGCGAATGCGTCAGCTGCGGGGCCTGCGTGCAAGCCTGCCCGACCGCGACCTTGCAGGAAAAGAGCGTGAAGGAGCTGGGCAAGCCCGAACGCGCCGTCGTCACCACCTGCGCCTATTGCGGCGTTGGCTGCACCTTCCGCGCGGAGATGAAGGGCGAACAGCTCGTCCGCATGGTCCCTTACAAGGACGGCAAGGCCAATCGCGGGCACTCTTGCGTGAAGGGCCGCTTCGCCTGGGGCTATGCCAATCACAACGATCGCATCACATCGCCGATGATCCGCGACAGCATCGCGGAGCCCTGGCGCGAAGTGAGCTGGGACGAAGCGATTGCCTTTGCGTCCGGTCGCCTGTCGAAGATCAAGGCCGAGTACGGGCCCCGCGCGCTGGGGGGTATCACCTCCAGCCGCTGCACCAATGAAGAGACCTTCCTGGTCCAGAAGATGATCCGCAGCGTGTTCGGCGCCAACAACGTCGATACCTGCGCCCGCGTGTGCCACTCGCCCACCGGATACGGCCTCAAGACCACCTTCGGCACCAGCGCCGGAACGCAGGATTTCGACAGCGTGGAGCATACCGATGTCGCTCTGGTGATCGGGGCCAATCCCACCGATGGTCACCCGGTCTTCGCCAGCCGTCTGAAGAAGCGCCTGCGCCAGGGTGCGAAGCTGATCGTGATCGATCCGCGCCGCATCGACCTGGTCCGCTCGCCGCATGTGGAGGCATCCTTCCACCTGCCGCTGCAGCCCGGCACGAATGTCGCCGTGCTCACCGCCATCGCGCATGTCATCGTGACCGAGGGTCTGGCGGACGAGGCCTTCATCCGCGAGCGCTGTGACGTGGAAGCCTATGAGGACTGGGCGCGCTTCGTTTCCGACGCGCGTCACTCGCCCGAGACGCTGGAGCCTGTCACCCGCGTGCCCGCAGCGGAGCTTCGTGGCGCAGCGCGCCTGTTCGCGACCGGCGGCAATGGCGCGATCTATTATGGCCTCGGCGTGACCGAGCACAGCCAGGGATCCTCCACGGTGATGGCCATCGCCAACCTCGCCATGGCCACCGGCAACATCGGCCGCAAGGGCGTGGGCGTGAACCCGCTGCGCGGCCAGAACAACGTGCAGGGCGCCTGCGACATGGGCAGCTTCCCGCACGAACTGCCCGGCTATCGTCACCTGTCCGACAGCGCGACGCGCGAGATGTTCGAGGCGGATTGGGGCGTTGCGCTGGATCCGGAGCCGGGCCTGCGCATCCCCAACATGCTGGATGCCGCCGTCGATGGCAGCTTCCGCGCCATCTATATCCAGGGCGAGGACATCCTGCAGTCCGATCCCAACACGCAGCATGTGGCGGCCGGGCTTTCGGCCATGGACTGCGTGATCGTGCACGACCTGTTCCTGAACGAGACGGCGAATTACGCGCATGTCTTCCTGCCGGGCAGCACCTTCCTGGAAAAGAACGGCACCTTCACCAATGCCGAACGCCGCATCCAGCCGGTGCGCAAGGTGATGGAGCCCGCCAATGGCTATGAAGACTGGCAGGTCACGCAATTGCTCGCCAATGCGATGGGCGCGGGATGGGAATACGATCATCCCAGCGAAATCCTGGACGAGATCGCGCGCCTTACCGCCAGCTTTGCAGGCGTGAACTGGCAGATGCTGCAGGAACGCGGCAGCGTGCAGTGGCCGGTGAACGAGAAGCATCCCGATGGCTCGCCCGTCATGCACCTGGAAGGCTTCGTGCGCGGCAAGGGGCTGTTCGTGGTGACGGACTACGTCCCGACGGACGAGAAGACCGGGCCGCGCTTCCCCTTGCTGCTGACCACGGGCCGCATCCTCAGCCAGTACAATGTCGGCGCGCAGACGCGGCGCACGGCCAATACCGTCTGGCACCAGGAAGATGTGCTGGAAGTCCACCCGGTCGATGCGGAAAACCGCGGCCTGAAGGATGGCGACTGGGCGCGGCTGGCCAGCCGGACCGGCGAGACAACGCTGCGTGTGACAGTGACGGACCGCGTGGCGCCGGGCGTGGTCTACACCACCTTCCACCACCCCGCGACGCAGGCCAATGTCGTCACCACCGACTATTCCGACTGGGCAACGAACTGCCCCGAATACAAGGTGACAGCGGTGCAGATCACTCCGTCCAACGGCCCGACCGACTGGCAGGAGGATTACCGCGAGCTGTCCGAGCGCAGCCGCCGGATCGAGACCGAAGAAAAAGAGCCCGCCGAATGACGGAGGGAGGGACCCACGGGCAGCAGGTGGAAACGCTGTGGCGATACGTCAACCAGATCGCGAAGAACTTCGTGGCCATCGGGCATGACCGCGCCGTTCTGGCCACGGCCGATCACATCGAAAGCTTCTGGGACCCGCGCATGAAGGCGGCAATCTTCGCCAGCGACCGCAGCGGGCTGGACCCCATTGCTGCCGAGGCCATCGCCCATCTGGAACACAAGGGTGACCCCGGATCGCAGACGCGGGCGACGGAATTTTCGACGCATGGGGGCCTGCACAATTCGGATGCCGGATAAAGCGCGCGAAGTCTTTGCCGACGGCACATCGCAGGACATTGCGCGCAGCTGGGTGCCTGAAGTGCCCGTCGCGCTGGAATTCAACGGGCTGGCCTATGCCGTAATGATGGCAACGCCCACGGACCTGGAAGACTTCGTGCGCGGTTTTGCCCTGACCGAAGGGCTGGCGCAGGGCGTCGCGGAAATCGGCACCATCGCGATTGCGGAGACTGACAAGGGCATAGTCGCACGCGCGCAATTGTCCGGGCTGGGCGTGGAACAGCTGACCGAGCGGGTGCGCACCCGCGTGGCCGAGAGCAGCTGCGGGCTTTGCGGGATCGAGAACTTGGAGGCGGTGGGAAAGCCCCTGCCCAAGGTGCCTGCGCATCAAGAAGCGAGCAGCGATGCGATCTTTGCCGCCGTGGGCGCGATGCGGGATAAGCAGGCCCTGGGCCGCGCAACCGGCGCGGCGCATGGCGCAGGCTTCGCGGACCTGTCCGGCAAGATCGTGGAAGTGCGCGAGGATGTCGGCCGGCACAATGCGATCGACAAGCTGATCGGCGCGCTGGCGGCGAGCGGGCGCGACATCGCCGCAGGCATGGTCATCTCGACCGCGCGCTGTTCCTACGAGATCGTGGAGAAGGTGGTGAAAGCAGGCGGCACGCGGCTCGTCACCGTCTCTTTGCCCACCAGCATGGCGGTGGACCGGGCACGGGAAGCGGGCCTCAGCCTCGCCTGCCTTGCCCGGAACGACAGCTTCCTGCGGATCTAGCGCAGGGGGCGATAGAATTTAATCTACGCTGAGTTCCTCGCCCATACCCAGCAGGCCTTCGCCGTAGAGGTATGTGGAATTGAAGCGGGCGTATTCCTCCAGTTTCACGCGGTCATCCACATGCAGATTGCCGCGGCGGAATTCGGCGATGCCGGCTTTACGCATTTCGCCAAGCGCGCGGCTCATGTGGATGGAGGTCGTACCGCACATTTCGGCAAGGTCTGCTTGCGTCAGCGGGGTGCGCACGCCGCGCGGGCCGCCAAGGCCGACCATTTCCAGCCGGTGCCAGATTTCACAGAAGATGTGCGCCGCGCGCCGCGATGCGGTGAGCTGTTCCATCTTCATGATCCATTCGCGGTGGATGGCCGCGTCGAGCAGGGTGGAGAACCACAGCAGGCGGGCGAGGTGCGGCCATTTGACCATCACTTCTTCCAGCCGTTCGTGCGGGACATAGGCAATTTTTGCGGGACCGAGCGCCGCCAGGTCATGGTCCAGCCGCTTCAGTGCGAAACCGTGCAGGTCGACGAAATCGCCCGGCACCTGCACGCCAACGATGAAGCGCTTGCCTTCTTCCGTGATCGACCGGGTCATGTACCCCTCGATCAGGATGTTGGAGCAATTGACGACATCGCCGCGCTTCACGACGACTTCCGAAGGTTCCAGCACGCGGGTCTCGCTGGCGAGCCCTTCGAGGATCTCCTTCTCCTCCACGCTCATCGCGTGGCGCAGGCGCCCCATGAGAAATCGCCCGGATACCGGGTAGCGTTCGAGTTCGGATTCACCATCGGCCATGGATAATAAACAGCAAGTACGGGCACTCGGTTCCGGCGAATATGCGCTATTTGCGCTTCGGCCGCGCGATCAGGACGCTGGAGCCTTTGGGGACTTCCACATCGGCCAGCTGCCGCGCCACCGCGCACTGGCCGGATTGGACAGCGATTCCATCCACTTGCGCATCGCCGCGGTAAGGCAGGACCAGTGCGGGTCCGGCGCCGCTGTGCAATTTGCCCGGCCAATTGCCATCGGCCACCTGGTCCAGCGTGAAATACCGGTTTTCCAGCACGCGCCCGCTTTCCTGCGGATCCAGCCGGCTGCGCAGTGACGGGTCGAAGGCGCCGCCATCTGCCACGGGAATGGCTGCATCGAGATGCAATTCGCGGGGGCGGCCGTAATCGAACAGGCGGTATGTGATGTCGGAGTTCTGCTGCACTTCGATCACCGTCACGCCAGCACCGATGGCATGGACCGTGCCTGCAGGGATGGAAAAGACATCGCCCGCGGCCACTTCGTGCCACGCCAGCAAGTCCTCGATCGAGCCGTCCAGCGCCGCATCGCGCATGTCCTGCGCGGACAGCGCATGCCGAAAGCCGATGCCCAGCTGCGCGCCCGGATCGGCGGCGAGTACGAACCAGCATTCTTCCTTGCCGCTGCGCCCGTATCCGGCAGCCTCGGCCTGGTCGTCGTCCGGATGCACCTGGACGGACAGTTTCTCACTGGTGAAGAGGTATTTGGCGAGCAGTTCGGGCAGCGTTTCGGGCGGCTCGAACCAGATTTCCCCTATGCGCTTGCCCGCAGGCGCGGCGAAGGGTGCGGGCAGCCTGTCGCGGCCCCAGGGCTTCTCCACAATGCGCGTCGGCAGGATCGTCATGGCTCGGGCCTAGGCCAGCATGGTTAACACAGTGTTGAAGCCTCGCGCGCGGGCGGGCAGGCGTCAACTTGTCATTCACCCCGGCCTGCCTACATAATGCGGTGACAGAAAGGTCCCGCACATCATGAGTGACAATCAGGAGCCGGAAGGCGATCCGAAACCCAACCCCTGGATGAAGAGCCTGCTGGTATGGGGCGGCATTTTCCTGGCCCTGCTGCTGGTGGTGCAGATGGTTGGCGGCCCGCGCGAGGAGCCGGGCACGCAGATCGCCTATTCCGATTTCCGCAAGCAGGTGGCCGAAGGCTCCGTGGAAAGCGTGAAGATCGCGCCGGACAAGATCGCGGGCAAGCTGAAGAACGGCAACACCTTCTCCACCGTCCCGGTCGAAAACGACACCAACCTTCCGGTCCTGCTGGAAGAAAACGGCGTGACCTTCTCCGGCGCGGCGGAAGAGAAGATGAGCGTGCTGACGGTCATCCTGATCCAGTCCCTGCCATTCCTGCTGATCCTGGGCATCGCCTTTTTCGTGCTGCGCCAGGTGCAGAAGGGCGGCGGCGCGGGCGGCGCGATGGGCTTCGGCAAGTCCAAGGCCAAGATGCTGACGGAAAAGCAGGGCAAGGTAACCTTTGCCGATGTCGCCGGCATCGACGAGGCGCGCGAGGAGCTGGAAGAGGTCGTCGAATTCCTCAAGGATCCGCAGCGCTTTTCCAAGCTGGGTGGTCAGATCCCCAAGGGCGCGCTGCTCGTCGGCAGCCCCGGCACGGGTAAGACCCTGCTGGCCCGCGCAATTGCGGGTGAGGCCGGCGTGCCTTTCTTCACCATTTCGGGTTCGGACTTCGTGGAGATGTTCGTGGGCGTGGGCGCAAGCCGCGTGCGCGACATGTTCGAACAGGCCAAGAAGAATGCGCCCTGCATCGTCTTCATCGATGAAATCGACGCCGTTGGCCGTAGCCGCGGCCATGGCCTTGGCAATTCCAACGACGAGCGCGAGCAGACGCTGAACCAGCTGCTGGTCGAGATGGACGGCTTCGAAGCCAATGAAGGCATCATCATCGTTGCCGCCACGAACCGTCCGGACGTGCTGGACCCGGCGCTGCTGCGCCCGGGCCGCTTCGACCGCCAGGTGGTCGTGCCCGTGCCCGACATCGACGGGCGCGAGAAGATCCTGGAAGTGCACATGAAGAAGGTGCCGCTGGCGCCTGACGTGAACAGCCGCACCATTGCGCGCGGTACGCCCGGCTTCTCCGGCGCGGATCTCGCCAACCTCGTGAACGAGGCCGCACTGCTGGCCGCACGGCGCAACAAGCGCCTTGTCGCCATGCAGGAATTCGAGGACGCGAAGGACAAGGTCATGATGGGCGCGGAACGCCGCAGCATGGTCATGACCGAGGACGAGAAGAAGATGACCGCTTATCACGAGGCGGGCCACGCGCTTGTCTCGCTGAACGAGCCGGCTTCCGATCCCATCCACAAGGCCACCATCATCCCGCGCGGCCGCGCGCTGGGCATGGTGATGCGCCTTCCGGAACGGGACAATTACTCTTACCACCGCGACAAGATGCATGCGAACCTTGCCGTCGCCATGGGTGGCCGCGTGGCCGAGGAGATCATCTTCGGGCACGACAAGGTTTCCAGCGGCGCATCGGGCGACATCCAGTATGCCACCGACCTGGCCAAGAACATGGTCACGAAGTGGGGCATGTCGGACAAGCTCGGCCCGCTGCAGTACGAACAGCAGCAGGAAGGCTATCTCGGCATGGGCCAGTCGGCCCGGACGATGGCCGGTGCGGAAACCAACAAGCTGATCGATGCGGAGATCAAGTCGCTGGTGGAAGGCGGCCTGAAGCGCGCGACCGAGATCCTGACCAAGCAGGAAGACAAGCTGCACCTGCTGGCCCAGGCCATGCTGGAGTATGAGACTCTGACCGGCGAGGAAATCAATGAGCTGATGAAGACCGGCAAGATCGACCGGCCCGACGAGCCGCGCGGCCCCGCGCCGGTGCGGCCCGCACAGGGATCCAGCATCCCCAAGGCCGGCAAGCGTTTCTCCGGTGATGGTGGACCGGCCCCGCAGGCCGGCTGACGCCGCAGACCGCCCAGACAGAAAGGCCCCGGACCGCATCGCTGCGCTCCGGGGCTTTTTCTTGCCGCTTGCGCGTCAGGTGAGGACGAGTGCCGTCATCAGCATCACGAATGACGCCATCACGATCCAGATGAAGCTGGACAGGACCAGCACGCGCCAGATCGCACCAAACCGGCTGAGCCCATAGGTGCCCTTCAGATGCCGATACAGATGGAAGGGCGCGTAAAGCATCGGGATCAGGATCAGTGGTTGCAGCTCGAAGGCTCCCAGCACGGAAACCAGCACCAGCAGGAACGTCATGAAGGCGATGGAATAGGTCACGAAGACCGTGTGATCATACAGCCGGAACTTGCGGCTGAACGGGAACAGCAGCCACATGAAGGGCAGGCTGAGCGGGATCAGCAGCCAGCTGAGCTTGTAGGAATTTGTCTGCAATTTGTAGATCAGCAGGTTCGGATTGGCCTTGGCTTCCTTCCACCGCGTGTTGATCCATTCGGCCGCCGAGGGGTCGGTCGCCGGATCGAACTGCAGTTCCGGCTCAACCGGAATTTCGCCGTCCTGGTACATCTCCGCCAGCTTGGCAAAGAAGACCCGCTCCGCCTGCAGCGTGGCGATTTCCTCGCGCAGTTCGGCAGCCCTTGCAGGCTCGGTTTCGGGGTCGTCGATGGTCGTGCTGAAGTCCTCGACCCGGCGGTCGATCTCAGCGACCGTCTCGATCACCTCGTCCTCGGTCGCGATGTCCGGGCCCTGTTCGATCTTGCCGATCCCGCCGGCCAGGCTGATCAGGGCGAAGGTGATGAAGATGACGAACAGGAACAGCGCGATGGGCGAGATGTAGCGCGCGCGCTTCCCGTCGATATATTCGCGTGTCAGCTTCCCCGGCTGCCAGGCGAGCTTGGGCAGGGTGCGCCATAGCTTCCCTTCGAAATGCAGCACACCGTGCATCAGGTCATGGAAGAAAGCGCCCAGAGTGCGATGCAGATGGGCCCGCTGGCCGCAATTGTGGCAATGCGCGCCCTTGAGTGGCGTTTCGCAATTCAGGCAGTTTTTCTCCTGCCAGTGCCCGCCTTCGTCCAGCGGCGTCTGGACCGGATGGCCGGAAGCATCGGGCTCCACGACGCGCGCGAGGACGCCGCCCTCGATGGCCGTGCCGATCCCGTCCGTAATGTCGCTCATCCTAGAACCCCCTGCGATCGCGCCAGCGTAACCCGCAATACTGGCCCGGTCGAGGTGCAATTTAACGGAACAGATGCGGAACAGCGCCGTTGGTTGGGAAAGGAGATTCCCCATGACTGCACCGCAAGTATCAGAGCACCCGAAGTCCGATCCCGCCTCCAACGCGCAGAAGGATCCGGAGAACTGGACCACGGGTGACGAGCGCATGACCGGCGCGCAAGCGAGTTATCTGAAGACCTTGTGCGAGGAGGCAGGCACGCCCGATCGTTACGATACCGGACTGACCAAGGCCGAAGCCTCGCAGCTGATTGACGAACTGCAGGCAGAAACGGGCCGCGGGACGGACTGACTCTGCCGCCAACGCCTCCCACGCCGCAAATGAAAAGGGCCGCTTCCCGTGACAGGAAGCGGCCCTTTTTCATGCGCAGTGCGCGAAAGCGTCAGCCTTCGTAATCGGCACCGATGCTGGTGGAGCGTGTCGGTGCGGCGGCGGACAGGCGCATGGCTTCGGCCGACTGGGTCAGCGATGCCACGTCATCGGCCTCGTCTTCGTCATCCGGCAGGACGCGCTGCATGCTCTGAGTCAGCGATTCGCTCAGCGCCTTCGGCTTTACCGTCTGCTCAGCGATTTCGCGCAGGGCCACGACGGGGTTCTTGTCCCGGTCACGGTCGATGGTCAGCTCCGCACCGCCGGAAATCTCCCGTGCGCGCTGGGCAGCCAGCAGGACGAGATCGAAACGGTTGGGGACCTTGTCGACGCAATCTTCGACGGTAACGCGCGCCATCGGGCACTCCTTGAATCTTCTGACAGTGCAGGAAAGCGTCCCAGCTATGCTGCAGTGCACGACAAGTCAAGGTTTTCAGCGGGGCGGCGGCATGCCACAGCAGCCCGATGGCCGATAGCGAGACGACCTTCGATTACAGCGATATGGACCCCTTCAGCGCCGAGGCGCAGGGCCAGTCGCTTACCTTCTATCCCGCCGGCAAGGACCGGCGTGCGGCGCTGCTGGAGCTGGTGAAGTCCGCAAGGACCAGCCTGAAGGTCGTGTTCTACATCTATGCCGAGGATGGCATTGGCGAGGAACTGCGCGATGCGCTGGCAGAAGCAGCGGAGCGGGGCGTCGATACCGTGCTGCTGGTCGATGGCTTCGGGGCAGAGGCCAGCGAGCAGTTCTTCGACCGGCTGAAGCGTGCTGGCGGCTCAGTCTGCCGCTTCAGCCCGCGCCGCACGCAGCGCTACCTCATCCGCAACCACCAGAAGATGGTGATCGTGGATGATGAGCGCGCCATGTTCGGCGGCTTTAATATCGAGGATGATTACTTCGCCCCGCCGGAGGAAAACGGCTGGAACGACATCGGCATCAGGCTGGAAGGCAGCGCGGTCGAAGGTCTGGTGGACTGGTTCGGACGCCTAAAGGACTGGACCGACGATGACGAGGCGCATTTCCGGGCCATCCGCAAGACGGTGAAGGAATGGGAGTGGGGCGAGGGCGTTCTGAGATGGCTGGTCGGCGGACCCACGCGCGGCCTTTCCACCTGGGCGCGCTGCGTCAGCGAAGACCTGATGCGCGGCAAGCGGCTAGACATGTTCATGGCCTATTTCAGCCCGCCGAAACGCCTGTTGAAACGCATCGGCGACATCGCGGACCGGGGCGAGGCGCGCCTTCTGATGGCGGGCAAGAGCGATAACAACGCGACGCTGGGCGCCACCCGCTCGCTGTACGATTACCTGCTGAAGCGCGGGTCCAAGATCTGGGAATTCCGCCCGTGCAAGCTGCACACCAAGCTCGTGGTGCTTGACGATATCGTCTATGTCGGCAGCGCCAATTTCGACATGCGCAGCCTGTACCTGAACCTGGAAGTGATGCTGCGGATCGAGGACGCTGATCTCGCCGCAAAGATGCGCGAATTCCTGGACCACCAGATCGCCGCGTCCAAGCGCATCACGCCCGAAGAACACGCCAAGCGAGCGACCTTGTGGAACCGCTTCCGCTGGAACCTCGGCTGGCTGCTGTGCAACGTGATGGATTACACCGTCAGCCGGCGGCTGAACCTGGGGCTGTAGCCGGAACCATTTCCGCTCACCCTGAGCTTGTGACGCTCCGGGCCAGCTACGCTTCCGAAGGGTGCTGCGTGACGCCCTTCGACGGGCTCAGGACGAGCGGGGTCCGGCCCGAATTACGCTTATTCGTAATCGCCTTGGTAATCGTCTTCGGCAAGGTCGCTGAAGCGGGTGATCTTGGGTTCGAAGCGCAGCCGTACGCGGCCGGTTGAGCCGTGGCGCTGTTTGGCCACGATCAGCTCGGCAAGGCCGTGCACGCGTTCCATTTCCTGCGACCACGCCTGGTGCGTTTCGATGGTCCTGGGATCGTCCGTCGCGGTGGGCATCTTCGGCTCGCGCAGGGCGACGTAATAGTCTTCGCGGAAGACGAACCAGACCATGTCGGCGTCCTGCTCGATAGAGCCGGATTCGCGCAGGTCGGACAGCATGGGCTTCTTGTCGTCGCGCTGTTCCACCGCGCGGCTGAGCTGGGAGAGCGCGATGACCGGCACTTCCAATTCCTTGGCCAGCGTCTTCAGGCCGCGCGAGATTTCCGAAATCTCGTTCACGCGGTTGTCGTTGGCGCGGCCCGATCCCTGCAGCAGCTGCAGGTAATCGACCACGATCAGCCCGATCTCGTGCCGCCGTTTCAGTCGCCGCGCGCGGGTGCGCAGCGCGCCGATGGTGAGGGCAGGCGTATCGTCGATATAGAGCGGCAATTCGGCGAGGCGCTGGCTGGCATAGGACAGCTGCTGGAAGTCGTCGCGGCTGATCTTGCCCATGCGCAGAGCTTCGGAGCTGATACCGGCCTGCTCTGCCAGGATACGCGTGGCGAGCTGGTCGCTCGACATTTCCAGGCTGAAGAAGGCGACGCCCGCACCCACGGTCTTCTCGATCCCGTCGCGCTTGTCGCGCAAATATCGGTCCGCGCAATTGAAGGCGATATTTGTGGCGAGCGAGGTCTTGCCCATGCCCGGGCGTCCGGCGAGTATGATGAGGTCGGAATCGTGCAGGCCGCCGATCTTCTCGTTCACGCTGGAAAGGCCGGTCGTCTTGCCGCTGATATGGCCGCCGGAATTGATCGCGGTCTCGATCATCTCCAGCGCCTTGCTCGTCGCGCCGCGGAAGCTGTCGGCATCTTTCGTGCCGGCTGCGCCTTCGGCCACGCGGAACAGGCTGGCTTCGGCCTGTTCGATCTGGCGCATCGGCTCCACTTCGTCCGAGGTGTCGAGCGCGCCTTCAACCAGCTCGCGGCCCACGCTCACAAGCTCTCGCAGCAGGGCGAGGTCGTAGATCTGCTGGGCCAATTCGCGCGGGGCCAGCAGGCCCTGCCCATCGGCCGTCAGCCGCGCCAGATAGCCGGTGCCGCCCAGCTCCTTCAGCGCCTCGTCCGCTTCGAAATAGGGCTTCAGCGTGACCGGAGTGACCACCATCTGCTTGTCGATCAGGACAAGGATCCGCTCGTAAATGCGGCCATGCAGCGGCTCGAAGAAATGGTCCGGATGCAGCGCTATGGGCAGCTCTTCCAGCAGCCGGTTGTCGATCAGCACCGCGCCCAGGAAGGTGGCTTCCGCTTCCGGGTTGGCGGGCAGGGACCGGCCGCCCGATTCGCCACCTGATTCGGAGGTCGGGGTCTGGGTTGCTGCACGGATCAGGAGGTCTTCATCGGCCATCCGCCCCTGATGGGGCCAAGCGCATGTTGCCGCAAGTCCACAAGGCCGCCGATTGCGCATGCCAGCCTGTGGATAGCGGGGATGACGCTTGCCGCCCCCGCGTGGCTCTGCAAAAGCTGGGGCCGACAGACCATGGATACCAATCGCATCGCCACCATCACGCTCGACGAGACGAGCATATTGCGCCGGAGCGAAACCGTGGCCCGCGAACGCGAGGTGGCGCTGCGCGACCTGGTGGAGGACAACAGCTTCACCCCCGTGCGCGCGGCGGAAAATGGTCATGTTGGCCCGTGGGACTTGAAGCTGGCGGTGCGAGAGGCGCGGCTGGAACTGGCGATCCACGATGCCAAGGGTGAGGAAGCGGGCTTGATCGCGCTCGGCACCACGCGTTTCCGCCGCGTCATCCGCGAATATTTCGCCATTTGCGACAGTTACTACAAGGCGCTGCGGCAGGCCTCCGCGCCCGAACTCGAGACAATCGACATGGCCCGGCGCGGTATCCACGATCGCGGCACGCGCCACCTGATGGACGCGCTGGACGGCAAGGTGGACACGGACTTCGCCACCGCGCGGCGGCTCTTCACGCTGCTCTGCGTCCTCCACATCAAGGGCTGAGCGGCAGGCATGGCGCGACGCAGGAAGGGGCGCTGGAAGGGCAGGCTGCTGGCAGCCGTGCTGCTGCTGGCGCTGGCCGGCAGTGCCTACGGTTGGTGGCGGGCAATCCACTGGACACCCGACGCCGCGCAATATCCGGTGCAGGGCGTGATTGTCGGCGCGCGGGAAGGCGCGGTCGATTTCGCAGGACTGGCAGCACAGGGCGCGGGTTTTGCCTATCTGGAGGCAAGCCGCGGGGCGGATGAGCGCGATGCGCAGTTCGGCGCGAATTTCCGCGTGGCCAGCGCCTCCCCCCTGCCGGTGGGGATCGTGCACGATTACGACCCGTGCTCCTCGGCCGAGGCACAGTCGGCAAACCTCGTCACCATCGTGCCGCGCGACACGCGCCTGCTGCCGCCCGTCATCGCGCTGGACCGGCTGGCGAGCGATTGCGAAGACCCGATGAGCGAGGCTCGGCTGGAAAGCGAGCTGATGACCTTCGTGAACCAGGTGGAAGGCCACGTAGGCCAGCCGGTGGTGCTGAAGATATCGCCCGCTTTCGAGGCGCGTTACGGCGTGGCCAAATCGCTGGAGCGAAACCTCTGGCTGGAACGCGACTGGCTGGAGCCGGACTATGCCGGGCGCCCGTGGACGCTATGGACAGCCAATTCGCAGCTGCACGGCAAGGCGAGCGAGGAGCCGATCCGCTGGGTCGTGCTGCAACCGTAAGGGACACAGGCAATGGACGAAGCGACGAAGAACGAGCTGGTCGAGGCGGCACGCGAAGCGGCGAAACAGGCCTATGCGCCCTATTCCGACTTTCACGTCGGCGCGGCGCTGCTGTTTGCCGATGGCGAGATCGTGGGCGGCTGCAATGTCGAGAACGCCAGCTATGGCCTCGCCCTGTGCGCCGAGACGGTGGCCGTGGCCAAGGCCATGGGCGCGGGCCGGCGCGGCGGGCTAGTCGCGGTCGCAGTCACCGGGCCGGGCGCGGAACCGATCACGCCGTGCGGTCGCTGCCGCCAGGTGCTGAATGAGCTGGCCGCGCTGGGCGGCACGGATCCGCTGGTGCTCTGCGTGGGGCCGGATGCGGTAGAGGAAATGCGGTTGTCGCAGCTGCTGCCCGCCGCCTTCGGTCCGGCCAGCCTGGACTGAGAGCCTAGGGCTCCACCGCGCAGATTGTTGCGAGCATCGCGCGGTGATCGGCGCTGGTCTGCTCCATCACCTCGAATGATTTGATCGTGAGGTCGCCCTTCACCATCAGCTGGTCGAGCGGCCAGCCGAGCCAGGTCATACCCGCGGGGAAAGTGGGGTAGGCGCCGCGTCCGATGCGCGGATCGCGCCAGCCGCCCGCCTCGCGAAAGCCGGCGGTGGTGCGCGACCATGGCACGTCGTTGAAGTCGCCCATCACGATCGCCTCGGCCGCCTTGCGCGGCGTAGTGCTGCCGGCGCGGGCGATGTTGGCGTCGCGCTTGGCCGTGCTCTGGCCGGGCAGTGGCGGCTTGGGGTGCAGGCCGATGAACTCGAATGCGCCCCCGCCCGGCAGCGCCATTGCGCCGTAGAAGGTCGGCGTATCGCGGCTGGTGTTCTCGACATAGGTGCCTTCCAGGAACGGCAGCCGGGTCGCGAAGGCCATGCCATAGGCGTTGTCCAGCGGGTATTCCTCAAGAGTGGGATAGGCGGTGAGCACAGGGGCCAGCGCGTCCAGCCAGCGCTGGTCCGTCTCCATCAGCAGCAGGATATCGGGGTCGGCCAGCCGGATCTGCTCCAGCACCGGCGCGAAGTCGCGGTTCTCCTGCTTCACATTGATGGACATAGCGGAAAAGCACGCATCGTCCGCCGCTCCGGGCGCGCCGATGCTGGCGATCTGCGCAGGCGCGATCGCAAGATAAGGCCACATGCGCCAGAGGTTGATGAGCGCGGCCAGGCCGAATGCGCCCACGATCAGCCAGCGGCGGCATCGCACGATGAAGAAGGCAGCGATGCCGAGCGCGGTGCACAGGAAGACCAGCGGCTCGCGCACGAGGTCGATCGAGCGCACCAGCCAGAAGTCCGTCGGGACCAAGCTGGCCAGGATGGCGAGCAGCGCCAGCCCCGCGAATATTTCAAACGCGATCTCTCGCTTGCCGTGTGGCTGCCTGCCTGCCGCTGTCATGATTTTTCCCCTTGGAGGGGTGGCAACGGGCGAGGCAGGCTATCGTGCCCGCATGGGGTCGAGAATGGTCCTGAGCATCGCCTACGGCATCAGTCGTCCAGCCATTCGACCAGCGCGGCCAGGCATTCGCGGGCCAGCATGCGGCAGCGTTCCGGGCTCCATCCCTGTTCCACGTCCGCGCAGGGCGCGTGGTCCTTGAACGGCATTTCCAGCGTCATGGACACGGCGCCGAAACGCTCGGCCAGCTGGTTCGTGCTCATGGAGAGATTGGCCTGTCCGGGCTTGGACACGGCGTACCCCAGCTCCGTCTGGAACTCCGCCGTGCGCCGGTCGAGGATGGAGCGATAGCGGTAGTAGGCATCGCCCTGCTCGTCCGTCCAGGAAGGGATGCCTTCGAATCCGGCAAGGAAGTTCGCCGGAATGGCCTCGTCCCCATGCACGTCCATCGCGAAGTCCACGCCGGTCTCGTCCATGGCATTGCGGATGGCGAGCACTTCGGGCGAACGCTCCGCCGTCGGCTCTGCCCATTCGCGGTTCAGGTTTACGCCCGCCGCATTGGTGCGCAAATGCCCGCGGCGCGAGCCATCGGGATTGCAGTTGGGCACGATATGCAGGCGGCACTTGCGGCGCAGGATACGGCCCACGGCATCGGCCGGATCGCACAGCACGTCCAGCGCGCCTTCCATCCACCATTCGGCCATGCTTTCGCCGGGATGCTGCCGGGCGTAGAGCCAGACCTGCTTGTCGCCTTCGCCCATGGACAGGCAGTCCAGCGGCTGGCCGTCCAGCGTATTGCCAAGGCAGCGATAATCCACGCCCCCGCGCTCTGCAGCCTGCGCCACCAGGTCGTGATGCCGTTCCATGGAATAGGGCGCGAAATAGGCGAACCAGGCGATGTCGCTTTCCGGCATGTAGCGGATCGTCAGCGTGCCGCCGTCCGCGTCCTTGTCATAGCTGCTGGGTGCGCGGCCCCAATATTCGCGGTCTTCCGATACGCAGGCGTCGTAATCCGGCCATCCGGCGGGATAGGCGCTGTCTTCCAGACCGGTGATCTTCAGCTCCAGTTCCTGCCCCTGCGCGCCGCTGACACGGAAGTGGAACCACTGGTTGAATTCGCTGTCCTTGTCCTTGCGCAGGGCCAGCTTGGCCGCGGTGCCCGATATGGAGTGGACTTCGATATTGCCGCTGTCGAAAGCGGCGTGGATCTGGATGTCGTTCATTCTACCTCGATAGTCTCGCCGTCGTTTCCGGGAAAGCCTTCCATCAGCGCATAGGCAAGGCGCATGGCGGCTGCATCATTATCGGCATAGTCGCTGTTGTCCGTGGCCGAGAAGCTGGCGCGCCCTTCCCAAAGCACGGCCGTGCTGGCCTTGTCGCGAATGACCACGCCGATGGAGCGGTCGAGCGAATCGGGCTTGCGGCCGCCAAGGTTGATGCCCACGCCCACGCCCACGCCGGAGCCATAAGAGCCGGTCGATCCGCCCACGCCTACATTGACGGGGCTGCGCTGCGCAGCGTCCAACACGGCGGTGTCGAAGCGCAGCTCCGCCACCTGCGCCGCATCGGCCGCTGGGACGACGGTATAGCCCTGGTCCGCCAGCGCCGCACCCAGCGCATCGGCATAGGTGCGGAAATCGGCTGCAAACGCGCCTTCCATTTCCACGCCAAGGCCCGGCGCGGGCACCACGGCAATCGTGCCGCTGCCAAGCTGTGCGGCTTGCGGCGCCACGAAGCGCGTGACCGATACGGGTGAGACGAAGGCGGGGCTGGCGCAGCCTGCAAGGCCAAGCCCGCTGGCCAGCAGAGCGGCGACGATCTTCGAGCGAATGTTCATGTCTGCGATCCTCTTCTGCCAGACCAACGCGGGGGGAGGGCGGTCTGTGCCCGAATTTTACCCAACGGCAGCGTTTGCCATGTTAGGGGGCCGGCCATGAGCGATAAAGTCCCCGTTCTCGTGACCGGCGGTGCCGGTTATATCGGAAGCCACGCCGTGCTGGCCCTGCTGGACGCCGGATGGCCCGTGGCGGTGATCGACAACCTCGTCACCGGGTTCCGTTTCGCCGTGCCGGACGGCGTGCCCTTCTACGAAGGCGATATCGCCGATGGCAGTCTGTTGGCGCGCATCTTTGCCGAGCAGGGCACGCGAGCAATCATGCACTTTGCGGGCTCCGTCGTGGTGCCGGAATCGGTCGCGGATCCGCTGAAATATTATCACAATAACACCGCCAAGACGCGCGACCTGATCGCCAGCGCGGTGGCGGGCGGGGTGCCGCATTTCATCTTCAGCTCCACCGCCGCGACATATGGCACGCCGGACGTCTCGCCGGTCACGGAGGATACGCCGCAGGTCCCGATCAACCCCTATGGCTGGTCGAAGCTGATGAGCGAGCGGATGCTGGAAGACACCGCCGCTGCCCATGACATCAACTATTGCGCCCTGCGTTATTTCAACGTGGCTGGCGCGGACCCGCAAGGCCGCAGCGGGCAGTCCACCGCGGGCGCGACTCACCTCATCAAGGTCGCCGTGGAGGCGGCGCTGGGCAAGCGCGAGAAGGTGGGCGTGTTCGGCACGGATTACGATACGCCGGACGGCACGGGCGTGCGCGATTACATCCACGTCAGCGACCTTGCCGCCGCGCATGTGCTGGCGCTGGAGGCCCTGCTGGCCGATCCGGAGCGCAATTTGCGCATGAATTGCGGCTATGGCCGCGGCTTCAGCGTGCTGGAGGTGCTGGACGCGGTCGACAGGGCGACCAACAATCCGATCAGGCGCGAGCTGGCCCCGCGCCGCGCGGGCGATCCGGGATCGCTGGTGTCGGACAATAGGCGCATCCTTGATACGCTGCCCTGGCAGCCGCGCCATGCGGACCTCGATACCATTGTCGGCCACGCGCTGGCGTGGGAGCGAAAGCTGGACGATATCCGCGCGCGAAACTGAGCCGCCAGGGCCCCGCAGCGCTTGACTTGGCCGGGGACCCGCACTAACCGCCCGGCTTGAATTTCCGGCATCGGAGGACCATCTCCGGTGCCGCTTTATATTCCGGGACAGATACCATGAAGATCCGCAACAGCCTCAAGTCGCTGAAGAACCGCCACCGCGATTGCCGCGTTATCCGCCGTCGTGGCCGGACTTATGTGATCAACAAGACCAACCGCCGCTTCAAGGCCCGCCAGGGCTAAGGCGCCGCGCCGCATCGCCGCAGGGCGATGACGGGGTCAAGCGAATCGGGCCGCTCCGTCGATTCGGGGCGGCTTTTTCGCGCCTGCTGAAATGAGCGAGTCCATGACCAAGGCCGTCGTCTTCGATGTCGGGCGGGTGCTGATCCAGTGGGATCTGCGCTGCCTGTTTGCAAAGTTGATCGCCGACGAGGCGGAGCTGGACTGGTTCCTGACCCACGTCGTGACCGAACAATGGCACTTCCAGACCGATGCGGGGCGCCCGGTGGCCGAGATCGTCGCAGAGCGCAAGGCCGAGTTCCCGCAGCATGCCGCGCTGATCCAGGCGTACCGCGACCGGTTCCTGGAAACCGTGCCCGGCCCCGTCCCGGGAACGGCGGCGCTGGTGGACCGGCTGGCGGCAATCGGCGTGCCGCTGTTCGCGCTCACCAATTTCGGGTCGGAGTTCTGGCCGCAGTTCCGCCCCACCTGCCCGCCGCTGCGGCACATGCGCGATGTGGTGGTGAGCGGCGACGAAAGGCTCGCGAAGCCCGATCCGCGGATTTACGCGCTGGCAGAGGAGCGGTTCGGCCGCGTGGGCGACGCGCTGTTCTTCACCGATGACAACCCCGACAATATCGCCGCTGCAAAGGCGCGCGGATGGGACGCGGTGCTGTTCGAAGATGCCGCGCAATTGGAGCGCGAATTGCAGGCTCGCGGCCTACTCTGACACCAGGCACAAAAAACCCCCGCGGATCGAATGAACGATGCGGCGGGGGCTCTAGTGTCGCGCTGCCTTATTGGAGAGGGGGGGGGCAGCGCGGGGTGGTCTTCGTGTCAGGCGTTGCACTGCGCCAGGGTGGCAGCATCCATTTCGACGCCGCCGACGCTGAAGCGCACGACTTCGCCGGCCTTCTTGGCCAGGCGCTTGCACGCAACCACGTCGCGGCTGCGGCTCTTGGCGGCGGCGCAGCGCGTTTCATTGCAGCGCCACAGCATGTTCTTGGCGATCACCTTGTCATCCCCGGCCGGCTGGGCCAGCTCTGCGCGGTAGTAGATACCGCCATCGCGCGCGGTCGCGGGGGCAGCGGCCATGGCAAGGCCAGCGACGGACAGGGCGGCGAGGATCAGGGGGGAACGGCGCATGGGAAATCTCCGGAAGGTTGCAGTTCGATACGGGTTGCGACTCGCTACCTATCATGTCAGTAGCTTTGTGCAACCATTATCGGCGCGCATCACGGCCATTGCCCAAAGCGCCAGACAGGAATAACCCTGCCTGACGCCGCGAGAGGACCACATGGGCGAACTGCACGAGAACCTGCGCGAAATCGTCGATTGCGGCCTGCCGACCGCGCTCGATGTGATTGGCGACAAATGGAGCTTCCTTGTCCTGCGCGCCTGCTACAATGGCTTCCTGCATTTCGAGGATTTCCAGGCCCAGCTGGGTATCGCTCGCAATATCCTGTCCAGCCGGCTGACCAAGCTGGTCGACGCGGGCATCCTCGAGCGCCAGCCATGCGAAAGCGACAAGCGAAGGATCGAATACCGCCTGACCCGCAAGGGGCTGGACCTGCTCCCCGCCATGGTCGCGCTGCGCCAGTGGGGTGAGAAATACGGCGGCCCGGTGCTGCCCAATCCCGTGCTGGTGGATAAGCAATCCGGGCAGCCGCTCGCCCCCGTGGTGATGCGCAGCGCAGATGGGCGCGAGCTGGATTACGAAGACCTGGACTGGGCAGAGCGCAGCGACCTTGGCCTGCCGCCATCGGACCGCGAGGGCTGCTGCTGACCATGGCAGGCGGCGGTAAGGGCACCGGCGCTCCCGGTCCCGAGCGCACTGCGGATGGCCGCTACATCATTGTCGATGGCGTGCTGTGGCGGGCGACCAACCCCGCCCTGCCCGAGGCGCGGCGGCAGGAACTGGTCAACCAGCTGATGGATGCGCGCCGCGCCGTGGGGGCCGCCAAGCGGGCGAGCGATCCGGAGGCGGAAAAGGCCGCGCGTGCCGAAGTGCATGCGGCCAAGGTCGCGCTGGGCGAGCGCGGGCCGGTGTGGTGGGATGACGGCGCACCCGATTACAATCGGAAAAAGGTCGCCAATACGCCCTACGCTGCGGCTCACCCGTCCTGAACACGCTTGCCGGGCTGCGGCCATGCTCGCATGTTGTTGACTTGCGCATGAGCTTGCGTCAGATTTGTCCGGACAAATTTTGAGAGGACGCCGATGGCCGCCGATCTCCCGCCGCCCTATACTGCCCTGACCCGGCACGAAATGATGCCGCGCACCACGCATGACGAGGCCGCGCGCTTCAATTTCCTGACCGCCTTCAACCGCTACCTTTCGGGCGATATCGGCCGCGGCAACAAGCTCGCTTACGAGAAGCGCGTGCTGCCTGCGATCCGCGAGGAGCTGGGCCGCGATCCGCAGCATCGCTACGAAATCCGCGATGCCATGAACCGCGATTCCTGGCACCGCATGTGGTCTGCGCTGAAGCGCAATTCCATGGAGATGCGCCAGCATTTCGGGCGGCAGGTGGTGCTGCGCCAGATCGATGAACTGAGCGCCATGGCCCGCCAGTATAACGAGCATTCCGGCATGCTGGAGCTCGACCCCGCCATAGAGCAGCCGCATTACCAGACGGCGGTGGACATCCACTGCCAGCCCGGCGGCTATCACGGCGGGGAGCACGAGGGCGATGTCACCGTTGGCGCCAATTACGATGTCGGCCTGTTTGCCACGACCGGTGGCGCGCTGGGCGGGCTGAACGATGGCGGCGGCCAGGCGGTTGTCGAATGGGCGAAGAAGGAACGGCCCGACTGGCAGCCCCGCCGCATCCTCGATATCGGCGCGACGGTTGGGCACAATGCCGTGCCCATCGCGCTGGCCTATCCCGATGCAGAAGTGATCGCGATTGATACGGCGGCCGCCAGCCTGCGCTATGGCGCGGCGCGCGCGGCGGCGATGGGCGTGAAGAACATCCGCTTCATCCAGGCCTCCGGCGAGGATTTGTCACGCTGGGCGGATGGGCATTTCGATTGGGTGCAGACCACCATGTTCCTGCATGAGCTGTCTTCCAAGGCCATGCCCCGGCTGCTGGCGGAGGCGCACCGCGTCCTGACGCCGGGCGGGCTGATCTTCCACATCGAACAGCCGCAATATTCGGACGAGATGCCGCTTTTCGAACAGTTCATGCGCGACTGGGATGCCTTCAACAATAACGAGCCTTTCTGGTCCGCCATGCACGGGCAGGATCTGGAGCAGGTGATGGAAGACGCCGGTTTCCCGCGCGAACGCCAGTTCGTGGCCGGCGTGCGGGCCGTGGTCGATCCGGAAATCTTCCCGCCTTCCCCCGACGATGGCGAGGAAGATTACGGCCGTGCGGCCATCTGGAATGCCTATGGCGCGTGGAAGCCTGAAGCCGAAAAGGCGGCCGCCGCATGAGCGACGATTTCGACTGGGTCGCCGCTTCCGGTCGCCGCGCCAAGGGCAGGCGACCGGACTATTTCGAGGATCCCGCGCTGGACCGGCTCTATTCCGTCGTCTTCGCGCTGGCAGCGGATGTCTCCGCCCTGCGTGAACGGCAGGACACACTGGAGCGCCTGCTCGATGAGAAAGGCACGGTAAGCCGCGCCGATATCGAAAGCTACGAGCCGGACCGCAAAGCAGGGCGTGAGCGCGCGCTGGCCACCCGCGCCTTCGTCAACCGCATCATGCGCGGTTTCCAGCAGACGGTGGAAGCGATGGAGGCGGACGATCCGCCGATCATGGACTGGGTCGAGAAGCTGTCGAAAGAATAGCAGGACCGGCGCGGAGGGAATCATGGACAGACGCACATTGCTTGGCGCGGGCGCAGGGCTCGCGAGTGCAGTCGCCTTCGACTGGGGCGCCTTTGCCGCGCCTGTCGCTGCCGCCACGCAAACCCATCACGGCGGCGCCCTGCAGATGCGCAGCGATGGCAGCTACGCCACCGTCCCGCTGGCCAAGCAGAGCCTGAGCATCGCGGTCGCCCAGACGCGCGTCGTGCCGGTGGAGCTGGGCAATATCGAACAGACTCGCCGCGCCAATGTGCAGCACATGTGCGACGTGATCGATATCGCCAACGGCTTTTCCGGGGCGAAGGATCTGATCGCCTTCCATGAATTTCCCATCACCGGATACCGCCATGTCTGGAACCTCGACGATGCGCGGCGCGTCGCGATCGAGATTCCGGGGCCGGAGACGGAGATGCTGGCCGCCAAGGCGCGCGAATACGGCAGCTACCTGAGTTTCGGGTCCTATGTCCGCGATCCGGACTGGCCCGGCCGCCTGCTGTCGATCACCACGATCATCGACGACAAGGGCGAAATCATCGCCAAGGATTGGAAGGCGCGCAATCTGAAGGGCTTCTTCCCCGGCGGGCGCGAGCTGTTCACCACCACGATCTACGACGTGCTGGACGAATATGTCGAACGCTATGGCCGCGACCATGTGATCCCGATCATCAAGACGCCGATCGGCAATCTCTACACCAGTTCCAGCCAGCTGGAGCCGGAGCTGTTCCGCGCAGCATCGATGAAGGGCGCGGAGATCATGCTGCGCACCGCAACGGGCAATTACAACACTTTGGATATCCGCGCGGTCAGCATGTACAACCGCATCTGGTCCACCATCGCCAACAACTCCGCCTCGCCGGAGAACCAGTATTACCTGGCGGACTCCAATCCCGGCCATGCCGGCATCGTGGGCCCGGACGGCGAGTTTGCCGAAATCTCCGAAACCGATGACGAGACGCTGGTCTATGGCCGCATTCCCATCGGCAGCTTCCGCGCCAGCCACCGCCAGCCCATCGTGCATAGCGAGCTGGTGATGGACGTGTTCGAGCAATATCGCAGCCCCTACGGGCCGAACCTTATCGCCGATTACCAGCCCACCGATACGGAGGACGCGGGCCGATACCTGCGCTCCAAGACGCGGTGGTAGGAAAGGACCAGCCATGCCCGCCTATATGATCGTCACCTGCCAGATCCATGACCGCGAGGCCTTTATCGCAGGCTACGGCGCCAGGGCCGCCGCCCTGGTTGAGCAGCACGGCGGACGCTACCTGCTGCGCGCGCCGGGGGCGGAATTGCTGGAGGGCGATTTCGGCGACGGGGCCAGCATGGTCATCTCCGAATGGCCGGACAAGGATGCCGTGCACCGTTTCTGGAACAGCCCGGAATATGCCGAGGCAAAGAAGCTGCGTGAGCCGATTTCCGACTGCCAAGTACTGGTGATCGAAGCGCCCAGCCTGGCGGACGCCTTCAAGTGACCGACATCCTCAAGCGCACCACGCTGATGGTCCGCGATGCCGATGTGGCGGCGGACTGGTACGAGGATGTGCTGTGCATGAGCCGCTGGATGGATGTGCCCTTCACCCTGTCGGGCACGCAGCTGGCCGCCGGCAAGAAGGGGGACCAGACGCGCCTGATCATCATGCAGGCGCAGCACGATACCATCGGCATGATCGGCCTGCTGGAATTCACCGACCCGCGCCGCCCCGACATCCCAGATGAATTGCCGACGGAGATCGGCTTCGGTGCGCCCATCTTCGTGGTCGAGGCGCAGGATTGCCGGGCAACCGTGGAACGTGCCCGCGCGCGTGGCTCTCGCATCCATTCCGAGCCGCGCGAATGGACGGTCACCGGTGCAGACGGCAAGCGCAAGGACATGCTGGGCGCGGGCTTCTGGGACCTCGACGGCTATTTCTACGAAGCGAACCAGGTGGTGAAGGTCCACGATTGATGGACCGCGCAGGCGCCATTGCCAGTTTCGACGCGCTGGCCGCCCATGCGGTGGAGGAGGACGCCAATTGCCAATGGCGTATCGCGCGCCGCCCGGTCGGCAATGTGGAGCCCGAAGACTTCGAATGGCGCGTCACCGATATTCCCGAACCGGGCGAGGGCGAGGTGCTGCTGAAGACGCTCTACCTGGGCCTTGCGCCCGTGATGCGCTTCTACATGCAGGGCACGGCGCGGACCGGCGATGCGGGGCTCGAGATCGGCGACGTGATCCACGGGCGCGGCGTGGCGCAGGTGGTAAAAAGCCGCCATCCCGGCTGGCGAGAGGGCGAAATCGTGCAGGGCCAGATGGGCTGGCAGACCTGGAAGGTCAGCGCCATGACGGCGCAGGAGAAGTTCTTCCGCATGCCGAAGAACGGCCTGCCCGCCGCACTGGGGGCAGGCGTGCTGGGCATGACCGGGCTATCCGCCCACGCCGGTTTTTTTGCCTGCGGCGACCCGAAGCCGGAAGACCGCATGGTCCTGTCTGGCGCAGCGGGCGGCGTCGGCTCCATGGTCGCGCAGATGGCGGCCAAGGTCGTGGGCTGCGATGTCGTTGGCATGGCCGGTGGGCCGGAGAAATGCGATTTCATCCGCTCGCTCGGCTGCTCCGAAGCCATCGATTATCGCAGCGAGGACATACCCGGTCGGCTGGACGCTTTGCGCCCCGACGGCATCGACCTGTATTTCGACAATGTCGGCGGGGAAACGCTGGAGGCGGTGCTGGAGCGGCTGCGCATGCATGCCCGGGTGGTGCTTTGCGGTTCCATCAGCGAATATACCCGGGACGAGCCGTTCGCCCTGCCCAATTACACCCGCCTTCGGGCAACCGACAGCGTGATGCGCGGCTTCTTCGTCTACAACCACCTGGACCGCTGGGACGCGGTGATGGAGGAAATGGCCGGCTGGATCACCGATGGCCGGCTGAAGCCCGTGCAGGATATCGAACAGGGCTTTGCCGCGATGCCGCGCGCGCTGGCCCGGCTGTACCATGGCGGCAACGTCGGCGTGCAATGCTGCAGCGTGCGCGGCGAACCGGAGGAATGGCTGTGAGTGAAACCGAAAAACCGCCGGTACGCTTCCAGCGCGCCAATTTCGTGGTGCGCGACCTGGACCGGGCGCTGACCTTCTATGAAGGCGTGCTGGGCTTTGAGGTCACTTACCGGCTGGGCCACAATCCGGACAGCTATTCGATCCCCGTGTTCGAGATACCGGAGGGCGCCGAGCTGGGTTTTGCCATCCTCTCGCTGCCCGGCCAGCCGCGCGTCATGGCGTTGAGCGAGATCGGCGGGATTGCACTGACTGATGTGCCGCATCCGCGCCGCGGGGCCATCGTGCTGGAAACGCAGGACCCGGACGGCGTGATGGAAGCCAGCCGCAAGCTGGGCCTGAAGGTCTATGAGGAAGGCGAGCTGAAGACCTATGACGGGCGCATCGGCCGCGAGATCGGGATTGCAGATTTCGACGACAACCTCGTGGTGATTTACCTGATACCGGAGGATGGCCAGTGACCGCCGAAGCCGCAGCCCCGACAGAGGTGGAAGCTGCCGCCGAAACCGCGCGCCCATATCCCAGTGCCGCAGCGGGGTGGCTGCTCGTCGTGTTCCTGACGGTGGGTTACATCTTCAGCTTCGTGGACCGCTACATCCTCGGCCTGCTGATAGAACCGATCAAGGCGGAGTTCGGGCTTTCCGACCGGTCCATCGGCTGGCTGCTGTCGGCCTTCACCTGGGTCTATGGCTTTGTCGGCATCTTCATGGGCTGGCTGATCGACCGGGGCCGCCGGACATGGATCGTGGCCATCGGCATGGCGCTGTGGTCCGCCGCGACCATCGCCACGGGCATGGCGAAGAACTTCGTCCAGCTGTTCGCCGCGCGCATGGGCGTGGGCGTGGGCGAGGCGACGCTTTCACCCGCCACATTCTCCATCATCGGTGACAGCTTCCCGCCCGAAAAGCGCGGCAAGCCCATCGCTTTTTATTCAAGCGCGCTGCCCATCGGCGCGGGGCTTGCCTCGCTGCTGTCCGGCGCGGTCATTGCGTGGACGGCGGCCAGCGGCAGCCAGAGCGTGCCATTCCTGGGCGAGCTTTCGCCGTGGCGTTTCACCCTGCTGGTCGTGGGCCTGCCCGGCCTCGTCTTCTCGGCGGTGTTCTTCTTCATGCGCGAGCCTGCGCGCCGGCCCAATGTGGCCGCACCCGATGTCATTTCAGGCAATGGCTTCGGCGATGCGCTGCGTTACATCCGCGACAATTTCGCGCTGTATTTCGGCTTCGTCATGGTGGTCTGCTGCATGACGGCCATCGCTTACAGCCAGGGTTTCCTCGCTCCGACATTCGAGCGGACCTGGGGCTGGTCGCCGCAGCTTTACGCCACGGTCAACGGCATCGCCCTGCTGCTGATCGGGCCGCTCAACATGATGATCATGGGCACGATTTCGGACAAATGGACCGCCAAGGGCGTGCCCGATGCGGCGCTGAAGCTGATGTATATCGGCTTTTTCATCATGGTGCCCACCGCCGCGATCCCGATGTTCATGCCCACGGCAGAGCTGGCCTTTGCGGTGCTGTGCATCAACACCATCGGTATCGGTATCGTCTCGGCCATCGGGGTGACGGCGCTGCTGGTTATCACGCCCGCGCAGATCCGCGGACAGGTGGTGGCGCTGTATTACCTGGCGATCAGCTGGTTCGGCTCGCTCGGCCCCATCGTGGTGGGCGAATTGTCGAGCGCGGTATTCGGCGAACAGGATCTGCGCTATGCGGTGGCCGCTGTGCCATTCATTTTCGCCATCGTTCCGCTCGCCATGATGCAGCTGACCAAGCGCCGCTACATCGTTCAGGCGGAGCGGCTGGGCCAGACCGCCGGATGAAGCCTGCCGCCAGCGAGCCGTATTACGGCGACCTCTACTGCGAATATTACCTCGCGGAATCGGACGGGCAGGGCGATGTGCGCCGCGCCGCCTTGCGCGAATATGTGCCCGGCCTGCTGCTGGCAGGCATTGCGGCGCTGGCATCCGCTTTCCTCGCAAACCAGTACGGCTTCCCGGTCATGTTGCTGGGCCTGCTGATCGGCCTTGGCCTGAGCTTTGCAGGCGAGGGTGAGAAGGTCGCGACCGGGCTGGACTTCGCATCACGGCGGCTGCTGCAAGTGGGCATTGCTTTGCTGGGCCTGCAGGTGGGGCTAGCGCAGGTGTTGGCGCTGGGCTGGCAGGGCCTGCTCGGCGTGCTGCTGGTGATGGCCGGCACATTTGCCGCAGGGATAGGCGCGGCGCGGATGATGGGCGAAGGGCGCGAGGCTGGGATACTGGCCGGCGGGGCTACGGCCATCTGCGGCGCGTCTGCTGCCATGGCGCTATACGGCGTGATCGGGCGCGAGCGGCTCGACCAGGCGCGCTTTGCCATCACGCTGGTCGGCGTTGCGCTGGCGAGCGCGATTGCGATGTCCTTCTACCCGGCCTTCGCAAAGCTGGCGGGGATGAGCGATGCGCAGGCGGGCTTCCTGATCGGTGCCTCTGTCCATGATGCGGCGCAGGCGATCGGCGGCGGCTTTTCCTTCTCCAACGAGGCTGGGGCGAGTGCGACCGTGGTGAAGCTGGCGCGCGTGGCCATGCTGGGCCCAATCGTGGCGCTGGTGGCTTTCTGGCTGTCGCGCAGCGGCGGCGCCCCTTCGCAGCAGCGCGGCGTGCGCTTCTCCATGCCGTGGTTCGTGCTGGCCTTCCTTGCGCTGGCCGTGGCCGGAAATGCGATTGCCGTGCCGGAGGCCTGGCGCGCCGGGGCGCTCGATTTCTCGAAGGCCGCTCTCCTGCTGGCCGTTATCGCCACTGCCATGCGCTCGCGGCTGGAGTTGCTGCGGGAGGCAGGGTGGCGGCCGCTGGTGCCCGTTGCCGCAGCCAGCCTGACAGCCTTTGCATTGGCCAGCGGCGTGGCGCTTTTCGCCATCGCGTAAGTCAGTTCGGGCGCGGCAGCGCCGTGGTCGATTTCATCTCCTCCATGCTGAACATGGCGGTCACGTCCGACAGGCCGGGTATGCGCGCGATCAGCCGCTGGTAGATCCGGTCGTAATCACCGATGTCGCGCACCCGCAACTTCAGCATGTAATCGATGTCCCCCGCCATGCGGTGGCACTCCATCACCTCGTCCAGCGAGTCGATGGCGGCGGCAAACGTGGCGAGCCACTCGCTGTCATGCCGCGTGATGCGGATCGCGACGAAGACACTGGTGGCGAGGCCTACGCTGGCAGGGTCCACCAGCGCCACGCGGCGGGCGATGATGCCGGCATCCTCCAGCCGCTTGATGCGCCGCCAGCAGGGGTTGGCGGACAGGCCGACCTTGTCTCCGATGGCCTGCGCGGTCTGCGAGGCATCGCGCTGCAATTCGGCCATGATGGCCCAGTCCATGGTATCGATTTGCAGTTTATCGCTCATAGGTGGGATGGATTAGCGCATATTTCGCAAATACGCGAGAAATTTGGGACCAATTCGCACAGCGCTTCGCATATACACACTGCAAATATGGGAATGAGGGCCACTTCGTGAAAATCTTTACCGACCATCCCGCCTCCGTCGGCGAAACTTACGGGCAGCACCTGGTCCATGCTTCGGGCTTCGGCATCAGGATGATCGCAGGCGGCATCGCCTGCCTGCTGCACGGCATCTTCCCATTCCTGTGCGTGAAGACGGGCAGCGCGCAGATCGTCACCCTGCATGACCGGATGGTGACCGGCCGGGTGAAGACCCATGACGGGTGGAGCTACATCATCTAGCTGCCGCCGCGGCGCTCAGTCTTCCTGGGCGACGGCTCCGCTGGCCATCAGGCGCGCGATCTCTTCGGCGTCATAGCCCAGTCCTTCCAGCACGCTGCGGCTGTCTGCGCCCGGTCTCGGCAGCGCCTGCGGAGCGCCGATGCGCTTGCCCCCCATTTCCAGCGGCACGGTGGGCAGGCGCACCTCAGCCCCGTCGGCCAGGGTCACATCCTCCAGCCCGCCTTCGGCCAGCTGCGGATCGTCGAACAGGTCTTCCGGACGGTTGATCGGTGCGAAGGGCAGGCCGGTGCCTTCCAGGTTCTCGATCACTTCGGCGCGGGTCATCCCGGCGATCAGATCGCGCACTTGCGGCATGATCCGGTCGCGCGCAGCGACGCGGGCGTTGTTCTCGCGCAGCGTTTCGTCCGCCCATAATTCGTGCAGGCCGAACAGCTTGCAGAATTTCTCCCACAGCGCGTCTGTCACCACGCCGATGAAGACGGGCTCGTCCTGCGTCTCGAACATATCGTAGATCGCCCAGGCGGAAACGCGCGCAGGCATGGGCGCGGCGGGCGAACCGGTGACGGCGAACTGCGCCATGTGCTGCCCGACCAGGTAAGCGGTCGTCTCGAACAGGCTGGCGACCACCTTCTGGCCGCGCCCGGTGCGGTGGCGTTCCTCCAGCGCGGCCAGCACGCCGATCACGCCGAACAGACCGCCGGTGACATCGACCACGCTGGCCCCTGCGCGCAGGGGGCGGCCGGGCGGGCCGGTCATGTATGCAAGGCCGCCCATCATCTGCGCCACTTCGTCCAGCGCAGTGCGGCTTTCGTAGGGGCCGGGCAGGAAGCCTTTTTCGGAGCAATAGACCAGCCCCGGATTGACCGCCGCGCAGCTCTCGTAATCGAGGCCCAGCCGGTCGAGCGCGCCGGGCCGGAAATTCTCCACCAGGATATCCGCCTTGGCGACAAGGTCCCTCGCCACGGCGAGCCCCGCATCGCTCTTCAGGTCGAGGCAGATCGACTTCTTGCCGCGGTTGTACATCGGGAAATATCCCGCTCCGCTGCCGACGAGGCGGCGTGTCCGGTCACCCCCAACAGGCTCCACGCGCACGACATCCGCGCCCAGCCCGGCAAGGATGTGCCCGACCGTGGGGCCCATCACCATGTGTGTGAATTCGACCACGCTGATACCTGCCAGCGGTGTGGGCGCGCTCATGCGGCGGTCCTTTCATCGTAATCGAGCATGGGGCCGGCATCGGGCGTGAAGCCGTAAAGCGGTTCGCCCGGCAGCGCCTCGCGCAGGATCTGGCGCACCTTCAGCAGCGCGCGCAGGTCTATCCCCGTGTCGAAGCCCATGGAATTGAGCATCAGGACGAGATCCTCCGTCACGATATTGCCGCTGGCCCCGGGCGCGAAGGGGCATCCGCCCAGCCCGCCCAGCGAGGCATCGAAGGTGGTGATGCCTTCCTCCAGCCCCGCCACGACATTGGCGAGGCCCAGCCCGCGCGTGTTGTGCAAATGCAGCGTGGTCAGCATGTCATCGCCCACGGCGGCCTTCACGCGGCGCACCAGTCGCCGAACCTGTGCCGGGTCGGCATAGCCGGTGGTGTCGGACAGGCCCAGTTCCTGCGCGCCTGCGCTGGCAGCAGCCTCTGCCAGCCGGACCACCTGGTCCTCGCTCACCGCGCCTTCCAGCGTGCAACCGAAGGCGGTTGCAAGGCCGACCGCGAAATGCACGCCGCCGCCGCGCGCGATGCGGGACGCTTCGCCGATCTCGGCAATCATCTCCGGATGGTCCTTGCGCAGGTTTTTCTTCGAATGCGTCTCGCTCATGGAGAAGGGCAGGCTCATGCCGTGGACGCCCGCCTCCACCGCGCGGCTTGCGCCCTTGGCATTGGGCACCAGCGCGACGACATTCAGTCCCTCGATCCCGCGCGCGAAGCGGACCAGCTCCGCCGTGTCCGCCATCTGCGGCAGCAGCGAGGGGGGCACGAAGCTGCCGACCTCGATTTCCGGCACACCGGCCGCCGCCTCCGCCGCGATCCAGCGCTTCTTGTCCTCCAGCGACATCATCGCCTTGATGGACTGCAGGCCGTCGCGCGGGCCGACTTCGGAAACCAGTATGCGTGTCATGCGGTATGCTCCGGATAGATCCACGGGCGGGCCTGCCTGTCTGCCGCCGCCCATGCGCGGATATCGGGCATCTGTGCCAGGGTGAGATCGATGGCATCGAGCCCTTTGGCCAGCATCAGCCTGGCTTCGGGATCGATGGCGAATGCGTGCGTTTTGCTGGCAGACCGTATCTCCTGCGCGGCAAGGTCCACGGTCACCTGCTGCCCGGCCAGCGCCGCCACATCGCTGCGCTCCAGCGTGATGGGAAGGATGCCGTTGCGCAGGCAATTGGCGTGGAAGATAGGCGCGAAGCCGACGGCGATGACGGCCCTGATGCCCCATTCGGCCAGCGCCCAGACCGCGTGTTCGCGGCTCGACCCGCTGCCGAAGTTCGCGCCAGCGGCGATGATCTGGGCGTGGCGATATTCGGGCTGGTTGAGCACGAAATCGGGGTTTTCCGTGCGCGTGTCCGCGTCGGTATAGCGTAGCGGGGCAAACAGGCCGTCTGCCAGGCCGGTCCTGCCGGTTGTCTTCATCTCGCGGCTGGGGATGATCGTGTCGGTATCGACATTGTCGATCATCAGCGGCGCGGCGCGGCCCGCCAGCGGCTGCGGAAAACCGCTCATGCCGCCTCCTCCGCCTGCGTGCTGCCATCCGGCGCATAATCGCGCGGATCGGCGATCGCGCCTGCGATGGCGCTGGCGGCGACGGTTTCCGGCGAGGCGATATGCGTGCGGATGCCGGGGCCCTGCCTGCCGGGAAAATTGCGGTTGGTGCTGGAGATCACGCGGCTGCCTTCGGGAAAACCCTCGCCGCCAGCATAAAAGCACATGGAGCAGCCCGACATGCGCCATTCGAAGCCTGCATCGGTGAAGACTTTGTCCAGTCCTTCCGCCTCCGCCTGGCGGCGCACGGCCATGGAGCCGGGGACGACCAGTGCCTTGCGGATGGAGGGCGCGATCCGCCTGCCGCGCAGGATATCCGCCGCGCGCCGCAGATCCGCGATCCGGCTGTTGGTGCAACTGCCGATGAAGGCGGCATCCACCGGCGTCCCCGCGAGTTGGGCGCCGGGAGCGAGACCGATGTAATCGTGCACGCGCTGAGAGCCTTGCGGGACTTGTCCATCCACGGGGAGCGATTCCTCCGGCGAGGTGCCCCAGCTGACCATCGGGGCGATGGTGGCGGCATCCACTTGGATCTCTTGGTCGAAGCGCGCGCCCTCGTCGCTGCGCAGGTCCTGCCAATATGGGCCATCGAAGGAAGCCGGGGCGAAGCGCCGACCGGCCAGCCAGTCGAAGGCCTTGGCATCGGGCGCGATGAAGCCCGCCATCGCGCCGAATTCGGTGGCCATGTTGCACAGCGTCATGCGCCCTTCCATGTCGAGCGCGCGCACTGCATCCCCGGCAAATTCCACCGCGTGACCTGCCCCTCCGCTGGCCCCGTGCGCGGCGATCAGGTGCAGCGCCATGTCCTTGGCCGTGACGCCCCGCGCCAGCGCGCCGTCGAAGCTGACGCGCATGGTCCTGGGCCGCTGCAGGCGCAGCGTGCCGGTCACCATGGCATGCTCTGCCTCGCTTGACCCGATGCCCCATGCCAGCGCCCCGAAGGCCCCTTGCGTGCAGGTATGGCTGTCCGGGGCGACCAGCGTGCAGCCGGGCAGCACGATGCCGAGTTCCGGCGAGATGACGTGGACGATCCCCTGCGCCGGGTCATCTACGTCGAACAAGGTTATGCCCGCTGCCCGGCAGGCGGCGCGCGTCTGGGTGATGAAAGCTTCGCCGCCCGGCATCGGCGTCGCATCGGTGCGGCCGGGCCGCGTGTCCACGATGTGATCGGTGACGGCAAAGACGCGCGCGGGGTCGAACACCTCGCGTCCCATTTCGGCCATCCGGCCAAGCGCAGCAGCTCCGGTGCGTTCATGCAGGAACACCCTGTCGATGGCGATCAGCTGCGCGCCCGATGGCGTTTGCGCCACGCGGTGCGCGTCCCAGATCTTGTCGAACAGGGTGCTGGGCATATGCGGCCTGTCAGTCCCCGAAGCCGGTGCCACCGCCGAAGGTCACCTGCTCGCCCGCGGCGGCTGCGGCCTGCATTTCCTCGTCGACACTTCGCCAGTCCCTGGTCACCAGCTTTTCCTGGATCGCGGTGCGCGTTTCCAGCTTGCCGTTGCGGATCCAGTGCCAGGTACGGCAGCGGTCCGTGCCTTCGTCGGAAATCTGGATCTGTTCGTAGAGGTAAAGCGAGGGATCGCCGGTGCGCTGCCAGTATAGCATGACGGTGCGGTTGAACTCGTCGAGCGGCACTTCGGCGGCCCAGCCCTGGATGAGGTCATTGTCCCACCACACGCGGCCGTCGCGATATTCGGCGGGAAATTCGCGGATTTCCGTCCGGCCATCGGGCCAGATGTAGTGGTTCGTCTGGTAATAGGGATGCTCGCCACCGTCCGGGAAGCGGCAGAGCAGGCGGCTCGCATGCTCGTCGATCTTCTCGTTCTGCGCGTTGAAATAGGAATAGGTCCCATCCCACACGCCTTCGTGGCGTGCGAGCAGCGGCATGGCTTCACGGATGTCGGTCATGACAAATCGTCCTTCCGGTTGCAGAGTATGTGGTGATAGCGAGCCGCCATGTCACCTGCCCGCAGGCGGGCACGGGCGCGCGGCGCGATGGCGGCGGGTTCGAGCAGGGCGGGGTCGAGCGGGCGGGCATGGCCTGCATTCGCCTCGTACCACGGCTCGAAAATGGCTTCCGCCCGGGCAGCGCCCCATGCGCGCAGCAGGTGCGTGCCGAAACGATCGGGCGTCATGTCGGGATAGAGCCGCTCGGGGTCGCCCATTGGCGCTTCGGGCCAGTCGATCCTTCCCGCGCCCAGCCTTTCGGCAGCGGCGTGGATGGCAGCTTCCGGGTCCGGGCAAGGATCGGACAGGCCGTGCCCGGGTACGTCGATGGCCAGTGCAGCTTCCTGCGGCGGCGCCATCTCCGCAGCAGGCGCATGCAGCACCAAGCGATCTGCGCCGGGCGTGCCGCGCCAGTGGAGCAGCGCGCCGTCCATATCCAGCCAGCCCTCATCCGCATCTTCCGGCAGGCGCGGGCAATCCGGGCCACTGGCATGCTCCAGCAGGAAGGCGAGGCTTTGCGCCCGGTGGTCCTCCGGCGTCGCAACCTTCCGCGCCTCCCACCCGGCGGGCATCTCTCCCAGCCGGTCGATGTGCTCCTGCAACGGATCGCCGTCATAGGCTGTGATCAGGACGGGCGGCGTCTGGCTGCCGGGCGCCGGGATGTCGCGCGGGGCGCGCAGCACGGCGCCATATCCGGCGCGGTAGGCATTGCCGGAATCCAGCATCTCCATCACCGCCTGCTGCACGCGCGGCAGGTCCGCATGGGCGACGGACAGGCGCGCTTCCTCGCGCGTGTCGAACCAGGGGAAGAACCAGCTCTGCTCCAGCATGCGGTTCCACAGCCACGTCAGGTGCTCGCCATAGGGGGCCGGGTGCCATTCGGGCAGGTAGCTCGTGCCGAACAGCGCCATCTCCTCCGGCGTCCAGATCGCATAGCCGCCGACCGCCAGGCACCGCAGCATCTGCGGATGGCGCTTCAGCAGCGTGACGAGGATGATCCCGCCCGAATGGAAGCCATAGGCCGCCACGGGCGCAATGCCGAGCGCGTCCACGAATTGCGACAGCCCATCGGCGAAATCGGCGATGTCCGGCTCGCCCGGCAGGGGGTCGGACTGGCCGAAGCCGGGCGTATCGGGCGCGATGCAGGTGAAATGCGCGCCCCATTCGCGCATCAGCGCCTCATATTCCGCGCCGGAGCGGGGGCTCTGGTGCACCATAAGCAGGGCGGGCCCGCTGCCACACACGCGGTAATGGACGCGGCGCCCGCTGCCGGGCAGGGTGAGCATGTGGCGGGTGATCGTCACCGATAATTTGTCCGGACAAATTTCACTCGACAAGCTTCTACGCGTGCTTATTGTCGCCTGTCAAAGAGGAATCGGGAAGTTGAGGCAGGCATGAGCGAAATGGTCGGCACGAAGATGGTCCGCGATGATCGCACCGCGCGCGAACTGTTTGAAGAGGTCATGGCCAATCCCGCCCGCCGCAAGTTCGGTTTCGGCATCAAGCTCGCCATCGTGAACGTGGACGTGCAGCAGGCCTATACCCGCACCGACCTGTTCAAGACCGCTTACGAGACCGACCCGCGGCAGATCGAGCATATCAACACGATCAGCCGGCTGGCACGCGAACGCGGCATGCCCGTGATCTGGAGCCGGGTTGCCTATGCGGACAATGCGCAGGACGCAGGGGTCTGGGGCACGCGCACCGATACCGAGGACTCGCTGCAGAACATCAAATACGACAGCGAGCGTCACCAGTTCGACCCGCGCTGCGAGATCGATGCAGGCGATCTGACTTATACCAAGCGCATGCCCAGCGCGTTCTTCGAGACGCCGCTGGCCAGTTATCTGACATTCCACGGCGTCGATACGGTGGTGGTGACCGGCGGCAGCACCAGCGGCTGCGTACGCGCGACGGCAGTGGATGCGCTGAGCCACGGCTACCGCGCGATTGTCCCGATCGAGACCTGCGCCGACAAGCACGAAAGCTATCACTTCGCCAATCTCACCGACCTGCAGCTGAAATATGCCGATGTGGAGCCGGTGCAGGCGGTGGTGGACTGGCTGGAGGCGCGCTGAGCCGATGCAGGAAGGCGCGCCCGATCCCGGTCTCTACGACTACCATCCATACAGGGGCCGCAGGAAGATCGCCTGGCCTGAAGGCAAGACCTGCGCCGTATGGGTCGCGCCTAATCTGGAATATTACGAGATCGATCCGCCGGCCAACCCGCACCGCAAGGCCTGGGCGCGGCCGCATCCCGATGTAACGGGCTATTCCTACCGCGACCATTCCAACCGCGTCAGCCACTGGCGCATGGCCGACGCGATGGAGCGGCACGGCTTTCCCGGCAGCGTCAGCCTTTCCGTCGCCCTGTGCGACCACCACCCCGATGTGGTGGCGGACGGCGCAGCGCGCGGGTGGGAGTTTTTCAGCCACGGCATTTACAACACCCGCTATTCCTACGGCATGGACGAGGCGCAGGAACGCGCCATCATCGAGGACTCCATTGCAACGGTGGAGCGCGCCACCGGCCAGCGTATCCGCGGCTGGCTGGCGCCCGCGCTGACGCACACGCCGCGAACGCTGGACCTGCTGGCCGAATATGGCCTCGATTACACCTGCGACCTCTATCACGACGACCAGGTGCAGGAGGTGAAGGTGGCCAGTGGACGGCTTGCCTCCATCCCTTACAGCCTGGAGGTCAACGACCATTACGGCTTCAACGTCTATGGCATGTCGGGCCGCGAATATGCCGATTGCCTGGTCCGCCAGTTCGAGCGGCTGGCGGCGGAGGGCGAGCAGTCCGGCACGGTCATGTGCATCCCGCTGCACGCTTACCTGATCGGCCAGCCGCACCGCATCGGCCCCTTCGAGGAGGCGCTGCGCCACATCGCCGCAGACCCCCGCTGCTGGAAGGCACGGGCGGGCGAGATCGTGGATGCCTGGAGGGCACAGCAATGAGCCTGGACCCGGCCTATCTGGAATATCCGCACCGCCGCGAGGGATACGATCATTCTCTGTATGAATGGTCCGCCATCCATCAGCGCCCGCCCGTCCGCTGGCCGGAGGGCAAGAGCGTCGCTGTCTTCCTGTGCGTGACGCTGGAGTGGTTTCCGATCCTGCCGGACGGGCCCTTCAAAGCGCCGGGCCACATGGTGACCCCCTATCCGGATTACCGCCACTACACCGTGCGCGATTACGGCAACCGCGTCGCGGTGTGGCGGATGCTGGATGCCTTTGCCAAGGCCGGGGTCACGGCCAGCTTTGCCGTCAATGCCGCCGTGGCGGAACGCTATCCCAAACTGGTGGAGGCGGTGCAGCAGGGCGGGCATGAGATCATCGCCCATTCGACCGATATGAACGGCACGATCGACTCCAGCCTTGGTGAGGAGGCGGAGCGCGCGCTGGTGGCGGATGCGCTCGGGCGGCTGGAAGCGGCCACGGGCGAAATGCCGAAGGGCTGGCTCTCCATCGCCCGCTCGCAAAGCTGGCGCACGCTGGACCTGCTGGCCGAGCATGGCTTGGAATATTGCTGCGACTGGGTGAATGACGAACTGCCCTATCGCTTCGCCAATGGCGTGGTGGACCTGCCGCTTAGCGCGGAACTGTCCGACCGGACGATCATCGCCGCCCAGCAGCATTCCGCCGAGGCATGGGGAGAGATGATGCGCGATGCCTTTGGCTTCCTGTCACGCGAGGCCGCCGCGCAGGGCAGCGCGCGCCTGCTGCCGATGGAGCTGACGCCTTATATCATCGGCCAGCCGTTCCGGATTGCAGCGCTCGAAAGCCTGCTGGCCGACCTGGCGGCACGGCCCGAGGCATGGTTCGCATCCGGCAGTGCCATCACCGAGAACTGGACCTCGCAGCAATGAAAGCCACCAACCCGCGCACCGGGAAGCAGGATTACGAATTTGCCGAGGACACACCCGCCAGCGTAGCGGAGGCAGCCGCGCGGCTGCGAGCCATGCAGGCCGAATGGGAAGCACGCGGGCCGGATGGCAGGGCCGAGGTCCTGCTGCGGCTGGCCGATGCAATGGATGCGCGCGGGCAGGATGTTGCTGCAGCGCTGGAGGTGGACACGGGCCGCCGCACCATCGCCCGGATCGAGGTAGAGGGCCTGGGGCGCATTTTGCGCAAATGGGCCGCGCGCGGGCCGGAGCTGTTTGCGCAGCTTCCGGCTGATGCCGCGCCTTCCCTGACGCCCGGCATCGAGATTGCGCCGCGCTTCTCCGCCTTCCCCCTGTTCGGGGCCATCGCGCCGTGGAACTTCCCGGTCTTGCTAAGCCATGTCGATGCCGTGCCCGCGCTGATGGCTGGCTGCGCGGCGCTGGTGAAGCCGAGCGAGGTCACGCCGCGCTTCGTGGAGCCCATGCGCGCCATCCTGGCCGACATTCCGGAGCTGCCGCTGGCTTACGTCATGGGCGGGCCGGAAGTGGGCGAGGCGCTGGTGGGCGCGATCGATTACGTCTGTTTCACCGGCTCCACTGCCACAGGCCGCAAGGTGGCCGAAGCCGCTGCCCGCGCGCTGATCCCCGCAAATCTGGAGCTGGGCGGCAAGGACCCGATGATCGTCACCGCCAGTGCGGAACCGGAATGGGCCGCGCGCACGGCCCTGCGCTCCAGCGTGGTGGCCACCGGCCAGGCCTGCCAGTCCATCGAGCGCATCTATGTCGCCCGCGAAATTGCCGAGCCTTTCATGGCCGCGCTGGTTACCGAAGCGGAGCGCGTGCGTGTGACGGGGCAGGACGCGGACGGTCACCTTGGCCCCTTCATCTTCCCCGCTCAGGCAGCCAAGGTGCAGGCGCAGATCAGCGATGCCGCTGCCAAGGGCGCGCGCGTGCTGGCCGGAGGGCAGGTGGAAGAGCATGGCGGCGGGCAATATCTGCGGCCCACCGTGCTGGCCGATGTGACGCCGGACATGGCCGTGATGCAGGAAGAAACTTTCGGGCCCGTCCTGCCTGTGACCGTGTTCGACGACATCGGGGAGGCCATCGCGCTGGCAAATTCCGGCGAATATGGCCTGTCTGCCGCCGTACTGGCAGGCTCGCTGGAGGAGGCCGCCGGGATCGGCGCGCAGCTGGATGCCGGCGCAATCAGCCTGCAGGACGGCTCGCTCACCAGCATGGTGGGCGATGCGACCAACCATTCGCGCAAAGGCAGCGGGCTTGGTCCCAGCCGGATGGGCGATGAAGGCCTGCTGCGCTTCCTGCGGCGGCAGGCGCTGATGCGGCAGACCGGCCAATGCGCCACGATCGACGCCTATCGCGAAGGCGCCTAGCGGCTCAGCTCCACCAGCTCGTAAGCGTTCATCATGTACCCCTCTATGCTGGCATAGACGAGCACGGCGTCGTCGTCCGCCGTCACCCAGATGTCGAAATCCGGATGGCGCGTGCCGCCCATGCCGTCCTCGCTATCGTCGACGTAGCGGAAGTGGCGGCAGGCGAAGGTCCCGGCGGCAACTTTCCGCTCTTCCTCGCCGACATATTCCATCGTCATCTCAACCCGCGCGATCTGCGGCGCGCTGGCCCCGCGGTGGTCGGGCGAGGGAACGAAGAACCGCAAGGCCCGCTTGTGCGGCCCCATTGCCGTGTCGAGCAGCCGCGTGGTGAAGCCGTCGCCCACAACCGGATGCGTGCCGAAGGCGTCGAATTCGCCCGCCTCGCAGCTTTCCGAATTGCGGCCAATGGCAGGCCCGTGGCTCTCGCAGCTGATCGTGCCTGCATCCGGATCATGCGCCATCCAGCCGGTGCCGAGGAACTCGTCCCCCAGCGTCAGATGGAGCAGCAGGTTCCGCGGCATGCGGTCCGGGCCGATATGCAGCACCACGTCGCGCAGCAGCGGCGGGTCCGGATCCTCGATCTCGCAGCGTGCGCGCATGATGACCGAGCCATCGCCATGATGGGTGAAGGTGAACCACTCCCTGCCCCTCTCCTGCCCCTCGCGCCCCGGTTTCAGCGAGAGGTAGCGGATCTTGCCGGAGACGGTGCGGTGGCGCATCAGATCAGGCCGGCCTCGTCCAACCGGGCGATGACCGTTTCCTGCGCGCGCTTGAAGTAGTCGCGATCCGGCACGCGGGCCTCGCCGCCGTCCATCATGCCATCGGGCCGGTGGAATGCCTCGGCGCTCGCCGCATAGGCCTCGGCAAACAGGGCAGGGCGCTGGCGGGCCAGCATGTTCGTCATGGCCGGGCGGCGGCGCGCGGCGCGCAGGGCGGCCAGATCGATCGGCGCGAAGGCGGTGAAGGTCTGCCCGTCATTGGATTCAGCCACGACCTGCCCCTTCCAGTCGACGATTTGGCTGCTGCCCTCGGCGGAATTCAGCGGCATGACCGTACCCGCTATGCCCGCCGTATTGGCGGAGACGACATAAGCCATGTTCTCGAAAGCGCGGGCGCGCTTGGCGATGTCTTTCGGTGTGTCGAGCGGGCTGCCGATCTCGCTGGAGGAATGCACGAAAACCTCCGCCCCGCGCAGGGCCAGGGCGCGGGCGATTTCGGGATAGAGGATCTCTTCAGATGCGATGGCGGCGATCCGCCCGATCTCCGTGTCCGCCACGGGAAACACCCCGTCGAGGCCATAGAGGTCGAGATAACGCGACCAGACATCGTGCGGGCTGGGCGCGAACATCGAAAGGAGGCGGCGATAGCGCAGCACGACATCGCCCGATGGCGCGACCAAAAAGCTGGCCTGGAAATAGAAGCCCGGAAAATTCGCGTCCTGCTCGTACGCATTGCCCGCGATGAACATGCCCAGCTTGCCCGCCAGCTCCCCCAGCGCCGCATATTCCGGCCCGTCGGCGGCAAAGCCCACGCGCTGCGCGAAATCGGGAATGGAAATGCGCCCCGGATAGGATGTGAAAAGGTATTCCGGCAGCACCGCCAGCTTCACCGGAAGGCCGCTATATTGCGAGATGAAGATGCCCGCGCTGCGGATCGGGCCTTCCAGCGAGGCGATGTGCTCGCGCATCGCGGCCCGGGCGGCTACCTCGTCCGCCGCGCCTTCCTGCGACCTTGCGGTGAGCTGCATGGCAACGGCGGCGTAAGTTGCTGTTTCGGCCAAGGGCCTCTCCTGCGTTTGGGCCCGCCCTTGCGGAGCCATGGTCATCAGGGATGCGGCTGCAGCCCCGGCCATGCTCATGCGCCGGTCGGTCCGGATCATCCCGGGATGCCGAGCGAACCCGGATTCATCAAGTTCTTCGGATCGAGTTCGCGCTTGATAGCCAGCAGCAGCGCATCGGCGCGCGGGTCCAGGCTGTCGCGATAACGATAGGTGCGGCCGATCTGGAAATGCGTCGCGCCATATTCGTGGAACAGGTCCACGATGCCCTGCTTCAGGCGCTGGACCAGCTCCCAGGCGGGCGCATTGCTGTCCAGCACGGGCACGCGGGCGCGGTGCGCGGCTTCCATCGTGTCATCGATCAGCGGGTTGGAGGCATCGGGCCAGTACAGGCAGGGCTCAACGAGGATACCGCCGCCGCCGATGACTGCGTAGAGGATGCCGTAATGCACGCCGTGCTCGCGCATCGCCGCATCGTGCTGGCCGAAATAGTCGGACAGCGCAGTGCAGAAATCCTCGGCGCGGCCATGCGGCAGGACGCCGTGGATCGGGGCCCAGCGTTCCCCTTCCGGACCCAAGATGGAATTGAGCGGCCCGAACGGGTTCGCGCGGATGATCTTGGGGATGGTGTTTTCCACCTCGCGCCCGCCGGCCTCGCTCACGATGTCCCGCGCCGCAGCGATATCCGCATCGGCTCCGGCTTGCGTGCGCGCTTCGGCCAGCACGTGCAGCGAATAGTTTGCATCCTTCAGGAAATTGCGCCCGGCCAGGGCCACCCTCGCGCCTTCCTTCAGGCCCTTCAGCACGCCGCCCTGTTTCTTCATCATGCCGACCAGCTGCTTGGCATCGGAGGCCAGGCTGTCGCGCTTCATGCGGATGGCGTTGAGGCGCGGATCGAAGGCGAAGCATTCCGCCGCGATCCCGGCGCGTTCGATCTCGCTCGATGCAGCGAGCAGGGCAGCCTCGTCATCGAAGGCAAAGCTGGCATAGGCATTGGCGGGTGCCTCGCGGATCAGCCGCAGCGTCACTTCCGCCTTGATGCCCAGCGCGCCGGTATCGGCCAGGAAAAGCCCCAGCATGTCCGGCCCGTAAGGCCGCGCGAAATCCGTGCCCACGTCCAGCAGGCTGCCATCGGCCAGCGCTACCGTCAGCGCACGGCAGCTTTCCACCGCCGTCCCGTGGCGCGTCGTGCCCCAGAAGATGGAATTCTGGCTCATCCCCCCGCCGATTGTGGCCTTCAGCCCGGACAGCGTGCCCCACATCGGCGTGCGCAGGCCCAGCGGCGCCAGGTGGGCGTGCAGCTGCGCCCAGGTGCAGCCCGCCTCCACCCGCACGAACATGCTGTCCGCATCCACTTCCAATACGCGGTCCATGCGCGAAAGGTCGAACAGGACGGCGTTCTCGGCCGTCTGGGTATATCCGCCGGTATAGCTCATGCCCCCGCCGCGCGGGACAACGGCATGCCCGGCATCGGTCGCAGCCTTTATGGCGGCGGCCAGCTGGTGCTTGTCTGCCGGGCGCACAACGGCGGCAAGGTCCGCCCCGCGCGAATAGATGTCATGCGCATAATAATCGAGGGTGGCCGGATCGCTCAGCACCTCCGCGCCGCTCTGCGCCAGTGTGCCGGCGAGGGTACGGTCCGCCACGCTCGCCATCATGCGGCCCCGGCGACAGCGCGCGAGGGTTCGGGTCCGGCATCGGGGAAGCTGCCGGGATATTTGCCTAGGAACAGCAGCAGGCCGCCGCCGATCACGAAGCCGAACAGCGCCCATTCCAGCGCCCCGTCGAAGCTGCCCGTCCGGTCGAAGACCTGCGCATAGACGATGGGGGAGGCGGCCGACATCAGGCCGAAGGGCATGTACAGCATGCCATAGACCTTGCCGTAATGCGCCATGCCGAAATAGCGGCCCGTGAGGTAAGCGATGAGGTCGCTCTCCGCCCCGGCGGCAAAGCCCAGCAGGAAGCCCGCGGTCGCCGCCAGCGCGAAGCTGACGCTGTCCCCGCCAATCAGGATGATGCAGGAAATGGCCGGCAGGCAGAGCAGCGGGAAGGCCACGAAACCTTGCCAGAACCGGTCCAGCAGGAAGCCGGTGATGATCCGCCCGGCAAAGATGCCCATGCCAAGAATGCCCATGATCGTGGCCGCTGTGCCGGCATCCAGTCCCTTCAGGCTGAGAATGCGCGGCATGTTGATGAAGGCTCCGCCGAAGCTCAGCGCGATGAAGGCGATGGACAGCCAGATCAGGTAGAACCGGTAATCGCGCAGCGCCGCGGAGAGCGAGACGCCCGTCAGCGATCCGCTGGCCGATGTGATGGCGGCGGGCCGCTCTTCCGGGCGCGGTTCGCGAAACAGGAAGTATCCAACCACCAGCGCCGCGACCGGGAACAGCGCGACCACGGCGAACATCGCCCGCCAGCCATAGGCATCGATGGCGCGCACCGCGACCTGCGGCACGATCATCGCGGCAAGGCTGGTCCCCAGCAGCAATATGCCCAAAGCCAGCCCGCGGTTTTTGAAGAACCAGAGGTTGATCGCCCGGCTCCAGGTGACCGGCGTCGATCCGATGCCGACCAGGCCGACGACGATCCACAGCGCGTAATAGATGATAATCACCGTCTCCCCCTCGCCGCGCGGGGTCAGCGCGATGGCCGCGAAGGAGGCGGCAAAGGCGAACAGCGACCACAGCGCAACGGGACGCACGCCGAAGCGGTCCGCCAGCCCGCCGAAGACCGGGGCCAGCAGCGATGCGATCACGCCGAAAATGGTAATCGGCAGCACGATCTGCGTCTGGCTCCACCCGAACTCGGCTGCCAGCGGCTCGGCGGTAAAGCCGATGATGTTGTAAGGGATTGGCGAGGCGCCGCACATCACGCCCAGCAGGCCCGCCAGCAGGACTTTCCAGCCTGCCGAGAACTCGCCGCGCTCGCGCTCTGGCTCGGATGGTGCGGGGCTGGCGGCTTTGGTGTCGGTCATGGTGTCAGGGTGCCTCTGGCAAGAAGGTTGGGCAAGAGCGCATCGTCCCACGCATCGGGCCACTGCCGCGCGGCGCGCACGATAACGAGGCGGCGCGATGGGACGATATAGACGCGCTGGCCGCCATGCCCGTGCAGGATCACGGTGGCGGGATCGACGAAGGCTTCCGATTGCCAGGGCACCAGCGGGACGCCCGGCGGGCGCTCTCCACCGATGGACTGGTTGCCGCTCCAGACCTGGAAGCCGTAGCCGCGATAGGCGGGGGAGGGGGCAGTCATCGCCGCGATCCATCCGGCTGGCACGATAGGCTCGCCGTCATGCATCCCGTCATTCAGGAACAGGCCGCCGATGCGCAGCCAGTCGATCGGGCGCGAGAGGATGCAGCAGGAGGTGACGGCATTGCCGCCCGGCCGGTCGAGCGGGACGGCGGCGTCGGCCAGGCCCAGCTTCTGCCAGATCCGCTCGCTCAGCAGTGTTTCGTAATCCTGCCCGCTCGCGCGCTTCAGGATGATGCCCAGCAGCTGGTTGACCTGGTTGTTGTAATCGAACCGCTCTCCAGCCGGGCCGACCGGCTGGAGCGAGAGTGGCAGGGCATTGTTGTCGCTGCCCAGCGAGTGCCGAACCACGGGATTGTCCAGGCTGATGGCATAGCCCATGCCCGCATCGCCCTGCTCCAGCCCCGATGCCATGTGCAGCATCTGGCGCAGGGTAATGCGCCCGCGCGGCTGCCCGCGCCATTCGGTCAGCCATGTCTCCACCGGCTGGTCGACCGAGGCGATCTCGCCGCGTGCGATGGCCGTGCCGACCAGCAGGGCGGTGACCGTCTTGGACATGCTCTGCGGGTTGAAGCGCGTGTCGCGCCCGCTGCCCTGCCAGTAACGCTCGAACACCGGCGTGCCGTCCACCGCCACGATCAGCGCGGTGGAATTCTGCGCCTCGGCCCATGCCGCAGCGGCGGCCAGCGCTGTGGGGGCAATGGTGGACTGGTCGGCAGCGGGGACGGCGAAGGGGGCAGGTGCGCCCTTCACCAGCGCCAGAGGATCGTACCAGTCCACGGGTATCGTCAGCGGCTCGTACCCGCCTGCGATCAGGCTTTCCCAGCGCCGTTCCAGCAGCTCGTCGCGCGGTGCATCAGCCTGCGCGCCCGAAGCAGCGGGCAGCGCAAGCGATGCGATCAGCGCGGCGGCCAGGGCGGCCGGGAAGGCCCGCTTCGTCAAAATTCGAAGCGGCCGCGAACCGCCCAGGTGCGGGGCGGGTTGAGGTAAGTGTAATTGGCCAGCGTCGATTCCGTTGCTTCCTGGTCCAGGCAGTTGCGGCATTCTGCAGCAATCGACCAGCCATCGTCGCTTCCCAGCGTCAGCGTGCCGTTCACGATCCACCGCGCCTCGCTGAAGGAGCCGGTGATGATGTTGCCATTGCCGAAGGGATTGGCGGCGAATGTCGTCATGGTCGAGCTGGTGACAGGCTGGTCGTACAGCGTCACCTGCGAGGTGCCGGTCTCGCTATCGTCGCGCCAGCTGGCGTTGACCGCCGGGGTCAGCGACAGGCCGTTTGCCATTTCGAAGCGATAGCTGCCGCCCAGCGCCAGCGTCCAGTCCGGCGTTCGGACCGGGGTGGAGATCTCGCCATTCGGCGCCACGATGCCCACGCCGCAGGCCGTGGCCTCCGCCGTGCCGCCGCCCGGGATCAGCCCGGCCGCCAGCTGCGCGCGGCACCGCGTCTGCTGTGACAGGACGGATTCCACGTTAAAGGCATCGAATTGCGGATCGGAGGAGTCGAACTTGTATTCGTCGTCCTGGTATCCGACCGCGGCAAACAGGTTCAGCCCGTCGACCGGCGCGGCGTTGAGTTCGATCTCCACGCCCTTGTTCTGGTAATCCGCGAAATTGCGGGTGATGAAGGCGATGGAGCCATTGAGGCGCGTAAAGGCCGAAGGCGTCTGCAGGTCCGACACGTCGAGCCAGAAGCCGGTGACGTTCACACGCAGGCGATTATCGAACAGCTCCGACTTGAAGCCCGCTTCGTAGCTCCAGGCCTTTTCCGGATCGAAGGGCAGCAGCTCGCCCGCCGCCGTGCCGCGGGCGTTCCAGCCGCCGGACTTGAAGCCGCGTGTTGCGCTGGCGAAAAACAGCAGGTCGCTGCTCGGCGCGTAATTGATGGCGAAGCGCGGGGTCCAGATCTTGACCTGCTGCTCGCGTGGGATGGCCCGGCCATTGCCCGCCGTCAGGTTGACGTTGGAGAGGCAGGTCGCCTCCACCGTCCCGTCATTACATGATGCGCGGTTGTCGCTGATCGAGAAGGTCTTGGTCTCGTCGGTATAGCGGATGCCGGCGGTCAGCGTGATCTGGTCGGTCAGGTTGACGTCCGCCTGCAGGTAACCGGCATAGGCTTCGGTCTCGTTTTCCAGCGTGCGGTCCGCCAGCACCAGCGGCAGGCCGGTCGGCAGCGGGCCGAAGGGTAGCGAGAAGATGTCCCCGAAATCGCTGAAATTGTCTTCTTTGAAGTAATAGAAGCCACCGACCAGGTCGACGAGCCCGTCGGCCACGCTGCCGGTGAACTTCAGCTCCTGGCTGAACTGCTTGAACTCGCCCTCGTTGGCGATGGTGAAGCCGCCGAAAGTGTATCCGATCACGCCGGGACGCGGCGTTGTGACGGAAGGCAGGCCGCGGCCATCAGCGAAGTCCAGCGCGTAATCCTGCTTCGTGACGACATAGCCTGTGATGACGTTGAGCGCGAAATTGTCGCCCAGGCCGATTTCGAAATTGGAGGCGAGGAAATCCATCTTCGTGGCATTGCCCAGCCCGTAATCGTTCTTGTTACCGGTCAAGAGTCCGCCAAAATCGCTGGTGCGGCGATAGCCGGTAGTGCTGAAGCGGCCGTCGCAATTGGTGGGATTGGCCGGGTCGCAATCGAAATTGAGGACGTTGGCGCTTTCCGTGAAGGTGTGGATGTAACTGCCCTTCCACGTCACGCTGTCGGTAAGGTCTGCCAGCAGGCCAAGGCGAATGCCCCAGCCATCGCTTTCGTTCATTCGCTCGCCGGTGGTGGTGTTTAGCACGTAGCCGTCATCGACCTGCCAGTACCCCGACACCTTGGCGGCAAAGGAATTGCCGATCGGCACATCCACGGATGCGCGCGCCATCTTCATGTCGTAACTGCCAAAGCCGGCCTCCGCATAGCCGCCGAAGCCGAACTCCGGATCGCGCAGGAAAACGTTTACGGCGCCGCCGGTGGTGTTGCGCCCGAACAGCGTGCCCTGCGGGCCGCGCAGCACCTCGATACGCTCGACATCGAACAGGCTGAGGTTGTTGGCGTTCTGGCGGCTGAGATAGATGTCGTCGACATAGGTGCCCACCGGCGGGTCGAAGGTCGGGATTGTTTCGGTATTGCCGAGACCGCGCAGGTAATAGGCATTCGCGGAGCCAAGGCCCGTGTTGTTCAGGCCCACCAAATTGGGGACATATTGCGCCACTTCCAGCGCGTTGGTCACGCCGCGGCGGGCCAGTTCGTCATCGTTGAAGGCGCTGATCGCGATGGGCACGTCCTGCACGCTTTCCTCGCGCCGCTGGGCCGTCACGATGATCTCGCCAAGCCCGCCCTGCGTTTCCTCTGCCTCTGCCGGATCGCCGTCCTGGTCCTGGGCATGGGCTGCCGATGGCAGCGCCGTGGCTGCGAGCATGGCCGCCGCAAGCGTGAGGCGCGAGGTGCGGATGCGGGCAATAGGAAAGATCATGTCGGGGCTCCTTGGAATGGTAGCGTCCCCTAAGTTGTCCGGACAAATTTGCTTTTGTCAATGTTTCGATTAAACGAAGCCCCTGCCGCCGCATGTGCCGGCAGGTCCGGCGCGCCACCTGCGCAAGATTGTTTCAAGGAGCGAATTCGCGATGCTCACCGCCTACAGCTTGCTAGTTTATGCCCACCTGCTGCTATTCGTGCTGTGGCTGGGTGCGGATGTCGGGGTTTTCCTGCTCGGCCAGCACTTCAGGCGCCGCAAGACCTACACGCTGGACCAGCGCATCGTCCTGCTGAAACTGCTGGTGGAACTCGACATGGTGCCGCGCAGCGCATGGGCCCTGATGGTCCCGTTATCGCTCAGCGTGGTGGATGCCGGGAACTGGTGGGACGTCCCGCTGCCGCTGCTGGTGGGCGCATGGGTCGTGGGGCTGGTATGGCTGTGGCTGGTGTGGGATTCCCACCGCCACGACCAGACGCCGCGGGCCGCGCGCAATCGCAGGATCGAAGGCTGGCTGCGGTGGCTGGTGGGCATCTTCTACCTGTGGCTGGGCGTGCAGAGCCTGCTTGTCGATGCACCGCTGGCGCCGAACTGGCTGGCCTGGAAGGCCGTGCTGTTCGGACTGATCTTCGTGGCCGCCATCATGATCGATGTGACCTTCAAGCCGGTGGGCGCGCAGCTCGCCGCAGTGCTGGAGGAAGGATCGAGCGACAAGACGGAGATCCCGCTGCTGCGCACCATGAACGAGACGCGCATCTGGGTGTGGATCGTTTATGTCCTGCTGCTGCTCACTGCCTTCCTCGGCAACACCAAGATGTGGCCTTGATGCATCATAAGTGCGGCTTTTTCCCGCCCCATCCGGCATGCTTGTAAAATTTGTCTGGACAAATTTGTCCGGACATATGAACTTGCCGTGTCAGGGCCGGATAAGGGACCGGCGTATGAGGGAGGAAATTTATGAAACGGATGTTCCGTAGTGCACTGCTGGTCGCGACTCTGCTGACCCCGGCAACTGCATTCGCACAGGCCGGCGGCGCGCCGCTTCCGCAGGACGAGACCACAGAAGCCGAAAGCGAGTTCGGCCTCAACGAGATCGTGGTTACCGCCCGCCGGACCGACGAATCCATCAATGACGCGCCGGTCGCTGTCACCGCTTTCGACTCGGAAACGCTGAACAATCGCGGCCTGACCGATATCTCCGACATCGGCGCGCAGACGCCAGGCCTGTCCTTCAGCTCCGCCTTTGGGCGCGACACGGACCGCCCCGTGATCCGCGGCCTCGGCAACGTGCTGGCCGGTGTGCAGTTCGGTGTGGAATCCGGCGTCGCCATCTTCATCGACGGCGTGCTGTTCCGCGGCGACGTGCAGAGCCTGAACTTCGATGCGCTGGAGCGCGTGGAAATCGTGAAGGGTTCGCAGTCCGCGCTGTACGGACGCAACACCTATTCCGGTGCTATCAACTTCATCACCAAGACGCCTGGCAACCGTTTCTCGGGCGTCGTGCGCGGCCGGGTCGCGGAATATGACGAGCGGATGGTTTCCGCCAGCATCGACATCCCGATCGTCGAGGATGTCTTCGCCGTGCGGCTTGACGGGCGCTATTACGAATATGGTGGCCAGTATCGCAACACGCTGACCGGCAATCTGGTGGGTCAGGAAGAAAGCACGAATATCGCGGCAACGCTGTATGTCACGCCGTCCGATGACGTGTCCTGGCGCACGCGCATCTCCTACGAGGAGCAGGATGACGGCACGCCGGCCCTCTTCCTGCAGGGCGCCGATGCGAACAATTGCAAGCCCGGCTTCCGCAGCGCCGCCTTCCGCGGGGCGAGCTTCATCTTCCCCTACTGGCCGGTGACGCGCACCTCGACGAATGACAATCAGTATTACTGCGGTGTCATTCGCCCGGGCCCGATCGCGCTGAACAATGAACCGACCTCGGTTCCCTTCCGGCCCTCGGCCAATGCGCCTGTTGGCACGGCTACGCTCGATGGGACCGCGATTGACGGCTATTACCGCTCGCGCTGGTATGCCTCCTCGGTCATCGACATCGGCCTGCTGGACACCGGATGGACCGTGTCCGGCCTGTTCGGATATCGTAACGAACTGGCGCGCACCGGTACGGACTCCGATCACTCGGATGCTTTCGTCTATTTCGCCACGCGCTTCGGCCCCCCGCCCAATCCGGCGGTGACCGAACCGGCCTTTGCCAACACCCACCGCAGCCGCGCGGAAGACTGGAGCGCGGAAGTGCGCGTGTCGTCCCCGGAATACAATCCGGTGCGCGTGCTGGCCGGTGCCTATCTGTACGAGTTCACGCTGGAGGACCGCGAGGTCGATTTCTCCAACGCACCTGACGGCGTGCCGTTCGGCGGACCGGGCAGCTACAAGGAAACGATCGACAATTTCTCGATGTACGGCCGGGTGGAGTTCGATGCATCGGACACCATCACCGTCGGGATCGAAGGGCGCCTGCTTTCCGAACGCAAGACGCGGACCGAATATTCGGCAACCGGCAGCACCTTCTATGCCGGCGACCGGATCACGGACTTCGTGCCGCGCGTGACGGTGGACTGGCAGCCCACGCCCGATACGCTGCTTTATGCGATCTACACCGAAGGCAACAAGCCGGGCGGCACCAACGCCTCGGCCGGTGCCGGGATCGGCCGCCCCACTTACGCATCGGAAACGCTGCGCGGCGGGGAAATTGGCCTGAAGCAGACCTTCCTGGATGGCCGCGCACAGTTCAACGTCGCAGCCTTCTATAACGAGATCGACAATGTGCAGCTGACCACGGCCCTGCCGGTCGGCGGCGGCGCGCTGACCTCCGTTGCCACCAACCAGGGTAATGCCGAGGTGAAGGGCTTCGAGGCGGAAATTTCCTTCCGCCCGGTCCGCTCGCTCACGCTGAATGCAGGCGTTGCCTACAACGATGCGCGCTTCACCAGCGGCTGCGACGATTTCCAGTATACGCTGAACTCCGGCGGCCTGCGGATTTCCGATGCGGAGAACCCGACCGCTGCCGAAGCTCCACTGTGTTCCATCGAAGGCAACCGCCTGCCGCTCGGCTCGCCCTGGCAGGCCAATGCGGCGATCGATTTCCGCCAGCCCTTCGGCGACGGGAACGAGTTCTTCGTGAACTTCAACGGCAGTTATGAAGCGTCCAAGTTCGTGCAGGTCCACAACCTCGCCGAAACCGGCAAGACGTACCTGCTGAACGGCCGAGTCGGCGCGCAGTTCGGGCAGATCGAGGTGGCCGTATTCGGGCGTAACCTGACGAATGAGGACACGATCCCGCTGGCCACGCGCTGGTTCGACCTGCGCCACGGCATCGGCACCACCGGCATCCCGGGCGGCACGAATGCAGATACCAGCTTCCCGCGCGCGTTCTTCGGGGCGCTGCGCAAGGGCCGCACATTTGGTGCCGAGGTCAGCTTCCGCTTCTGATACCTCCCGCAGGTGCTGACCACGGATGGGCGGGGGCGAAAGCCTCCGCCCTTTCCTTTGTCAGAGCCGTGAAAGGACGAGCCGCGCGGCCCTCTCGCCGCTTTCCAGCGCGGCCTCCATGCCGGTGCTGGCCTGCGCCAGGTGCTCGCCGGCGAAGTGCAGCCGCGCGCCTTCGTGGCGCGTCGCTGCGGCAAGCGCAGCCGCCATGCCGGTGCCGATATGGTGGTAGATTCCGCGCGCGAAGGGCGATGCCTGCCAGCTGAACAGCGTGATCTCGCCCAGCTGGCCCTGCGCCGACGGACGCATGGACGCGATACGCCGCGAAATCTCTGCCTTGGCGACATCGGGGGGCATCCGGTCGAGCAGGTCGGCGCCAGAGCCGGTGGTCCACAGTTTCAACATGGGCGCAGCTCCGTCCGAACCGTCCGACAGGGCAAAGACCCGGCCGATCAGCGGATCGTCGCTCCACAGCGTTTCCGGCAGGCCGTCGCCAAGCCAGAAGGGCGTGCGCGCCTGGATATAGGCGAAGCTGGCACGCGTGTAGGGCAGGGCGGCCATCATGTGAGCCGTGGGCGGAGGCATTTGGCTTTGCACCGGGATGTGGCGCAGGGCGGCGAAGGGGATGGTGCAGATGGCATGCCGCGCGCGGATCGTTCCCTTATCGGTCTCTATCGCTACGCCGCCGCCATCCTCGGCCAGCGCCCTGACCCGCACGCCGAGGCGCGGGGACGCGGCCAGTGTGGCTGCCATCGCTTCGGGCAGAGCCTGCGACCCGCCCGCGATGGTGGCGACCGGTCCGGGCTGGCTGCGATAGATCGCCAGCGTTCGCGCCACGTGCAGTTGCGACATGCTATCCAGCGAATTGCCGTTGAGGTTCGCCTCCAGCAGCCGCTGCGCTTCCGCGCTGGCACCCGCCGCGCGCAGGGCATCGCGCCATGAGATATCGAGCGCGGGAGCGGCATCGAGCCAGGCCTCCGGCGAGCCCAGTGCGGGCAGGGCGCGGGCAAACAGGCGCGCCAGTGCTGCGGGTTCCGTCTCGCGTTCGCGCGGCGGCAGCAGATTGGCAGGGCTCCGCACCCACCCAGCCGAGGGAACGCCCGTGCCGTTGATGTGGTAATAATTGCCCGGGCGCTGCGCTACGCCCGCACCCGCGCCGCCGCCCTCATCCAGGCCCACGCCCAGCTCGGCGGCAATTCTCCGCAGGATGGTGTAGCCGGAGCCGACCTGGATGCCGCCCGCTTCCGGAGAGCCCGGCAGGTGCCGCAGCGTGTGCAATCGCCCGCCGACGCGGCGCTCCGCCTCGATTACGGTAACCCGCGCGCCCGCGCTTTCCAGCATCCGGGCGGCGGCAAGTCCGGCCAGGCCGGCACCGATGATCGCCACATCGGCCTCGGTCCGCCCCCAGGCCATGCGCGGCGCGGCGCCGGCCACCAGCGCCGCAGCGCCGGTGGCCAGCACGCCGCGCCGTGTGACCATGTCAGTGGCCGCTATGCGCGGGCGCATCGCCCGAAGCGGCGCGCTCCTGGTCCGTCAGCAGCTTGAACTTGGTCCACGTCGTCTCGTTGCGGCGGGTGTCATCTGCCGGCGGCGCGTCCTCGTAGATCGGGTAATTGGCGCGGATCTCGTCCTTCAGGATGGCGGGCAGTTCCTCGAAACCGCCCGGCAGCTTGCGGCCCATGGCATTGAAGACCATCTGGCCCGGCCGGCCACCCATCTCCATCCACGGCGCCCATTGCGAAACGCGCACCCAGCTGATCATCGGATAAGCCGTGGGCCGGGACGCGTCGTAAAGCTCATCCTTCAGCGCGGCGAAGTCGAAGATCTCCATCGCGTGATACATATTGCCGACATAATTCTGGTAATCCCCGGCCAGCGGGTTGGTGTAGAACAGCGGCACTTCGAACGGGATGAAGACGTAAGGGCCAGCCTCTTTCAGCGTGCCAAGGCTGAAGGGCGTGCCATCGGCAGCGCGCGGGTAATTGGGCCGCCCGTTCACCGGATCGTTGTGGATCTGCATCACCTTCACCGTCTTGCCGGTGTAGGGGTTGGTCCATTCATCGACCACTTCGCCCGTTTCCGGATCCAGCATCAGCATCACTTCGCGGCTGACCATGCGCCAGCCCGTACCACGCTCCGGGTCGGTCACTTCCACGCAGCGGCGCACATTCATGCCTTCGCCGCGGAACAGCAGGATATCGGGCTGGCCGGGGGAGCGGCCATAGACATTGCCGGACCAGTGATAGACAGCGGTTTCGCCATCGGCTTCGCCGCATTGCAACCGCTTGCTGATTTCCAGCGCGTCTTCCGCTACGGCCGGGTCCAGCATCTGCGCGGACGCTTGTGCGGGGGCGAGTGCCATGGCCAGGGCTGCGGGGGCAGCGGTCATGCCGAGAGCGGCGAAAATCTTGCGGATGGTCACGATGCGTTTTCTCCCGTACTGCAAATTTGTCCGGACAAATTCTGCGATTGTGCCTTGACTTTAGATTTGTCCGGACAAATTGTGAAGCCTCTTTCGGGATCATTCACCAACAGGACCGTTCCTACCTCATGTTCTCGCACTCCAGCCTGCTTTTTGTCCCCGGCTCGCGGCCCGATCGCTTTGCGAAAGCGCGCGCGGCGAAGGCGGGGCTGACGGTCATCGACCTGGAGGATGCGGTCCCTGCCGATGGCAAGGATGCCGCGCGCGAGGCTGCGCTGGAGGCCATTGCGGAAGATCCCGCTGCTTATGCGCTGCGGATCAATCCGCCCACCACCCCTGCCGGTATCGCGGACCTGTACCACCTCGCCCGTGCGGGCACGCTGCCGGAAGTTATGCTGGTGCCCATGGTCCAGTCTGAGGGCGAACTCGCCGTCGTGCGCGGCGCGCTGGGCGATACGTGCCCGGCGCTGGTCCCGCTGGTGGAAACGCCGCGCGGCCTGCGCCGCGCCCGCGCCATCGCGTCATCGCCCGGCGTCGCCGCGCTGATGTTCGGTGGCGGCGATTTCTCCGGCGAGCTCGGCGTCGAACTGGCGTGGGAGCCGCTGCTGCTCGCCCGCCAGCAGATCGTGCTCGCCTGCGCGGAGGCCGGCGTTCCGGCCGTGGACGTGCCCTTCATCCAGCTGGATGACGAGGATGGTCTGGCGGCGGAATGCGGCCGGGTGCGCGCGCTTGGCTTTGCGGCCAAGGCAGCGATCCATCCGCGCCAGGTGGCAGCCATCGAGACCGCCTTCGCGCCCACCAGCGCCGATATCGAAGAAGCCAGGCGGGCCATTGCCGCCTTCGAAGGCGCGGGCGGCAAGGCGATCCGGCACGAAGGGCGGATGCTGGAAGCGCCGCTGGTCAAACATTACCGCGCCGTGCTGGCGCGCGAGGGGAGCGACGCGCATGCGTGACGGAGTGATCGAGGTTTCGCCGGGCCGGTTCCGCGAAGTGCAGGGCCGCTATTTCGAGGATTTCGTGGTCGGCCACGTTTATGAACACCGGCCGGGCCGGACCATCACCGATGCCGACAATGTGTGGTTCACGCTGCTGACCATGAACACGCATCCGGCGCATTTCGATTACGAGCTTTCGAAAGACACCGAATTCGGCAAGCCGCTGGTGGTCAGCCCGCTGACCATCGCGCTGATGACCGGCATGAGCGTGTCCGACACCAGCGGCAAGGCCATCGCCAACCTTGGCTGGGACGAGGTCCGCATGGTCCACCCGCTGTTCGTGGGCGACACGCTGTATTGCGAAAGCGAGATCCTGGAAAAGCGCGAAAGCAAGAGCCGGCCGCAGCAGGGCATCGTCACTTTCAAGACCACCGCAAAAAACCAGAACGGCGATATCTGCGCGCATTACAAGCGCTCCGTGCTGGTGTGGAAGCGCGGCCACGGCAATCTGGACGCATAGGAGCAAGGACATGGCAACCGCAGCCCTTATCGAAGACGCCGGAGTGCGCACCATCGACCCGGACGAGGAAGTCGCCTTCCTGGACGCGATCGACCGCTGGCTGGAGCGCGAGGTCATCCCCGTAATCCAGCACCACGATCACAATGACGAATGGCCCGAGGCGCTCGTCCACCAGATGGCCGACATGGGGCTGTTCGGTGCCACGATTGGCCAGGAATATGGCGGCCTTGGCCTGCCCGCGACGACGTATGCCAAGATCGTGATGCGCATTTCCAGCCACTGGATGGCCATCACCGGTATCTTCAATTCGCACCTGATCATGGCCGCTGCCGTGGAACGGTTCGGCACGCCGGAGCAGAAGGCCAAGTGGCTGCCCAAATTCGCCACCGGCGAGATCCGCGGCGGCCTTGCCCTGACGGAGCCGAATGCCGGCACCGACCTGCAGGCCATCCGCACCACCGCGCGGCGCGAGGGCGACGAATATGTCCTGAACGGCACGAAGACCTGGATCTCCAACGCCATCAACGGTTCCGCCTTTGCCCTGCTGGCCAAGACCGATCCGAAGTCGGAGCCGCGCTACAAGGGCATGAGCCTGTTCATCGTGGACAAGCGCGATGGGCTTTCCGTCGGCAAGAAGTTCGACAAGCTGGGTTACAAGGCGATCGATTCCGCCGAGCTGGTGATGGAAGATTACCGCGTGCCCGCAGACCAGCTGATCGGCGGCGCGGAGGGTGAAGGCTTCTTCCAGGCGACCGGCGGGCTGGAGCTCGGGCGCATCAATGTCGCCGCGCGCGGTGTGGGGCTGGCCGAAGGAAGCCTGCGCCACGCCACGCAATATGCGCAGGAACGCCATACCATGGGCAAGCCCATTGCCCAGCACCAGGCGATCCAGCTGAAGATCGGCGAGATGGCCACCCGTGCGCGCGCCGCGCGGCTGCTGACCATGGATGCTGCAGAGGCTTACGACCGCGGCGAGCGCTGCGACAAGGAAGCGGGCATGGCCAAGTTCTTCGCCTCGGAAGCGGCGGTGGACAACAGCCAGGATGCCATGCGCATCTATGGCGGCTACTCCTATTCCAAGGAGTACGACATCGAGCGCTATTACCGTGACAGCCTGCTGATGTGCATCGGGGAAGGGACCAACGAAATGCAGCGGATCATCATCGCCAAACAGCACATCAAAGACAATCCGGCCTGACGGCGCCCGGCGTGCACCTGCCCCTGACCGGATACCGGATCGTCAGCGCCGAACAGTATGGCGCGGGCCCTTACGGCACGATGCACCTGGCTCAGCTGGGCGCGGAAGTTATCAAGATCGAACCCCCCGGAAAATCCGGGCCGGATGGGAAGCGGCGCGGCGGCGGGGATACCGCGCGCGCCGTTGGCCCGCATTTCCTGCGGCCGGGTGAAAGCCTGTATTTCCAGTCCTTCAACCTCAACAAGAAATCCCTGACGCTGGACCTGCATACGGACGAAGGGCAGGAAATCCTGCACCGGCTGGTCTCCACCAGTCACGCGGTGGCCAACAACATGCGCGGCGACCTGCCTGCGCGGCTCGGCCTCGACTATGCGGCGCTGGCCGGCGTGAACCCCGCCATCGTCTGCGCGCATCTTTCCGCCTATGGCCGCGACAATGCCCGCGCCCGCTGGCCGGGTTACGATTACCTGATGCAGGCCGAGGCGGGCTATTGCAGCCTGACGGGCGAGCCGGGCGGCGAACCGCAGCGCATGGGCCTGTCCATGGTCGATTTCATGACCGGGACGCTGTTTGCCATCGGCCTGCTGGCCGCGCTGGTCGATGCGCAGCGCAGCGGCAAGGGCCGTGATGTGGACACGGACCTGCTTTCCGCCGCGATCCACCAGACCAGCTATCCCGCACTTTGGTACATGAACGAAGGCGACGAATCCGGGCGCGAGCCGCGCAGCGCGCACCCCACCGCCACGCCCAGCCAGATGTTTCGCGCCGCCGATGGCTGGATGTTCGTGATGTGCCAGCTGCCCAAGTTCTGGGATATTTTGACGCAGACCATCGGCCGCACGGACCTGGCCGATGACCCGCGCTTTGCCGATAACGCCGCGCGCCGCGCCAACCGCGATGCGCTGACGCAGCTGCTGGACGAGGAATTCGGCAAGCAGCCCATGGCGCACTGGCAGGACCTGCTGGCCGGCACCGTCCCGGTCGCGCCCGTCTATGGCCTTGGCGCGGCGCTGGACAATCCATGGCTGCGGGAAACCGGCATGCGCGACAGCGTGGACCATCCCGACCGCGAGGACATGCAGATCCTGGCCAGCCCCATCCGGCTGGATGGGGCACGGCTGCCCAATCGCGCCGCACCCCTGCTGGGCGAGAACAGCGACAGCCTGCTGGGCGAGCTGGGTTACGATGCCGACGCCGTGGGCAAATTGCGCGACAAGGGCGTGATCTGATCCATGGGCATGCTGGAAGGCATAACGGTCGTCGACCTCTCGCAATTCCTGCCGGGCCCCGTGATGACGATGATGATGGCCGACCAGGGCGCCCGGGTCATCAAGGTGGAGCCGCCCAGCGGCGATCCCGCGCGGCAGATGGAGCCTTTCGAGGCGGGCCATTCGGTCTGGTTCGCCAATTGCAACCGGGGCAAGGAAAGCGTGGCGCTGGACCTGAAGTCCGATGCCGGAAAGGCAGCCCTGCGCGCGCTCTGCGCCGAGGCGGATGTCTTCGTCGAGGGCTTCCGCCCCGGCGCCATCGCCCGGCTCGGCTTCGATTACGATGCGGTCCGCGCGATCCGGCCGGACGTGATCTATTGCTCTATCTCCGCCTTCGGGCAGGACGGCCCGCTGGCCGACCACCCGGCGCACGACATGGCCGTGCAGGCGATGACCGGGCACCTGGCGATGAATGACGGCGCCGATGGCAAGCCGGTCGTCCCCGGCGTGCCCGCAGCCGACATGGCCGCCAGCCTGACCGCGCTATCGGGCGTGCTGATGGCCCTGATCGGCCGCGCGCGTACGGGCGAGGGGGCCTATCTGGACTGCGCCATGTTCGATGCTCTGCTGCCGTGGACCAGCCATATCGCCGGGCCTGCGATTGCGGGCGGGGAAAGCCCTGTCAGCGCCAGCCAGCGTTCGACCGGCGGGGCGGCGCTCTACCAGGTCTATGCCACCGCCGACGGGGGCCACATCGCGCTCGCCGGGCGCGAGCCGAAGTTTGCCAAGGCCCTGCTGGAGGGGCTGGGGCGCGAGGACCTGCTCGATCTTGCGCTGCGCCCGGCAGGGGAGCAGAGCGAGCTGATCGCTGTCCTGCGCGAAACCTTTGCCAGCCGCACCCGCGCCGAATGGGAAGACTGGTTCCACGGAAGGGACGTGGCCTTCGCACCCGTGCTGGACTTCCGGGAGGCTTTCGATGCGCCGCAGGTGCGGGAGCGCGGACTGATGGTCACTGCGCCGGACGGCAGCCATCATATCGCACCCGCGATACGCTTTGCCGGACAGGATAAGTGGTCGCCGGGGGCCGTACCCGGGCTCGGCGATGCGGCGGATGCAGGCTGATGGGCCTAGCTGTCGAGATCGATATGCATGGCGTATGCAAACCGGTCGCCGGGGTGGTGGCTGACCGAGATTTCGTACAGCTTGCCCGCAGGATCGAGATAGCAGCGCAGGATCCGCAGGACCGGATCGCCCTTCTCCATCTCCAGCGCGGCGGCGGTTTCCGCATCGGCGGCCACGGCCTGAATATCCTGCGTAACGCGCCCGATGCCGACGCCCGCCAGCTGCTCGATCTGGCTGAACAGGGTGCCCTTGTCGAGGTCCAGCCGGTCGATCGCATCGCCCAGGCTTTCATGGAAATAGGCGTCCGTCACGGCGATGGGCAGCGCATCGGACGCATGGCGGCGAACCCCGCGAAAACTGCGCCAGGTGCCGTCCGTGCGCTCCGCAATCTGCACCGCGATCTCGCGCGGCAGCTTGCCCTTGGCATGCGGCGCATAAGCCACCGCGCTGTCACGCGAATATTGCAGCAGCTCGCCGATATTGGACAGCGGCTGATGCAGCGCTCCGCCGCGCGCGCTGGCGGGCTGGACGATGGTGCCGCTGCCGCGTTTGCGGGCGATAAGCCCTTCGGCCTGCAGACGTTTGAGCGCCTCGCGCACCGTGAAGCGGCTGACTTCATAGCGTTCGCAAAGGGCGGTTTCGGTCGGGAATTGCGTGCCATCGGAAAAGCGGCCGGCAAGGATGTCCTCCCGAAGATCGCCCGCCAGCTGCAGGTAACGCGGCAGGCTGCCTTTCGCCGGTTTCGCTGCGGCATCTGCCAAACTGGTCTCTCCCGAACCCTGTTGCCGGGCAGGGCCATCCGATGACGGCGGGCCTGCTTCGTGATCTGGCCGACAGGCTAGCGCGCCCGGTTGGCGAAAGCGAGCGAAAGCGTGCGCGGCTGCACCTGCTGGATTGGCTGGCCTGCGTTGCAAGCGCGCGAAACATGCCCGCTGGCACGCTGGCGCGCGCAGTGTCTGGCCACGCGTGGGAGCAGTCCGCTTATCTCGGCAATCCGCTGGAAATGGACGATGTGCACCGCACGGCCCTGCTGCATCCCGGCCCAGTGGTGTGGCCTGCGGCGATGGGCGTTCCCGGGGCCGCACTGGTGACCCGCCTAGATGCGGCGGTGCGCGGGTATGAGGCGATGATTGCCGTGGGCATGGCGCTTGACGAGCATCACTACGCGCATTGGCATGCCACCACGACCGCGGGCGTGTTCGGCGCGGCGGCGGCCGCGGCATCGCTGCTGGGCCTCTCCGCGCAGCAGACGGCGGATGCACTGGCGAATGCCGGATCGGTCAGCGGCGGACTCTGGCACATGCGGCATGGCGATAATGCGACCAAGCAATGGCATATCTTCCATGCGCTGCGCACCGGGCGCGATGCGGCGCTGCATGCAGCGCATGGCGTGACGGGGCCGCATGGCTTGCTGGAAGGTCCGCAAGGTTTGTTTGCGGCCATGACGCGGACGCCGGGCGCACTGGGCGGAGGCGCCGACGGCTGGCTGATCCACCAGGTCAGCTTCAAGCCCTTCGCCGCCTGCCGCCATGCTCACCCGGCCATCGATGCGGCGCTGCAATTGCGCGCGGGCGACACTTTGCAGGCGCCCTTCACGGTCGAGACCTATGCCGATGCGCTGGCCTTCTGCGACAGGCCAGACCCCGCAAGCGAGCAGGAGGCGAAGTTTTCCCTGCAGCATGCCGTCGCCGTGGTTGCCGATGGCCGCGACGCGCGCCCCGAAGACTTTACGCCGGATGCCATCGAGGCGCTGCGCGAACTGCGCGCGCAGGTGAGCGTGACGGAGGATGCGGAATTCACCGCGCACTATCCGGCGCATTTCGGCGCGCGGGTGAACGGCCATGCGGTGGCGGATACGCTGGGCGATCCCGAGCGTCCTGTCGGCCCGCAAGAGATCGGCGGCAAGATGGCGATGCTGGCCGAATGGGGCGGGCTGGATACGGCCGAGGCGGACCGCGCGCAGGCACTGGCGCTGGAAGGCGATGACGCCGCCGCGCTGGACACGATGCTGGCGGAGTGGTTGGCATGAGCGGGACCGAAGACCTCATCGCCTTTGCCGGCGCAGACCATGTGCTGCCCGATGACGTGCGCGCGGCTGCTGTGCGCCTGCTGGGCGACACGCTGGCCATCGGCGCCGCCGGCGTTGGCGCGCCGGGCGAACCCGCCATTACCTCCGTCGCGCGTAGCTTTGGCGCGGGCGCGGACGCGCGGCTGATCGGCTGCGGAGAGCGGCTGCCGGCAGCCTCCGCCGCGTTCGTCAACGGATACCGCATCCACTGCCTGGAATGGGACGCGGTGCACGAGCCCGCCGTGGTTCATGCGATGAGCGTGGTGACCGCAGCGCTTGGCGCGGCGATAGACCGGCGCGGCGGATGCGATGCGAACCACGCGCTGGTGGCGCTCGCCATCGGCGTCGATGTGGCCTCCGGACTTGGCCTCTGCGTGGATAGCGCAATGCGTTTCTTCCGCCCGGCCATCACCGGCGTGATGGGTGCGGCGGTTGCCGTCGCGCGGCTCGACGGTGCGCCGCTGCGCGATGCGCTCGGCCTCGCCTATTCCTCCGCTGCGGGGACCATGCAGGCGCATGTCGAAGGCAGCGAGACGCTACCCTTCCAGATCGCCAATGCCGCGCGCGCCGCCGTCACGGCCAGCGACCTTGCAAAGGCAGGCTTCGCCGGTCCGCAGCACGCGCTGGAGGGGCCCTTCGGCTATTTCGAGCTGTTCGAAGATGGCGCGCTGGATCGCTACACATCCGGGCTTGGCCGCAATTGGTGCATTGCGGAGGTCAGCACCAAGCCTTTCCCAAGCGGCCGGGCAAGCCATGCGGCGCTGGGCAAGCTGCAGGAACTGGCGCTCGATCCGCAGGATGTGTCGGCAGTCGAACTGGCCGCCCCGCCGCTGATCCGGCGGCTGGTGGACCGGGCCTATGCGCCCGACATGACGCCGGCCTGGGCGCGGCTGTGCATGCCTTATCTCACTGCCCTGATGCTGGTGGACGGACGGATCGATCCGCGCCGCTTCACGCCCGATCACATCGCGGACCCGCAACTGGCAGAGCTGGCTGGCCGGGTGCAAATGGTGGCGGATGGCAATCAGGATCCCAATGCCCTCTTCCCCCAGCGCCTGACGATCACCGATGGCGCCGGACAGGCGAGCGAATACGCCGTCGATGCAACGCTCGGCAGTCCGGCAAACCCGCTGTCCGAAGACCAGCGCTCCGCCAAGCTCGCCCTCGCGCGCGAACTCGCGCCTGCCGATGCCGACCTGCGCATCTTCACCGACCCGCTCGCCTATTTCACGGAAATCCCATGACCTATCCGACCTATTTCGAGGCCCTGGACCACCGGCAGATGCTGTCCGATTACCCGGTCGGCCAGGCCTTCCTCGACCGCTATCGCAGCATGAGCCGGGACGAGCTGTTCGCCCTGCAGGATGCCCAGTTCCGCCGCCTGATGGAGCGCGGCTGGCGGGTGCCCTTCTACCAGCGCCTGTGGGGCGCGAAGGGCATAGAGCCGGGCGACATCGCGGGCCTGCAGGACATCGGCAAGCTGCCGGTTTACGACAAGAGCGACCTGATGGCCTCCATAGCCGAGCATCCGCCCTATGGCGACTTCCACGGCATGGGCGATCCGGCCACGCGCCCGCCTACCGTGTTCCACACCACCAGCGGCACCACCGGCAAGCCGCAGGTGCTGATGTTCGGCCCCAAGGGGCGCGAGGTCGGCAATCTGCTGGTCGGCCGCATGTATCGCTGGATGGGGCTGGAGGCGCAGGACGTGGTCCATTCCGTCTACGGTCACGGCATGATCAATGGCGGGCATTACATCCGCGAAGCGGTGACCAAGTTCACCAATTGTGTGTTCCTGTCCGCCGGAACGGGGATCGAGACGCGCAGCGTCAACCAGGTGCGGCTGATGGCCGATTTCGGCGTCACCGCCATCGTCGGCTTCGTGGATTACATCCGCAAGCTGGCCGGCACGGCGGAGGAGCTGGGCCTGTTCGACCAGATCGATATCCGCATGATCATTGGCCATCTTGGTACGGAGGACCGCGCGGCGACGGAGGCCGCATGGCACGGCGCAAAGGCCTATGACTGGTACGGCGTGGGCGACACCGGCTCTATCGCGGGCGAGGGGCCGGAGCGCGATGGCATGTATGTGTGGGAAGACGCGCAATATCTGGAATTGCTGGATATCGACGACGGCAGCCCGGTGGCGCATGGCGAGACGGGCGACATGGTGGTCACCTGCCTTTACAAGGACGACATCGCCCCCTGCATCCGCTTCAACACGCATGACATTACGCACGAGCTGGATGGCCGGGGCGAGATCGCCTTCAAACGCATCGCGGGCTTCCGCGGACGCAGCGACAACATGGTGAAGCTGCGCGGTATCAACGTCTTCCCCCATGCCATCGGCTCGCTGATCGAGAACCGCAGCGATTTGACGGGCGAGTATGTCTGCCACCTGCGCCGCGATGCGAGTGGCCGCGATGCCATGCGCGTGACACTAGAAAGCCGCGGGGGCACGGATGCAGCGGCGCTGGCGGACACGCTGAAACAGGGGCTGGGCGTGGAAGTGGACGTGGAACTGGCCGAGCCCGGCGGCACGGCAGCCGCCACGCAGATCGACACGCGGCAAAAACCTCTCCGGCTGATTGACGAACGCAATGGCTGACCCGTTTGACATATCCGCCCTGAAGATGCGCGACGCGCCGCTAAATGCCTTCGTCGACTGGGACGAAGAGGCCAAATCGGGCGAGGGCGCGCTGTCCGGCATGACGATCGGGGTGAAGGCGAACATCGCCGTGGCGGGCCTGCCCTGGAGCGCAGGCCTGAAAGCCTATCGAAGCCGCATTGCCGAGCGCGACGCCGAGACGGTGTCCCGTCTGCGCAGCGCCGGTGCCGCCATCATCGGCACGCTCAACATGGAAGAAGGCGCGCTGGGCTCCAAATCCGACAACCCCTTCTTCGGTGCGGTGCAGAACCCGCACCGCATTGGCTACTCGCCCGGAGGTTCGAGCGGGGGCAGCGCCGCTGCGGTGGCTGCCGGGCTGGTTGATCTGGCGCTGGGCACGGACACGATGGGCTCCATCCGCATCCCTGCCAGCCATTGCGGGATTTATGGCTTCAAGCCCGCGACCGCTTCGGTCAGCCAGGACGGGCTGGAGCCGGCCGACCTCGCGCTGGATGCCATCGGCCCGCTCGCCCGCAACCTCGCGACGCTGGAGCAGGCGGCGCGGGTCATCTCCGGCTTCGGCGACGGGTCCGGAGAATACGGCGGGGCCGTGCTGGCCGGCCACGGGGTCGAGGTCGATGCCGAGGTCGCTGCGACATTTGAACGCGCGCTCGCCGCTCTTCCCGAAGCCCCCGCACAGGCAAGCCTCAGCGAGAGCAATTCGCGCATCCGCTTTGCCGGCTTCATCCGCACCGCGCGCGCCATGGCGCAGCATCTGGACGGGGTGGAGGGCATGTCTGCCCACCTGCAAGGCCTGCTGTCCTATGGCCGCGACCGCCCGGCTGAGAAGCTGGTGAAGGACTTCGGCGTACTGGAGCAGGCCAAGGCGGAGGTGCGGCAGATCGTGCAGGACCACGGCTTCCTGATCATGCCCACCGTGCCCAATCCGCCATTCCCGCACAGCGATCCGGAACCTGCCGCGCAGGCCGATTTCACCTGCCTGGCCAATATCGCGGGGCTTCCCGCCATCAGCATACCCGCCGGGTGGACGGCAGGCGGCCTGCCGGTCGGCGTGCAGATCGTCGGGCAGGTCGGTCATGAGGCCGGCCTGTTCGCCCTTGCACGCTTCCTCGACGGCAAGCTTGCCGCCTATCGCCCGCCCGCTGCATCCTGAAGGAGAGAGACGATGCGCATTATCTGCCTGTTCAACCTGAAAGACGGCGTCGATGTCGCCGAATATGAGGAATGGGCGAAATCCCGCGACATTCCGGGCGTCAACGACCTGTCCTCAGTCACCAGCTTCACGGTGCACAAGGCCACAGGCGTATTCGGGGACGAGGCCGCGAAGCCGCATTTCGAATATGTCGAGATCATCGACATTACCGGCATGGATGAATTCGTGGCCGATATCTCGACCGCCGATTTCCAGGCCGCCGCCGCGCCCTTCGAGGGCTATGCCGATGCACCGCAATTCATCCTGACAGAGGATTTGTGATGGCCGGAAACACTGAAGGCCGCTTCGCTGGCAAGACCGTGGTCGTCACCGGCTCGGGCAAGGAGAAGGGGCTGGGGCAGGGCATCCTGCAGGCCTTCGCCGACGAGGGCGCGAATTGTGTCGTCTCCGACGTGCGGCTGGATGACGAGGCAGATGGCGTGGCCGAGGATTTGCGGGCGCGCGGGGCCAGGGTCGCCACCATCCGCTGCGACGTCTCGCAGGCCGACCAGTGCCAGGCGCTGGTTGCCCAGGCGGTTGAGCATTTCGGCGGGATCGACGTGTTCGTGAACAATGCCGGGATCGGCTTCAAGATGAAGCCGCTGCTGGAGGTCGATACCGCCGATGAGTGGGACCAGGTGCTGGCCGTGAACCTGTCGGGCGCATTCTACTGCACGCAGGCCGCCGCGCGCGCCATGGTGGATGCTGGCAAGGGCGGGCGGATCATCAATATCGCCAGCCAGGCCGCGAAGACCGGCTTCCCGCACCTGCCCGCCTATGTCTCCAGCAAGCATGGCATGGTCGGCCTGACGCGGGCCAGCGCAGTGGAGCTGGGTGCGCATGGCATCACCGTAAATGCGATTTGCCCCAACCATGTGACCACGGGGCTGGGCGCGCAGCAGAACGAATATTTCTCGAAACTGCTCGGCTTTGCAAAGGTGGAGGATTACCTCGCCAATTTGGCCGCGAAAAATCCGATGGGCCGCCCTGGCCTCCCCTCCGACACCGCCGCCGCCGCCCTGTGGCTGGCGAGCGAGGAGGCATTCTATGTTACCGGAGAGGCGCTTAACGTCTCCGGCGGGGAGGAAATGCACTAATTTGCGTACGTGCCGTAGCCACCCGCGCCCTCCACCCTTTCACCCGGATGATAACCCGGTAGGCTCCGGGCGGAAGGGTGGAGGGCGCGGGTGGCATGGAAAGCCGAGCGCTAGCGAGGACAAGTGATGAAAGAAGAACGCATGGACTGGCCGGGCGGCGCGAAGCTGGCGCTGAGCGTGGTGGTGAATGTCGAGGAAGGCAGCGAGATGACCGTGGCCCGCGGCGATCGCGGGATGGAGCCGGTGGACGAGCTGGGCGTCTTCGTGAAATCGAAGATGCGCAATTACTCCAACGAGAGCAATTACCTCTACGGCATCAAGGCCGGTGCGCCGCGCATCGTGAAGCTGCTGAAACAATACGACATCACCGCCAGCTGGACCGTCGCCGCCATGGCGCTGGAAAACCACCCGAAAATCGCCCGCGCCATCGTCGATCTGGGTCATGAGCCTGTCAGCCACGGCTGGCGCTGGGTCCATCAGTTCAAGATGGACGAGGACACAGAGCGCGAATTCATCCGCAAGGCTGTGACCAGTATCGAGCATACCTGCGGCGTGCGGCCGTACGGCTGGCTCAGCCGTTACCTCCTGACCGACAACACGCGCCGCCTGCTGCAGGAAGAAGGCTTCACCTATCACATGGATGATTACAGCGGGGACGTGCCCTTCTGGGATCGGGACACCACCGGCACGCCCATGTGCATCGTGCCTTACCAGCTCGACAGCAACGACATGAAGATGTGGACCGACCCTGCGCTGACCCCGCACCAGTGGCTCGAATATGCCAAGGCCAATTTCGACCAGCTTTACCGCGAGGGCGAGGAGGGCAATCCCAAGATGATGAGCCTGGGGCTGCACCTACGCATCATCGGCCGGCCGGGCCGGATCTGGGCGCTGGAGGAATTCTTCCGCCATTTGCGCGCGCATGACGGCGTGTGGGTCACCACCCGCAAGGCCATCGCGGACCATTTCATGGCGGCACATCCGGCATGAGCCTGCGGCTGGAGATAGACGGCGCCGTCGCCCACCTGCTGATCGACCGGGCGGACAAGCGCAACGCCTTTACCATGGCGATGTGGGAGGCGCTGCCCGGCCTGCTCGCGCAGGCGGAGGCGGCGGAGGGCATTCGCCTGCTGGTGCTGCGCGCGGCGGAGGAGGGCGCTTTCTGCGCAGGCGCGGATATTCGCGAGCTGCTGGCAAACAAGGACGATGCCGCTTGGCGCTCCGCCAACCAGCAGGCGATCAACCGGGTGCAGCACGAACTCGCCCGCTTCGCCTTGCCTACGCTGGCCTTTGTGGACGGGGACTGCATCGGCGGAGGCTGCGGTCTGGCGCTGGCCTGCGACATGCGCGTGGCGACGCCGCGCGCGCGCTTCGGCATTACGCCTGCCAAGTTGGGGCTGGTCTATCCGCTGCATGACGTGAAGCTGCTGGTCGACCTTGTCGGACCGGGGCAGGCGAAGCGCATGCTGTTCACCGGCACGCTGCTGGATGCAGCCGAAGCGCACCGTATCGGACTGGTGGAAGTGCTGGCGGATGATCCGCAGGCGGAGGTCGCCGCCCTGTTGGCCGCCAGCCCGCATTCCGTGCGCGAGATCAAGCGCATCGTGCGCCGTGTGCTCGACGGGCAAGTGGCCGACGATGACGCAACACGGGCGATCTTTGCCGAGGCCTTCACGCTGGGCGATTTCGCGGAAGGCACCGCCGCCTTCACCGAAAAGCGCAAGCCGGAGTTTGGCGGGTGAGCATTGCGCACGGCACGATCCTGGGCGGCCTGTCCACCGTCCCGGACCTCGATGAAGCCTTGCGCGCTTATCGCGACACGCTGGGCCTGGAACTGGCCGAACGGGGCGAGCTGGACGCCGATCTCGCTCAAAGCTGGGGCTGCCCCGGCAATGCAGGATCGCCCTACGCCGTGCTTCGCCCCGCCAGCGCAGAGCCATGCTGGATGCGGCTGGTCGAGCAGCCCGCCCATCCCGGTTTCCGCCCCACGCGCAGCTATGGCTGGGCCGCCTTCGAATGCACGGTGGAGGATGTCTGGCACTGGCCCGATGCCATCCCGCCCGGCCAGTTCGAGATCGTCGGCCCGCCCAAGGTGATCGAGAACATAGAGCCGGCCTTCATCCCCATGCAGGTGCTGGGGCCGGGGCGAGAGATGGTCTATCTGAACCAGGTGCTGGCGGACATGCCGGGCAGCGACCTGCCGCGCGCGAAAAGCCCGGTGGACCGCATCTTCATCGTGGTGCTGGCCGCGCCCGACCGGGAAGCCAGCGTGGAGTGGTATCGCCAGCGCCTGCATCTCGATCGCGGGGCGGATTTCACCATCCCCTACACCATGATCAACAACGCCTTCGGCCTGTCGCCCGATACGCAGACGACCCTGACCATGGTTTCGAAGGGCCGCATGCCGATCGTGGAAGTGGACGATTACCCTGCAGAAGCGGCCGCGCGCCCGCGCCATGAGGGCCTGCTGCCCCCCGGCAATGCTCTCGTCACGCTGGCGGTGCAGGACCTGGATGCCTGCGAGCTGGACTGGATCGCCGCTCCCGCCTCACGCGAGGGCGCGCTGTATGAAGGCCGCCGCGCCGCGACCACGCTTGGCCCCGCAGGCGAGCTGCTGGAACTGGTGGAGTGCAAGCCATGAAGCTGTTCGCCTTCTCCTGCCGCGACGGCGAGCACGGGGCCGAGCTGCGCCAGCGCGTGCTGCAGGAACATCTCGACCATATCGAGACGCATATGGAGCGTTATGCCGTTGCGGGACCGCTGCGAGAAAAGGATGCGACCATCGGATCCCTACTGGTCATCCGTGCGCATGACATGGCCGAGGCGCGCAGCTTCTTCGAAGCCGACCCCTATTTCGATGCCGGCGTGTGGCAGGCCATCAGCGCCGCAGAATTCATCGGCGCAGCGGGCGATTGGGTCGGCGGAGCGGCCTGGAAGGCTTAGCTTTCGGTCGCTACGGCAGCAGCAGGGTGGAGCCGGTGGTCTTGCCCGATTCCAAATCCGCATGCGCCTGCGCCGCGTCGGTCAGGGCGTATTCCTGGCCTACGGTGACGGACAGCACGCCCCGCGCAAACAGGTCCCAGACCCGCGCCGAGCAGCGCGCGCGCTCTTCAGGGTCGGCGTAGTAGTGGAACAGCATGGGCCGCGTGTTGAACAGCGATCCCTTCATGGCCAGCACGCCCACATCCACCTCGCCAACAGGCGCATCGGCATTGCCGTAATTGACGATCAGCCCGCGCATGCCCGTGGCATCGAGCGAGGTTTCCCATGTCGAGCGGCCGATCCCGTCGAAGGTGACGCGCACGCCCGCCCCGCCGGTGATCTCGCGCACCCGCGCTGCGGTGTCCTCGCGCTTGTAGAAGATGATGTGGTCGGCCCCCGCCTCGCGCGCGGCCTGCGCCTTGTCCTCGGTGGAAACCGTGCCGATCACCTCGGCCCCGATATGCTTCAGCCACTGCACCAGCAGCAGCCCCGTGCCCCCCGCCGCAGCGTGGACCAGCACCGGCCAGCCGGCCTCCACTTTTGCGCAGCGTTCCACCAGAAATTCTGCGGTGAAGGCCTTCACAATGGCGGCTGCCGCGGTCCGGTCGTCGATGGTGCCGGGCAGCGCGAACAGGTGTTCCGCCGCGATCAGCCGGTGGGTGGCATAGGCGCCGGTCAGCGGGCCGAACGTCGCCGCGCGGTCGCCCGCTGCGAACCCTTCGACCCCTTCGCCAACCGCCAGCACGCGGCCTGCCGCCTCGATGCCCAGCCCGCCGGGCAGTTCCATCGGATAGATGCCGCGCCGGTGATAAGTGTCGATGTAATTCAGCCCCACCGCGCCGTGTTCCAGTAGCACTTCGCCGGGGCCGGGATCGGGCAGGTCTTCCTGAACCCATTCGATCGCCTCCGGCCCGCCATGTGCGCGTAGGATTGCCCGTGTGGTGCGCATCAGTTTTCGTCCTCTTCTTCGGATACTTGCTCGGCCACCGGTTCGGCCATTGGGCTGCAGCTCGCCTGTACCCAGCGCAGGTTTATGCCCACCAGCGTGGCATCGGGGGATGTCCAGGAGTAGCTTTCGGCCCGGTCGGGATCGTCGCGGTGCATGTAGATGACGAGCGAGGGCTTGTTCCGGCTGCCGCGCGCCCAGGTAACATTGCGCATCCGCAGCGTGACATCGGGGGCGATGCCTGCGCCGTCCATGAAGATGCGCCCGCCCTGGTCGTAGACCGGCAGGTTCGCGGCAAAGGTCCAGTCCGCGCTGCCATCGGGCTTGCCGGCAAACTTGCGCACGGAAATCCAGCAGGAGAACGGCCGCGCACGGCGCAGCTCGCTGCCCCGCCATTGCCAGCCGCCGCCGTCGCGGGCCGTGACAGCGGGCACGGGGCCTTCCTGCCACTCTCCGCCTGCATCTCCGGACGGCTCGCCAAAAGCATCCACGCTGCGCCAGCGTCCGTCCTGCGCCACTTCCAGCGCGAACCACTCAGGCTTCTCGCGGCCTTCCTCCTCGGCGAAATACTGGTCTTCCGTGTTGGTCCAGATGCCCGGCGGCAGGCTGTCCTGCGCGGCAGCAGGCACGGCGCCTGTCGCGGCGGCACCGGCCAGCATCAGGGCGAGGGCGGCGGGGCGAGCGAGGCGGGGGATGCGCATGTCCCTTGCCTAATCGCTCGGGCCATGGTTGGAAAGACTTGTCCGGACAAATTGTGATGGGAGAGCGGCGATGATCGGTGCAATCGGCAAGGCCATTATTGCAGCTGTTGCGCTCACCTTCGCGGTTGCCGCCCCGGCGCAGTCCGAGGGCGAGGCGGGGGCCGCCGCATCCGACAGCGCATCACAGGCGCGCGCCGTGGTGGAGGCGGGCGTTGCCGCGCATGGCGGCGATGGCTGGCTGGATCCCGGCACGCTGATGCTGGTGGGATATGCGGAATTCTATGCCGCCGACAGCACGGCGGTGCGCAGCAGGGCGGACGATTATCGCATGTGGCGCGTCTATGACGCGGGCCGCACCAGCGCCCACGCTGCGGAGGGCAAGGTGCGCATCTCCGCCCGGTCCGAAGGCGCGGTGCTGTTCGAAGTCGGCTTCGACGGGGAGACGACTTGGAACGAGAAGGGCATCGTGCCCAAGGCGCAGGCCGATGCCTTCTGGGCGAGCAATTTCGGCTTCGGCATCGTCCGCTCCGCGCTGGAGGAGGGCTTCACCCTGCAGCTCGCCCCGCCGCGCATGGTGGACGGCCACGCAGTGGAGCTGGTGCGCATCGTGGACCCGCAGGGGCAGGAAACGCTGTTCGGCTTCGATGCGGACAGCCATTTCATCCGCTACCTCGCCTTCCGCACCCCGCGCGGCTGGCACGAGCGGACCTATGACGATTTCATCCGCATGCCCGATAGCGGCTGGGTGCAGGCGCGCACCGTCACGCTGTATTACGACGGCGTGAAATCGAACACCGTGTGGTGGCGCGAGGTCGCCGTGGGCGAGCCGCTGGACGACGCGCTGTTCGCCCCTCCGGCAGAATAAACAGGCGGCCTTAAAATCGCGATTGTGCGCGCAAACCAGAGGCGTAGATACAGCCAACCGGCGAGCTGATTCGGCCGGCGTTTAGCGGGGTGTTTCCATGTCGCTGTTTGGCCGCGTAAAGCCACTTCAATCCATCCTTGCCACCGCCGAGAAGAAGGCGCTGCACCGCACGCTGGGCGGCTTCCAGCTGATGCTGTTCGGCATCGGCTGCATCATCGGGACGGGCATCTTCGTCCTCACCGCCGCGGGGACGCAGAAGGCGGGTCCGGGCCTGATGCTGGCCTTCCTGATTGCAGGGGCCGTCTGCATCGTCGCGGCGCTCTGCTATGCGGAAGTGGCCGCGATGATCCCGGTGGCGGGTTCCGCCTACACATACAGTTATGCCTCGGTCGGCGAATTCCTGGCCTGGACGGTGGGCTGGGCGCTGATCCTGGAATATGCAGTGGCGGCAAGCGCGGTCTCGGTCGGCTGGTCGGGCTATTTCAGCGGCACGATCTTGAACGAATTCCTTGGCATACAGCTACCCGCCTGGCTCAGCGCAGGCCCGCTTGCGCTGGGCGGCGCGCCGGGCGGCTTCATCAACCTGCCCGCCATGCTGATCGCCTTGGCCGTTACCTGGCTGCTGATGATCGGGACGAGCGAGAGCGCCAAGGTCAACGCCGTGCTGGTGGCGATCAAGGTGACGGCGCTCACCGCTTTCGTGGTGCTGACGCTCACAAGCCCGGAATTCGATGCGGCCCGCTTCAACCCCTTCCTTCCCGCGGGCGTGTTCGGCGGCTTCGGCACGGGGCTCGGCGCAGTCGGCGCGGCGGCGACGATCTTCTTCGCTTACGTGGGTTTCGATGCCGTCTCCACCGCGGCGGAGGAAACCAAAGACCCGCAGAAGAACGTGCCCTTCGGCCTGATCGGATCGCTGCTGTTCTGCACAGTGTTCTACATACTGGTGGCGGCCGGCGCGATCGGGACCATCGGCGGACAGCCCATCATGGGGCCGGATGGCATTCCCTTCCCGGCAGGATCGGAGGAGCTGGCGCGGCAATGCGCCATGCCAGCCTATTCCTGCGCGCTGGTCTGCTCGGACGAGGCGCTGGCCCATGTGCTGCGCCAGATCGGCTTCTCCGGCATCGGCAACATGCTGGGCGTCGCCGCCTTCCTGGCGCTGCCCTCGGTAATCCTGGTGCTGATCTTCGCGCAGACCCGCATCTTCTTCGTCATGAGCCGCGACGGCCTGCTGCCCGAACGGCTGAGCACGGTGCACCCGAAATGGAAGACGCCGCATATCGTGACGCTGATGACCGGCCTGATCGTGGCGGTGGGCGCGGCCTTCTTCCCCGTCGGCCTGCTGGCGGATTATGCCAATGCGGGCACGCTCTACGCCTTCTTCATGGTGGCCGTGACGGTGATGGTGCTGCGCAAGACGGACCCGGACCGGCCGCGCCCCTTCCGCATGAAAGGCGTGTGGATCATCGCCCCGCTGACGCTGGCGGGCTGCCTGTTCCTTTATGTCAACCTGCCCTGGCAGGCGATCCTGGTCCTGCCCGCATGGGCGCTGGTCGGGCTCGTCATCTACTTCGCCTACAGCCGCAGCCGCAGCCATCTGGGCCAAGGCATCGTGGAAGTGGTGGACGATGTGGCAGGCGAGGAGAAGGCGGTGCCGATCGATACGGCGGGGTGAGGGGCGGGCCTTTCGCCATTTCTGCTGCCAGTCCGCACCGGTCCCCGTAGCATAGCTGTCTCTGGAGTCGGCTTCCGGCCTGGAGATAGATCGTTTGAACCTTACAGCTGTGGCGCTAAAGCAAGTCATGCGCCGACGACTGAAGATACGAACCCGAATATTGCTTCTTATCGCACTGGCCGTGGTCGTAGCTGCACAGGGCCTATCGCTACTGTTGAACTTGCAGCGAATGGATAGTGAGCCCGGCAATCCAACCGAGTTCGATTTCCTCTTGGAAGTCTTTGGCGAGCCCGGGAGTGTGGTGTATCCGAAAGGCGTCAAACCGGACCTGCCTATATTCGACCCAAGGGCGGGTAGCTTTACTCTGGATAATCAGCCATTTTCAGAGTTTGCTAGTCGCGTTGAAGGCTTAGAGGTTGGACCACACGGAAGCAGCCCATTCGTTGTCATCGCCCTTCCCGAAAATGCAACGGTCGGAGATTACCAAAAGGCACTCGTTGCACTTACCTCACATGGAATATGCCGGGTGGGCGTATATGCGCCATTGTCCAATCGAGAGTTTATAGGCTTTCGATCTGACAGCGGGCCATCCGATGACACATTTGTTGCAGTTTATCGCGTCCTGATTGTTAAGTCTGACACTAGCGTTGTCCGAAATTGCATCGAGCGGTTCCCAGCTTGGGCACCGTGGGCATTGCAACGGGAATGACAGCTTCCCACCCAATTTCGGCCACTTACGCCCTCGGCGCCTGCCTGCGATAACTCAGCGCCTCTGCCACGTGTATCCGCCCCACGCCTTCGCTGCCTGCGAGGTCGGCTATGGTGCGGGAGACGCGCAGGACGCGGGTGTAGGCGCGGGCGGAGAGGCGCATGGCTTCGGCGGCCTGCATCAGCAGCTTGCGGCCCGCCTCGTCCGGGCCGGCGAAGGTCTCCAGCGCGTCGCCATCCAGCCCGGCATTGGTGCGGACGCCGGTTTCCGTCTGACGGGCGGACTGCACATCGCGCGCGGCGCGCACGCGGGCGGCGACTTCGGCCGTGCCCTCGGCAGGCGGGGGCAGGGCGAGGTCGGCGGCGCTGACCGGGTCGACCTCCACATGCAGGTCTATCCGGTCCAGCAGCGGCCCGCTGACCTTGGCCTGGTAATCCGCCGCGCAGCGCGGCGCGCGTGAGCAGGCGAGTGCCGGATCGCCCAGATGCCCGCAGCGGCACGGGTTCATCGCGGCCACCAGCTGCACGTCCGCCGGGTAAGTGACATGGGCGTTGGCGCGCGCGACGCTGACTTCGCCTGTCTCCAGCGGCTGGCGTAGTGAATCGAGCGCGGCGCGCTGGAATTCCGGCAGCTCGTCCAGGAACAGCACGCCCAGATGTGCGAGGCTGACCTCGCCCGGCTTCACCTTCAGCCCGCCGCCGGTCAACGCAGCGATGCTGGCGGAATGGTGCGGATCGCGGAAAGGCCGCGTGCGGCTGATGCGCCCGCCCTCCAGCATGCCGGCGACCGATTGCACCATGCTGGTCTCCAGCGCCTCGGACGGGGAGAGCTGCGGGAGGATGCCTGGCAGGCAGCTGGCGAGCAGCGACTTGCCCGCGCCGGGCGGGCCGATCATCAGCAGGTTGTGACCACCCGCCGCGGCGATCTCCAGCGCGCGCTTGGCGGTTTCCTGGCCCTTCACCTGTTTCAGGTCCGGACCCGTCATCTCCTCTGCCGCTTCGCCGGGCTCGGGCGCGGGCAGGGTGCTGGTGCCTTTCAGATGGTTGAGCAGGCTGACGAGGTCGGGCGCGGCGACCACCGCCACCCCGCTGGCCCACCGCGCCTCGGCCCCCTGTGCGGCGGGGCAGATCAGGCCGCGCTCCTCGCCGCTGGCATGCATCGCGGCCAGCAGCACACCGGGGCTGGGCACCACGCGGCCATCCAGCGACAGCTCGCCAACGGCGATGAAGTCCGTCAGCTGCTCGGCATCGGTCACGCCCATGGCGGCCAGCAGGGCGAGTGCGATGGGCAGGTCGAAATGGCTGCCTTCCTTGGGCAGGTCGGCCGGGGACATGTTGATGGTAATGCGCTTGGGCGGCAGGGTCAGGCCCATGGCGGCGAGCGCGGCGCGTACACGTTCCTTGGATTCGCCCACCGCCTTGTCCGGCAGGCCGACGATGTTGAACTTGGGCAAGCCGGGGGCGACCTGGCACTGCACCTCCACCCCGCGCGCTTCCAGCCCGAGATAGGCGACCGTCTGTACCAGTGCGACCACGCACGAACCCCCTGAAATTCCTGTGCTCCCTTGGTGGCGCGGAAGGGGGCGCGTGTCGAGGGGTTAGGACCGTTACGGTTCTGTCATCGGGCGTCAGCGGCGGTCAGGTGCGTCGGCGCGCCCCCCAGTCTGCCAGCGCAACCAGCAGCAGGCCGACCGCTGCGGCGATGGCGAGCGTCTCGATCCGCGGATCGCCCTGCAGCCGCGCCATAACGAGCAGCGCCAGGCCCCAGATCGGCGGGACGATATAGGCGCGGTTGCCTCCGCAGCGCACCAGGTTCCATGCGACGAAGCCGACTGCCGCCGCCAGCAGCAGCAGCGAGGTGGCGATATGCGGCACGCCCATATCCAGCGGGCCGATGAAGGCCTGTTCCCAGTTGATGAACATCGCAAGGCTGGTCCACCCGGCGAAGAGCGACAGAGGCAGCCATGCAGCCCAGCGTTCTGCCCCGCCAAGCTCACTCCACGCCCGCGACAGGCGCACCATGGCGAGGCAGGCGGACAGGGCCAGCGCGGTCAGGATGAAGGGTGTCACCCAGTGGCTCGTCTCCACCGGCAGGTAGGATGCGGCAATCGCCCACACGCCGCTCAGCACCATGCCCAGCGCGGCCCACCAGCCGGTGCGGCGGTGGATCTCCATCGTCCGGCGGGAGGGCAGGGCGTGCAGCACGGCGTAGCAGGCCAGCCCGATGAAGATCGGACCCCAGATCGAAAAGGCGAGGCCGAGCGGGACGAGCCACGTGTCCGATGCATCCGATTGCTCGGAAATCGTGCGCCCAGTTCCCGCCAGGCCCGGCCATGCGCTGCCCAGCGGGCCGGCGATCGCGCCGATGATGACGGCGAACTGGCGCAGGTAATCGGACGGGGTGGCGGCGTGCTGGCTCATGGGAATTCCTCTCTGGCCAGCCAACCGGCGGCGCGCCCTAGCGGTTCCGCCGTCAGGGTTACCGCGCCGGTAACCGCGCCGCGCAAGGTGTGGTTAGGGGCATGCGTTGGGATTCGCGCAAGCGGGCCGGGCGCATGGTCCTTGCATGCAGCGCCTCGTCGCCCTTTTCTGCCTCCTCCTCGCAGCCCTGGCCATGCCCACGGCTGCGAGTGCGCAAGGCGTGATCACCACGACGACGATCGAGGAATACGAGATCGACGAGAGCGGCCGCGAGGTGCTCGTCTCCTCGCGCACCATCACAGAGCGCCGGGCACCAGGCGCCACCATGGCCCTGCCGCCGCAGCCCCTGCGCGCAAGCAACGACACGCCCGCCTATGCGCCATCTGCCGCGCGCTTCGTCTCGCCGCTGGTCGCCACGACGGAAAGCGAGGCCATTGCGGCTTATGGCCCGTTCCGTGTGCTGGACGATGGCCGCGCCGCGCTGGTGGACATCACCGATTCGCACACGCCAACTCACTTCGAGGCGATGCTGGCCGCCCATCCCGGCATCGCCTCGTTGCAGCTGGTGGAGGTGCCCGGCACTTATGACGACCGCGCCAATTTGGCGCTTGGCCGCATGATCCGTGCCCGCGGGATCGCGACGCATGTGCCGGAAGGCGGCAGCGTGCGTTCGGGCGGGGTTGAGCTTTACCTTGCAGGGGCCAGCCGCAGCGCGCATCCGGAGGCGCAGTTCGCCGTCCACGCCTGGATGGACCAGGACGGGCTGGAGGCGAACGACTACGCCGCCGATTCGCCGGAGCATCGCCGTTACCTCGACTATTATGCCGAAATGGGCATGGAGCCGGGCGAAGCGCGCGATTTCTACTGGATGACCAATTCGGTGGGCTTCGGCGATGCGCTGTGGCTGACGGGGGCGGACATGGCGCAATGGGTGCCGGAAGAAGAGCCGGAAATCGAACGCGCGCCGGTGCTGGCCTATCTTGACTTGGGCGGACTGCTCCAGTAATCGCGCGCCACATGTTGAGGCCGCCTTTGCGGGTGGCCCTTTTTTATTGGCGCGGCGAGACGCCTCGCGCCGGACGATTTTTGAGGATTTTATCATGAAGCGCACTTTCCAGCCGAGCAACCTCGTGCGCGCTCGTCGCCACGGTTTCTTCGCCCGCAAGAAGACGGTCGGTGGCCGCAAGGTCCTGCGCGCCCGCCGTGCACGCGGCCGCAAGAAGCTCAGCGCCTGATTCTCTTTGCGAAGCCGCGTCCGCGGCTTCGTCCTCCCGGCTGATCCCTCCGCTACGCTGCGGGGCCAGTCCGGGCGCGCAGTCGCGCTTGCGGTCCGCTTCGGCGGACCGTTTTGATTCTGGTAGAAAGCTCCAGCAGAGAAACTGTGAGCTAGTCCGGTTCCCGCCGAGGGAACCGCAAGGCCGGCCGCCCGCCCGCAGGTGCCCCGTACCCCGGACTTGATCCGGGGGGGAGGGAACAGCACCGAGGACGAACCCGCAGATGCGGGTTCATGAAACAAAAAATTCTCCTCTCCGGCAGCGCAGCACCTATATCCCGTACATGCCCGCCGACCTCTCCACCCTCACTAAGCGCGCCGATTTCCTCGCGGCGAATCGGGGGCTGCGTAATGCGCGGCCCGGCTTCGTGCTGCTGACGCGCGCCAATGACGGGCTGGGCAAGCGCTTCGGCGTCACGGTCACCAAGAAGATCGGCAATGCGGTGGTCCGCAACCGGATGAAGCGGCGCTTCCGCGAATTGCTGCGCGATGCGCTGCCAGCTGAAGGCCTGGCCGACCACGACCATGTGCTGATCGGCCGCGCCGGCGGGGTGGAGCGGGACTTTGCCGCCATGCGCGCCGAGCTCTCGAAAGCGCTGGAACGCGCGGGCCAGGGCAAGGGCGACAAACGCCGCCCGCCCATGAACGGCGACCGGCGCAGCAGGCGCGCATGAAGCGCATCCTGATCCTGATCGCGCGGGGCTGGCAGCTGGGCCCCAGCCGCATCATCCCGCCATCCTGCCGCTTCCAGCCATCCTGCAGCCAGTATGCGATAGAGGCGCTGGAGAAGCATGGTGCATTGAAGGGTGGATGGATGGCGACCAAGCGGCTATTGCGCTGCCACCCCTGGGGGGGTCACGGACACGACCCGGTGCCGTAAGGCGCCGCCACACTCATTAGACATACCGACGGGATTGCAGTGGACGACAAGCGTAACCTTATCCTCGCCATGGTGCTGAGCCTGGGCCTGTTGCTCGGCTGGGACCTGCTGATGAGCAAGATGTACCCGCAGCCCGCCAGCGTGACGCAGGCGGAGCGGGTCGATTCCCCCACCCAGCGCGCCGATGCCGCGATCGAGGGCGAGCCTGCACCGCGCACGCGCGAGCGCGGCCTGACCGATCCTGCCGACATCGCGCAGGAAGCAGCGGACCTTGAAACCACGCTGGTCGCCGCCGACCGGGTGAAGATAGATGCGCCGGAAGTTGCCGGCTCCATCAACCCCGTTGGCGCGCGCGTGGACGATATCGTCCTCAAATCGCACCGCCAGACGGTGGAGGCAGACAGCGGCCCGATCCGCACCTTCAGCCCGTCCGGCACGCCGGCAGAGCAGTTCGCTCAATTCGGCTGGGTGGGCGAGGGCGTGAACGTGCCCGGCCCGCGCACCGTGTGGCAGGCCGAAGGCGGCCCGCTCGCGCCCGGCGCACCGGTCACGCTGACGTGGAACAATGGCGAAGGCCAGCGCTTCACCATCCGCTACGAAGTGGACGAGCATTACATGCTCGACGTGACGCAGACGGTCGCCAACACCGGCGGCGGCTCCATCGTGGTGCGCCCCTATGGCTATCTCAGCCGCACCAGCCGCACGGCCAGTGCCAGCACCTGGAACGTCCATTCCGGCCCGGTCGGTGATTTCGGCGGCGCGGTGAATTTCGATTACGATTATGACGACGTGGCCGAAGTCGGCTCCGTCGCGCCCGAAGGTCGCACCAACTGGATCGGCTTCACCGATATCTACTGGATGTCCGCCATCGTGCCGGTGGATGCCGAAGCGGCAGACGGCGCATTCCGCTCGCAGGGCAACCAGCTCTACCGTGCGGAAATGCTCTACGATCCGGTCACCGTGGCCAATGGCCGCCAGGTCAGCACTGCCAGCCGCCTGTTCGTGGGCGCGAAGGAGTCCGACGTCCTCGACATGTATGAGGCGCAGGGCATCGACAAGTTCGGCCGCGCCATCGATTGGGGCTGGTTCTTCTGGTTCATGCAGCCGATCTTCTGGCTGCTGAAGCAGCTGTATGCGCTGGTCGGTAATTTCGGCGTCGCGATCATGGCGCTGACCTTCATTATCCGCGCCCTGCTGTTCCCCATCGCCCAGAAGCAGTTCGCCAGCATGGCCGCCATGCGTGCGATCCAGCCGAAGATGAAGGCGATCCAGGAACGCTACAAGGACGACAAGCAGAAGATGCAGGAGAACATGGCGAAGCTGTACCGGGAGGAAAAGGTCAATCCTCTCGCCGGCTGCCTGCCGATCTTCCTGCAGATCCCCATCTTCTTCGCGCTGTACAAGACGCTGATCATCGCCATCGAGATGCGCCACAAGCCCTTCGTGCTGTGGATACAGGACCTTTCCGCGCCCGATCCGGCGACCTTCCTGAACCTGTTCGGCCTGCTGGACTTCACGCCGCCGCCCTTCCTGGCGGTGGGTGTGCTGGCCTTGCTGCTGGGCTTCACCATGTGGCTGCAGTTCAAGCTGAACCCGGCCGCGATGGACCCGATGCAGCAGCAGATCTTCATGATCATGCCGTGGGTGCTGATGTTCGTGATGGCTGGTTTTGCATCGGGCCTGCTGGTGTACTGGGTGACCTCCAACGTGCTCACCATCGCGCAGCAATGGTATCTCTATTCCAAGCATCCGCAGCTGAAAGCGCAGGCAGAGAAGGACAAGGCGGAAAAGGCCAAGGCGGCAGAGGCTAAGGCGAAGGGCTGAGTCCTGGTGTCATCCCAGCGAAAGCTGGGATCTCTCGCTGCTGGCGCTCGATTTGAAACAGATCCCAGCTTCCGCTGGGATGACGATGGTGTCGGCGGGTATCCGCGCGGAGTTCAGTATGGATCAGCATGAAGACGACACTGCCGCCCTGGCCCAGGAAGCGCGCAAGCTGTTTTCCGGCCGGGTGGACTTCCTGCTGTCCGCGCCGCAGCTGAAGTTCCTGCCCGAACCGGAATTTCCGGAAATCGCGTTCGCGGGGCGCTCGAACGTCGGCAAGTCCAGCCTCATCAATGCGCTGACGGGGCGCAAGGCCATCGCGCGCACCTCCGTGACGCCGGGGCGCACGCAGGAACTCAACTTCTTCGAGATCGGCGATCCCACGCAGTTCCGGCTGGTGGACATGCCGGGATATGGCTTTGCCAAGGCGCCGCTGAAGGTGGTGGAGAACTGGAAGAAGTTGGTGCGCACTTTCCTGCGCGGCCGCGCGGTGCTGAAGCGGACCATGGTTCTGGTGGATAGCCGCCACGGCCTGAAGCCGGTCGACATCGAGATGATGACCATGCTGGACGAGGCCGCCGTGGGTTACCGCATCGTGCTGACCAAGGCGGACAAGATCAAGGCGAGCGCGCTGGAAGAGGTCCGCGCGCGCACCGCGGCGGAGGCGAAGAAGCACCCCGCCGCTTATCCCGAACTGCATGTCACCAGCAGCGAGAAGGGCATGGGTTTGGACGAACTGCGCGCAGCCGTGCTAAGGGACGTGCGGACCTGACTGCTTTTGCGGGAGCCCGCGCATGTTCGAACTGATCAAGGCCGCCCTGGCAGGCGCCGTCATCACCTTCGTCGTCTGCCTCTTCATCGATTCCGGGGGTTACCAGGGCGGCGTGCTGGCCATCCGCCCGCTTGAGCTGGGCGAATATGCCATCGCCTGGTCATGGTCGCTTTTCGCAGCTGCCACGGCGCTGGTCTTCGGCCTCCTGATGCTGATGGGCGACTAGCGGGCTTCTTCCCGGAAATTTGACTCAATGCGGTGTGCGGCCTTTAATCCCGGAAGCAATCTGGCGCTTCGGGGGGAGGCATCATGAGCCGGAAAACGAACCTTTTCATCGGCTTGGCAGCGGCTATCGCGGCGGCGCCGGCCCATTCGCAGGACACGCAGTGCACGCCTGAAGGTGCCATCTTCATCTGCGAGCTGGGTGACGGCGTGCGGTATGAAGGAGAGATGGAGGCTGGCGTGCGCTCCGGCTACGGCGTGCTCTACAACCAAGTCGGTCGGTACGAAGGCAATCACAGCAATAATCGCCGGAGCGGACAGGGCACGTTCTACATGACGGACGGCGGCATGTACGTCGGTTCATGGAAGGACGACACGTGGCACGGCAAGGGCGCGCAATACGCACCTGACGGTTCGATCCTTTACGAAGGCGAATTCGTGGCCGGAAAGTATGAGGGTCGGGGTATGCAGAATTACTCCGACGGAGGCCGTTATGAAGGGGACTTCAAAGACGGCAAACGCTGGGGAACCGGCACGTATCACTATCCCGCTGGACACCGATACGAAGGTTCGTGGGTGGGCGGATATCGCACCTATCAGGGGACGATGTACTGGGCCGACGGCGCGAAATACGATGGCGAGTGGCTGGACAACAAACGCGAAGGTCACGGCGTGATGACCTACGCGAACGGTCCGACATACATTGGTCACTGGAGCGAAGACAAACGCAGCGGGATGGGCAGGCTGACCACGGCGGACGGCGAGGTCAAGTACGAAGGAAACTGGTGGGACGACAAGCGCGAGGGCCAGGGTATCGGCTATGATACCCATGGGACGTATGAAGGCGGCCATAAGGAGGGCAAGGCTTCGGGCAGCGGCGTGTTTACCTATCATGACGGCCGCAAGTTCGTGGGCAATTTTTCCGATGGCTTGCGACAGGGCCCAGGCAAGTTTTTCGGCAAGGACGGCCGCCTGATATACGAAGGCGAGTATGCTCGTTCGCAGCGGCACGGCCAGGGCGTTTACACTTGGCCAAACGGCGACCGGTATGAAGGGGAATGGCGAAGCGACAAGCGCTGGGGGCGCGGCACGATGTATTATGCCCGGGGGCAGAGCAATGTGCGGTACGAGGGCAATTGGGTAAACGGCAATCAGTCTGGCACCGGCACGATGTGGTATGCCAATGGCGAACGCTATGAAGGCAAGTGGAAGGACGGCAAGCGCCACGGTCGGGGCGAGCTGTTTTTTGCCGAAGGGAGCGAGTACGAAAGTTACTCCGGGCATTGGGCAAATGACAGGCAGCACGGCCGCGGCGGACTGCATTACGCCAATCGCGATGCGAGGTTCGGGGAATGGGTAAACGGCACGCCCGGCACACTTACATTCCGGAAGTTCAAGCCGCTCGCGATGCAAGAAGGAAGCTACGATCTCTGCGAATCAGAGCCGGAATTGTGTGCTGACAGGCGGCTCGTCTATCGCCCCAGAACGCGGAAGCGGAACAGCTCTCGGCGGTCTTCCTCGAGTGGCAGCAGCAGTGGCAGCGGTTCGAGCAATTATTCGCTGGATCTGGGCACGCCCCCGACCGATGACACGCCGGTAAACAATGGCCGGATGACTCGCCATTACGCCGAGATTTTCCAGTGCACGCACAAGCGCAAGGATCAGGCCGGCAACACTGTCCGGACGGTCTGGTTCACCATGCCGTTCACATATTCCGGTTATTCCACTGCGGAAAATCCCTCCCGGGCGCAGCAGGAGTGGATAGCGATGTGGCCGGGCATTATCGAGGATCTCGAAGAGAGGATTCTGCGAGTTCACGGCGTGGTTGCGACCTGCAATACCCACATCAGCTATCAGGGTGATGACGGGTTCGACACCATGAAGCGGGTCGCGTCGGAAGAGGCAATCGACCAGCACCAATTGTCCAAGCGCGACCATCGCGACCATCGCGAAAACGCTCCGCATTCGCGTATCCTTCAAACCGACCTGCTGATCGAAGAAACCGAGCATTTCGACCGCAGGTAGATCGTGGCAAACATGTGAGGGTTCCGACCGTCGACGACCTTTCCTACACCGTGCCGGCCATGCCAGCGGCGGGGTATGGACCGTGACAAATCCCTCGCCATAGTCGCAGCCGTTCTGGCCGAGTTGCGCGCGCCGCCTGCGCGGCGGAATTTGTCTTCTGGACACTGTAACACCTGTAACACCATTCAGCCTCGACAGCGCTTGGATGAACGGATAGGCCGTGGCCCCACGACCCAACCCTCCAGACAGGCACACTGCATGAAGCTGATCATCGGCAACAAGAACTACTCCAGCTGGTCGCTTCGCGGCTGGCTCGCCGCCAAGCAATCCGGCCTGGGGTTCGAGGAGCTGACGGTCGATATCGCGGGCGAGGACTGGGAAGCCCGCAAGCGCGAGGATGGCGAGTTCCAGCCCAGCGCCGGCAAGGTCCCGCTGCTGTGGGACGGCGAGACGGTGATCTGGGACAGCCTGGCCATCATGGAATACCTCGCCGACAAGGTGGGCCGCGACCGCTTCTGGCCCAAGGACGACACCGCGCGCGGCATGGCCCGCGCCATGGTCGCCGAAATGCACTCCAGCTACCTGCCGCTGCGGCGCGAATGCCCCATGAACATCCGCCGCCAGGTCGAAGGGCACTCGGTCAGCGAGGAATGCAGGCAGGACATCATCCGCATCCTGACCCTGTGGGCAGAGGCGCGCGCCCGCTTCGGCGCAGGCGGCCCCTTCCTGTTTGGCACCTTCGGGGCGGCGGACATCTTCTATGCCCCCATCGTCAGCCGCTTCCTGACTTATGGCGTCAACGTCCCCGGCTTCGCCCAGGCCTATATGCAGGCCGTTTGGGAGCATGACTGGATGGTCCAGTGGCGCGAGGCGTCCGAGGCCGAGGAATGGACCATCTCCGCTTACGAAGAGGTGGCGGACGCGTGAGCGCGCTGGAGAATGCCAAGGCGCTGATCGCCTGCGAAAGCGTAACGCCCGCGCGTGGGCCCGTGTTCGATGCGATGGAGGCCATGCTCAGCCCGCTGGGCTTCGCCGTCCACCGCTTCACGCGGGGCGAGGGGGCGGAAGGCAGCGAGGAAGAGCCGGTCGAGAACCTGCTCGCCGTGCGCGAAGGGCCTGCCGGATCGAAGCACTTCGCCTTTGCTGGTCACCTCGATGTGGTGCCGCCGGGGGAAGGCTGGTCGACCGACGCTTTCGGGCCGGAGGTGAAGGGCGAACTGCTCTATGGCCGCGGTGCAGTCGACATGAAGGGCTCCATCGCCTGCATGGCCGCTGCCGTGGCCGACGTACCGCAGGATGCGGGCACGCTCAGCTTCCTGATCACGGGCGACGAGGAAGGCCCGGCGCTGCACGGCACGCGCGCGCTGATCGATGCGATGCGGCAGCGCGGCGTGCAGCCGGACCTGTGCCTTGTGGGCGAACCCACCAGCGTGAACCGCCTTGGCGACATGATGAAGATCGGCCGCCGCGGTTCGGTCAACATCTGGCTGGAAGTCGACGGCACGCAGGGCCACGTCGCCTATCCGCACCTGGCCGACAACCCGATGCCCAAGATGGTCGCCATCCTGGCCGAGCTGGACGCGCTGGTGCTGGATGAGGGGACCGACTGGTTCCAGGCCAGCAACCTAGAAATCACCGAATTCGACGTCGCCAACCGGGCGCATAACGTCATCCCCGGCAAGGCCACGGCCCGCATCTCCATCCGCTTCAACGATCTGCACACCGGCACCTCGCTGGCAGAGCGCGTGACGGCGATTGCCGAGAAGCACGGCGGCACGGCCCGTCCCGTGATCAGCGGCGAGAGCTTCCTGACCCCGCCCGGCGCATTCAGCGACATGGTCGCCGCAGCGGTCGAGGCGGAGACGGGCGTGACGCCCGAGGCCAGCACCAGCGGCGGCACGTCGGACGCGCGCTTCCTGAAGGATGTGTGCCCGGTGATCGAGTTCGGCCTGGTCAACGCCACCATGCACAAGACGGACGAGGCGGTTGCGGTCGCCGACCTCGACACGCTCACCCGCATCTACCGCCGCATCGCGCTGGCGGCAATCGGACACGAAGGATAGCACGCATGAAGACTTGGTTCGCCATCCCCCTCTGGCAGCGTGTCATCGGCGCGCTGGTGCTCGGCATCGTGGTGGGCCTCGTATGGGGGCCGGGTGCGGAAAGCATCAAGATCATCGGCGATGTCTTCATCGCTTTCATCAAGATGCTGGTCGTCCCGCTGATCTTCTTCAGCCTTGTCAGCGGCGTGGCCGCCATCGGCGATCTCAGGAAGCTGGGAAGCGTGGGCTGGCGGGCGCTGCTGCTGTTCATCGTAACTGGGCAAGTCGCCGTGTGGCTGGGCCTGGCGCTCGGCACCTTCCTGGAGCCGGGCGTGGGCCTGGATACCAGCGTGATCGAACGCGGCGCCGTGCCCGATCCGGATTCCATGGACTGGCGCGCCACGCTGCTGAACGCCATCCCCACCAGCCCGGTGCAGGTGATGGCTGACGTCAACGTGCTGCCGCTGATCGTATTCAGCCTGCTGATCGGCATCGGCATCCTGATGGCCAAGGAAGACGGCGCACCGGCCCAGCGCATCTTCGATAGCGGCGCTATCGTGATGCAGAAGGTGACCATCCTGGTGATGGAGCTGACCCCCTTCGGCGTGTTTGCGCTGATGGCGTGGGTGGCCGGCACGGTCGGCGTCCCGGCGCTTGTGGCGCTCGCCAAGCTGGTGGGGCTCAATTACCTCGGCTGCCTGCTGATCATCGGCGTCATGTATGTCGGCATCATCAAGGGGCTGGCGCGCCTGCCGGTCACGGACTTCTTCCGCGGCATCGTGGACGCCATCGCGGTCGCTTACTCCACCGCAAGCTCCAACGCGACGCTGCCGGTGACCATGCGCTGCGTGGAGCGCAACCTTGGCGTCAGCCGCCCGGTCACCAGCTTCACCACTTCGCTGGGTGCCACGATCAACATGGACGGGACAGCCATGTACCTGGGCCTCGCCACACTGTTCGGCGCGCAGATCTTCGGGGTGAACCTGGACACGGCCGACTATTTCACCATCGCCCTGCTCGCGACAGTCGGCAGCATCGGCGCGGCCGGCATCCCGGGTGCAGGCCTGATCATGATGGCAGCCATCTTCACCGCCGTAGGCGTGCCGCTGGAAACCATCGCCTTCATCGCCGGGGTGGACCGGATCATGGACATGATGCGCACCGCCACCAACGTCACCGGCGATGCCACCGTCGCGGTCACGGTCGGCGTGATGACGGACGAGATCGACAAGGCGGAGATGGTCTCTGCGGACGATGTGTGACGAGAGGACAATGACATGAGCACTCCAGAACCCGTCGAAACTGCCAAACGACTGTATGCCGCCTTTGCGGCTGGCGACATGGACGCAATTGCGGCCATGCTGGGCGACGATGTCCGCTGGATCGAAGCGGAAGGCGGACCCTACGAAAAGTCCAATCCGCATATCGGGTTCGAGGGCGTCCTGAACGGCGTGTTTGCCCCGATTCTTGGCGAGTATGACGACTTTGCCGCAACGCCGGAGCGGTTCACATCCGAGGGAAACCGCGTGGTCTCGGAAGGGCGCTACACTGGGATGCACAAGGCCACGGGGGCGAAGCTGAATGCGCAATTCGTGCATTCTTTCGAAATGGACGGCGACCGCATCAAGGCGATGCAGCAATATACCGACACCTATCAGTGGCGATCGCACGCGGGCGAATAGGGTAGGCAGCAGCTTACCGCCCGCAATTCGTCCCGCCGCTGGCACGCGTTAACCAGCGCCGCGCGGTTCCTGACATTCGGGTTCATCCGCCTGCAAGGTCGCGGCCAACAGGGCGGCCTCCTTCAATTCGTGTCGCCGTGCAGGGGCGTGCCTCCGCGCGGAATTGGAAGGAGAACACCAATGACCAATCACAAGACCGCATTCGCGAAGCTGGCGCTTGCCGCGCTGCTCGCCGCACCCGCCGCCATCCCGGCCACTGCGCAGGACGCCTACGCAGAGCAGGACATCAACGTCTACGGCACCATGCCCACCAGCTTCGAAGGCCTGCAGGACGGGCCCGAGGTCGAGGGCACCATCACCGCGCGCAAGGGCCAGCAGGTCGTCGTGCGCACGAAGGAAGGCCAGCGTGCCGAAGTCAGCGTGGCGCAGATCACCGACATCAAGGCGCGCGACGGTTTCCTGGGGCTCGGCCGCAACGATCTGGATACCAGCGCGCTGATCACCGGCCTGCCGGTGAAGATGAAGACCAAGCAGTGGGAAGGCGGCCTGATTGCCACCTCCGTCCGCTTCGGCAGCGACGACTATTCCGAAGTCGCCCGCATCCACACTGCAACGGACCAGCGCTTTGGCGAGAACGAGTTCGCGATCCAGGAAAACGCCGCCGCCACCGAGGCGCTGCGGGGCCGGTTTGGCGATATCGACCAGTACAATGTGAAATCGACCACCAATGTCTATTTCGACACGGGTCGCTCGAACCTGAAGGGCGCTGCCGCAACCGAGCTGTGCCAGGCCGCCCAGCAGGCTGCCGCGACCGACAACGCCCTGCTGCTGGTGGTCGGCTATACCGACTCGACCGGCGACCAGGATTTCAACCAGGTGCTGAGCGAGAAGCGCGCAGGCCGCGTGGTCAATCACCTGCAGCAGCAGTGCGCATGGAAGCCCTGGCGCATGCTCACGCCGACCGGGATGGCCGAGGCCGATCCGGCAGCGGACAATTCCACCCCCGCTGGACGCGCGCAGAACCGCCGCGTGTCCGTGCACGTCCTCGTCAGCAAGGCGGTGGACCAGGGCTGATTTGGGGCTGATTCGGGGCTGATGATTGCCGGGGGGCGGGCCTTTACCGGCTCGCCCCCGGACTGTCCGTCACAATTCCATTCCGCTAAAGACAAAGCGGGCTGTCGCGATGACCGCGATCAGGATCAACGTGATAATGCCGACTCGCCAATCGTCGTTTTCCAAGTCGATTGAGCCGTCGACCTGGTGATCTTCCAGCCATGCTTTTCGATAATTCATGCGGAGCCAGAAGAAGATCACTGCGGCCCCTGGCAAGGGTAATAGCGGTATGATCCATGGTGGGAGCATCGGTCCCATCCAAAGCATGACGAGGATCGCAGCTGCTGCGTAAGCCAAGGACGTGGTCCAAAGCGCTCTTGCTTGAGGCTTCTTCTTCAGCGCGACTATCTTTCCAAGAATCGCGACAAAGGGGACCATTAGGACAAAGCCGATCCCGATCAGAAACAGCAACATGTAGGCAATTTCGCTGTTCGACGATCCCTCAGTTAATTCTACCCAATTCATACCGCTGCTCCCTGCTGTAATCTATCGACCCTTGGGCTTCTCCAGCACCTTCTTGCGAAAGCTACACAGGTCCGCGACCTGGCAGCGCCAGCATTCGGGCGTGCGCGCCTTGCACACATATCGTCCGTGCAGGATCAACCAGTGATGCGCGCCGAGGCGGAAGGGGGCGGGAACGCGCTTTTCCAGTTTGGCTTCCACCTGTTCGGGCGTCTTTCCCTTGGCGAGGCCGGTGCGGTTGCCGACGCGCAGGATGTGCGTGTCGACCGCAAAGGTTTCCTGCCCGAACCAGCAATTGAGCACGACATTGGCCGTCTTGCGCCCGACGCCGGGCAGCCGGACGAGGTCTTCGCGCGTGTCCGGCACCGCGCTGCCATATTCGTCCACCAGCAGCTGGCTCAGCGCGATGACATTCTTGGCCTTGGAATTGAACAGGCCGATGGTCTTGATGTGCTGGATCAGCCCGTCCAGCCCCAGCGCCAGCATCTGTTCCGGCGTTTTTACCTTGGCGAACAGCGCGCGGGTCGCCTTGTTGACGCCCACATCGGTCGCCTGCGCGGATAGCGCCACGGCCACGACCAGCTGGTAGCAATTGCCATATTCCAGCTCCGTCTCGGGCGAGGGATTGTCCTCCGCCAGCCGCCGGAAAAACTCGAAAATCTGGTCTTTCGTCATGTCAGCCGATCCGCCGCGTGGCGCTGCGCATGAAGGGCAGGGCGGCGACGAACCACAGGGTCGCCCAGACGGCGAAGACACCGCCGTGCGTCTCGCGCATCCAGCCCGGATCCATGAACGGGAGCGCCAGCAGCAACAGGATGGCCAGCATCACCAGCGCCAATGCGAGGCCGAGCTTCCAAGGCGCAGGCGTTTGCACCATGGCGCGCCAGCCGATTGGGAGCAGCACTACCGCCGCAAGGCTGACCCGGAGCGGCCACGGGTAGGCATTGCCGCCACCCGGACCCACCATGACGAAGCCGATCGCGCTCAGTAGCAAGGCAATGGCCACGCCCGATCCGATGGCGAAACCCTTCAAAGCCCGAGCACGTCATTCATCGTGTACCGGCCCGCTTCGCGCCCGATCAGCCAAGCCGCCCCGCGCACTGCGCCGCGCGCGAAGATGGCGCGATTCTCTGCCGAATGGGACAGGACGATCCGCTCCTGCTCGCCGGCCAGGATGACCGAATGCTCGCCCGCCACCGTGCCGCCGCGCAGGGCGGCAAAGCCGATCGCGCCTTCACTGCGCTGGCCGGTGTGACCGCCAAAGTCGTGCCCGCGTCCGCTCTCGATATTGGCGGCGAGGTCGATTTCCCGGCCCGCTGCGGCCGCTTCGCCCAGCAGCAGGGCCGTACCGCTGGGGGCATCGACTTTCATGCGATGGTGCATCTCCAGCACCTCCACATCCCAGTCCGGCCCCAGCGCGGCTGCGGCCTTCTTCACCAATGCGGCCAGCAGCGTCACGCCGAGCGAGGTGTTGCCGGTCTGCAGCACGGGAATCTGGGTTGCTGCCTCGTCCAGCGCGCCGTGGTGATCGCCCTCCAGGCCGGTCGTGCCGACCAGCACGGGGATGCCTGCCGCCCTCGCCGCAGAGAGGTTTGCAGCCAGCGCGGAAGGGCTGGAGAAATCGACCAGCGCGTCTGCCTTCGCCGCCAGCGCAGTGACATCGCCGCCGCGGTCGACGCCGCCTGCGAGCGCATGCTCGCCGCCCGCCAGGACCTCGGCAATCGCCTGTCCCATGCGTCCTTCGCTTCCGATGATGCCGATGCGTGCCATTGCTATTTCCGTCCGAGTTTCATCCGTCATCCTGAACTTGTTTCAGGATCCATCGTGCCTCACAAAGCCAGCTGTGCAAGCGGAGGGATGGACCCTGAAACAAGTTCAGGGTGACGACAAGGGTGAGCAGCAATCGCAGTGACCAAACCGGAAAACATCGTGATCCTGACAGGCGCGGGCATCAGCGCGGAAAGCGGGCTGAGAACCTTCCGCGCGGACGACGGCCTGTGGGAAGATCACCGCGTGGAGGATGTCGCCACGCCGGAGGCCTTCGCGCGCGATCCGCAGCTGGTGCAGCGCTTCTATGACGCGCGGCGCGCGCAGATCCTGGCGGCTGAGCCGAACGCGGCGCACCGCGCGCTGGCGAAGCTGGATGCCCACTTCGACGGCGGCCTCCTGATCGTCACCCAGAATATCGATGATCTGCACGAGCGCGCCGGGGCGGAGCGGGTGCTCCATATGCATGGCGAGGGCCTGTCCGCATGGTGCACCGCCTGCGATGCGTGCCATCGCTGGGAGGGCGATCTCACCGCCGCTACGGCCTGCCCCGCCTGCGGCCACGCCGGCGCCATGCGCCCGGACATCGTCTGGTTCGGCGAGATGCCGTATGAGATGGACCGGATCTTCGCCGCGCTATCGGCAGCCGACCTGTTCGTCTCCATCGGCACGAGCGGCGCGGTCTATCCCGCCGCCGGTTTCGTCCAGCAAGCCCGCCAGCACGGCGCGCACACGCTGGAACTGAACCTGGAGCACAGCCAGGGCAGCCATTTGTTCGACCAGACACATCTGGGCTCGGCGAGCGACTTGGTCCCGCGGTGGGTAGAACGGCTATTGGATATGTAGCGAAGCCTGTCGAAAGGACCGTTCATGCTACAAAGCAGAGTAAGACTAAGTGCCGCGATTTTGACGGGATTGACCGTCCTTGCGGCCATTCCGTCGGCGGCTTTTGCCAAGACCTTGGATTTCCCGGCGCAGGGTGACTATTCGCACCATGGTGTCGCCGACCCGTTGCTCGGGGATGTTTCCTGGCACATCGACACGGATAATCGCGGCAGCACAGGTCCGCTCATCGTGTGGTTGCAGGGTTCTGGTGCCTACCCGCATTTTCAGGAATTCACTGACGGTAGCAGGGGATACACTTTCCCGCGCGAGCTGTTTGCCAACAGCCATCGTGGACATTTCATGCTTATCGATAAGCCGGGTATTCCGTTCAATTCGGTTATTGAGTTTGATCCTGAACGCGGACGTCCGGTTCAGCTGGACGGCCCGGAGTACCGAGCGGGCATGTCATTTCCAATACTCGTCCAGCGCGCTGTCATCGCAATCTCCCATGCCCGCGACGAACTTGGTGACAAGATTGATCGGGTGGTGATCGTCGGTGGCTCGGAAGGCGCGCAATATGTTTTTGCGGTCGCCAAAATCAGCGATGCTGACAAGGCGGTGGGCTGGGGCGGGATCGCCCTGCCGCAGTATTTCGATTTCATCATTGAACAGCGACTGCGGGCCGAGAGGGGCGAAATTTCACGAGCTGAGGCGCAAGAGAACGTCGAGGAAATATTCGAAGCCATCGGCGCGATCGGCGAAGCGCCATATGCGCTCGAGCGCGCTTTCATGGGCGAGTCCAATCGGCGATGGACCGGATTCGGCGCGCGTTTCGCGATAGAGGACATGTTGAGCCTCGATATACCCTTGCTGCTGGTCCAGGGCGGTGACGACCGCGCCGCGCCAATTATCAATACCGACTTTGCGATGATGATGTTCAAGGCGAGTGGGAAATCCAATCTGGACTATTGGGTCTATCCCGAAGCGAACCACCAGATGATGGTTCCAGATCCGGACAATGAGGGTTCGCGCTTATCTCTGGCTCCGGAAATCTGGGCGAGGGTATGGAAATGGATCGTGCGCGATTGAAAAGCGCTTTTGACTGAGCCAGGGCAGCCATTTCTTCACCGAGTCGCGGCTTGGTGCAGCGAGCGAGCTGGTGCCGGAGTGGGTGGACGAGGTGCTCGGCTCCTAGCGCCCGCTAAGGCGTCCCGCCGCGCAGGGCGCGCATCTCAGCCTTAAGTTCGCGCAGCTCGGTCAGGATCATCTCGCGTTCGCTATGCGCTTCTTCGTCCGTGGCTTCGGACATGGCGTTGACGATCACACCGATAAACAGGTTCAGCACGATGAAGCTGGTTATCAGGATGAAGGTGACGAAGAACACCCAGGCATAGGGGAACTCGGCCATCACGGGCCGCACGATGCCCATGGACCAGCTTTCCAGCGTCATGATCTGGAACAGCGAATAGAGTGATGCGCCAAGCGTGCCGAACCATTCCGGGAAGGCTGCGCCGAACAGCTTCGTGGCCATGACCGCGCTGATGTAGAAGATCAGCAGCAGCATGATGATCACGGTAATGATGCTGGGTATGGCGCTGAACAGGCCGACGATGACCTTGCGCATGCTGGGCACGACGGAAATCAGGCGCAGGGCGCGCAGGATGCGCAGGGCGCGCAGGACGGAAAATTTCTGCGATGCCGGCACCAGCGCGACCGCCACGATGACGAAGTCGAAGACGTTCCAGCCATTGCGGAAGAAGCGCCAGCCATAGGCAAACAGCTTCAGGCCGATCTCCACGGTGAAGATAGCGATGGCGATGCTGTCCAGCGCCGCGATCACACCGCCGAAGCGGGCCATGACGGCGGGCGATGTCTCCAGCCCCAGGCCCAGCGCATTGATCACGATCACTGCGATGATGGCGCGTTCGAACCAGCCGGATTCGATCAGCGCCCGTGCGCGTGCGCGCATCCCCGTCTCCTGTCCGCTCACGTCAATCCGTCTCTTTCTTGCTGCACGCCCGGCAATCGGGATCCTTCGCGATGGCGAGGGAGCGCATGCCGGGCTTCAGTCCGTCCATCAGGTGCAATTGGCCCCACGCCGCGCTACCCATCTGGGGCGCGATGAGGATGCGCACCGCCTGCATTGCGGCGAAGGTCCCGGTCCATCCGGCCATCGCGCCCAGCATGCCGTCTTCTGCGCAGGTGTCGCAATCCTCGGCATCGAAGGCATCACCAACGAAGCAGCGATAGCAGGCCTCGTCAGGCAAGTGCCCGGCAAAGCCTGCGACCTGGCCCTGGAACCGCCCGACGGCGGCGGACAGCAGCGGCACGCCGACTGCAACGCAGGCATCGGAAATGGCTAGGCGGGTGGCGAAATTGTCCGTCCCGTCGATGACAAGGTCCGCGCCCTCGACGATCCGGGTGGCATTGTCCGGAGTGACCCTGTTGTCGATGAGCTGGGCGGAGATTTCGCTGTCGAAATTGGCCAGCCAGCGCCGCGCGGCGACCGCCTTGGCATGGCCCACATCGCGCGTGGTGTAGATCGTCTGGCGCTGGAGGTTGCTCAGCTCCACATCGCCGTCATCGACCAGCGTCAGCCGCCCGATCCCCGCGCCCGCAAGGTATTGCAGCGCAGGCGAGCCGATGCCGCCCAGGCCGACCAGCACGACATGACTGCCCGCCAGCGCCGCCTGCCCCGCGCCGCCCACTTCGGGCAGCACGATATGGCGCGCAAAACGGTCCAGGCGTTCAGGGGACAGACTCATGGACGGCCTGTTGGCAGCCTGTGCACAAGCTGTCGAGACTTCGGTCTGCCTCCGGCAGATCGCAAGGGCGCCAATCAGCTTTGGCGTCCGTCCGGACCGGCCCCGTACCCCGGACTTGATCCGGGGGAAGGGAATAGCCGGGAGGACGAACCCGCGGATGCGGGCTCGTGAGGCAAACTAGCTTTCCAGCTGGCGAAGCAGGCTGCGCACATCGCCGTCCATATCGGCATCGCGCTTGCGCAGGTCCTCGATCAGCCGGACGGCGTGGATCACCGTGGAGTGATCGCGCCCGCCGAACTTGCGGCCGATTTCCGGATAGCTGCGCGGGGTCAGCACCTTGGAAAGGTACATCGCCACCTGACGCGGGCGAACCACTGCGCGGGCGCGGCGCTTGCTGCTCATTTCGCTGCGGTCGACGCGGTAGAACTGGCAAACCGTGCGCTGGATCTCGTCGATCGTGATGCGCTTGCGATTGGCGGACAGGATGTCCGTCAGCTGTTCCTCGGCCAGCTGCAGGCTGATTTCCTGGCCCGTGAGCTGGGCATAGGCGATCAGCTTGTTCAGGCCGCCCACCAGCTCGCGGACATTGCGCGAAACGGTGCGGGCGAGGAATTCGATCACGTCCGCCGGTACGTCCAGCGGGGCGAACTTGGTCAGCTTGGATTCCAGGATAGCGCGGCGCAGCTCGATATCGGCGGGCTGGATGTCGGCCACCAGGCCCATGGACAGGCGGCTGAGCAGGCGCGGTTCCACACCGTCCAGCGCCTGCGGTGCGCGGTCGGCGGCAAAGACCAGACGCTTGCCCTCGGTCAGCAGCGCATCGATCGTATAAAGCAGTTCCTCCTGCGCGCTGGCTTTGCCGATGATGAATTGCAGATCGTCCACCAGCAGCAGGTCGAAACCGCGCAGCCGGGCCTTGAATTCCATCATCTCGTTCTGGCGCAGGGCCTGGACGAAATCGATCATGAAGCGCTCAGCGCTGCAATAGAAGATGCGGGCGCGCGGGAAGGCCTGCATGTAAGAATGGCCGATGGCGTGCAGCAGGTGCGTCTTGCCCTGGCCGGTGGCGGCTTTCAGGTACAGCGGGCTGAACTGCGGCTGTTCCACCTTGGCCATGCGCTCGGCCGCATTGCAGGCCAGCACGTTGGTGGTCCCGGTCACGAAGGCGCCGAAGGTCTGCGACGGGTCGAGGCCGACGGAGGAGCTGAGGCTGTCCTCGCCCATGGCGCCCATGGACAGGGTGGCATAGGCGGCATCATTGGCCGCGCGCTTCCCGCCATCGGGGCGCAGGTTCAAATCGCCCAGCTTGCGGCGGCCGGGATGGACGGAGATGCGCACATGGCGCACTTCGCTGCGGGCGATCTTCCACGCCAGGCTCAGCCGGTCCTGGAACCGGTCATTCACCCAATTGGCGGAAAATTCGGTCGGCAGGAATAGGTCCAGCGTGCCCGTTTCCTTGCAGAAATTGCCCACCTGGATCGGCTTGATCCACTGGCTGTGAAGTTGCTGCCCCAAATCCTTACGCAGGCCGACACTGATGTCCGACCAGTCTGCTGCAAGGTCCAACGCTTCCTGTTCTTCTTTGCTCAAAGCGTCTGTGTCCCTCACGGATTTCCCCACCCGATTCAGATGTGCGTTACGCGCCATCTCACTGTTTCCCCATCCCGTACGGGCAAGCCGGCGTCCCCTTCCGGCAAAGCCCTGCCATGACCGGGAAGCGCGGTTTCGCGACCCGGATGGCTTAGATTCTCGTCTCTTCTGGCAGGCCGTGGGCAGGTCAGCCCCCGACCGGTTCCAACTGTGTAAAAACAGTGGGGGCAAAGGGGCAAGAGCGGGGTTGCAAAAATTCTGAAATATACCGCCTTGACACTACGCTATGTCGCAGCGTTTCGTTGAAGATACTGGAAACAAACAAGATTTCTCAGATCGCCGCGCGAATCGCGGGAATCCTTGGTGTTTCCGGCAACCCCTCCTTAACCTTTCGCAAATGCAAAAAGGGCCAGCGCTTGCCGCGCCGGCCCCTTGCGTTTCGTGTTCTTTTTTCGTTCCGCCGCCGCGACCGAATCGGTGCGACGGGGAAACCGAA